>JAGFWP010000001.1 GCA_017639935.1 Pelagibacteraceae bacterium
TTTAGCCACCTTTACATCATAGTCAATATTTAGCAAAATATTTTCTCTATAGGTGACCATTTTCATCTAGTTGTTGACATTTAATGTTAAATAAATGTTTATTTTTGTTGATAAGTAAAAAGTTTTACTAGTAAATTACATTGTTTAGGTTTTAGAATTAAACTTAAATTTACGGTTAAAATCATAGGAGGAATTATGAAAAAAAATATATTTAAGTTTTTTATTTTTTTTGCTGTTTTATTTTCTTTTGGGGGTTTCTCAGCTAAATCAGTTGAGTTGGATTTTTACTTTCCAGTTGCAATCGGAGGTACGGCAGCAGTAACAATTGAAAAATTAACACAATCTTATATGGAGCTAAATCCTGGAGCAAATATCAATGCAATTTATGCTGGCTCTTATAGCGACACTACTACTAAAGCATTAACAGCGGCAAGAGGGGGTAAACCTCCTCAACTAGCAGTGATGCTGTCAACTGATATGTATAAATTTGTTGATGAAGATTTGGTTATGTCGTGGGATAATTTAGTTAGTGCAGAAGATAAAGAATCATGGATAGGTGGTTTCTTTCCAGCATTCATGTTGAATAGTCAAATTGATGGAGTTACTTATGGTATACCTTTCCAAAGATCAACACCTGTACTTTATTACAATAAGGAAGCTTTTAAAGAAGTTGGTCTTGATGCTAACACTCCTCCAAAGAATTGGGAAGAACAAGTTGAGTTTGCAAAAAAATTGACTAAAAAAGATGCTGATGGTAACGTAACACGCTATGGTATAAGAATTCCATCCCAAGGTTTTCCTTATTGGTTATTTAGTGGATTGGCATATCAAAATGGTGCAAAAATTACTAATGGTCTTGGGACTGAAACTTATTTAGATACCCCTGAGATGATAGAAGCTCTTCAATATTTGATGGATCTAAGTATGGTGCATGGAGCAATGCGCCCTGACGTAATTGGTTGGGGGCCAACTCCAAAAGCTTTCTTTGAAGGTCAAACTGCGATGATGTGGACTACAACTGGTAACTTAACAAATGTAAGAAAAAATGCTCCATTTGATTTTGGTGTAGCAATGCTTCCTGCAAATAAAAGTTACGGTGCACCAACCGGTGGCGGAAATTTTTACATCTTTAAAGGCATATCTGAAGAAGAACAAAAAGAAGCCGTAAATTTTGTAAAATGGATAACTTCGGCTGATCAAGCAGCAATTTGGTGTATGGCAACAGGTTATGTAGCTCCACGTTTTGATGCTTGGGAAACTGATGCAATGAAAAGTTATGCAGCTGACTTCCCTCCTGCTTTAGTTGCAAAGGAACAATTGCAATATGCTGGTGCAGAATTTTCAACATATGAAAATCCTAGAGTTACAAAAATATTCAACAATGCTCTTGAAGGAGCGGTAGCTGGAAAAACATCAGCAGAGGAAGCTTTAAGTCAAGCTCAAGTAGAAATTGATAAGATACTGAAAGATTACAGATAATCTTTTCATATAACGGCGCTTTTAAATTTTAATCAGCGCCGTTATTTATTATTATTCTCTATATGAATAAAAAACTTAATTTAATTTATGTGACCTTACTATTAACCCCCGGGTTTATACTTTTGATTAGTTTCACGCATATTCCTGCTGTAAAAACAATCATATTTAGTTTTTTTTCAACACCTCGTGGAAAACGGCCTACTAAATTTGTTGGCCTTGAAAATTATGACACATTAATCAATGATCCTGTTTTCTGGAAAGTTATTTCTAATAATCTTTGGTACGCGTTTGGAACAATACCATCTTCAATTATTTTATCTTTGATTATGGCTTTATGGGTAAATAGCAAAATAATAGGAAGACCTTTTTTGCGTTTCTCGTTTTTTATGCCAACAATTTTACCTTTAATAGCAGTTGGTAACATTTGGTTATTTTTTTACACACCTGGTTTTGGATTAATTGATCAAATTAGAAGTTTTTTTAATTTACCAAATTTGAATCTTCTTGGATCTGAAGATACTGCTTTATGGGCTGTGATGATTGTTTCTATATGGAAAGAAGCAGGTTTTTTTATGATATTTTATTTAGCAGGACTACAAGCTATTCCTCCATCATTGCGGGAGGCGGCTATGATTGAAGGAGCTAGTAATTGGTATATATTTAGAAAAATTACTTTTCCACTGCTAATGCCAACAACACTTTTTATTTCGGTTAACGCTGTTATTAATTCTTTTCGTTTAGTTGATCATATTGTTATAATGACTGAAGGTGGTCCAGATAATGCAAGCAATTTATTATTATATTATATTTATGAAGTTGCATTTTATTTTTGGGATACAGCCTATGGTTCGACATTAACTGTTGTCTTAATTTTTTTACTATCTTTGTTAGCCATCGGACAATTTTTTTTTCTTGATAGAAAGGTTCATTATCAATGAAATTTCTATCCAAAATATATTCTGATTATTTAAATTTTATTGGGGCTTGGTTGTTAGCTTTATTGTGGATCATACCTTTAGCTTTCGCTATCTGGACTGCTATTCACCCTTCAGAATTTGAAGCAAACTTTGATCTAACTGCCCCATTAACTACTTACAACTTTATTGATGCTTGGTCCCAAGCACCTTTTGCAAGATATTTATTTAATACTGTTATTCTTGTAACTCTCATTCTGTTATGTCAATTTTTCTTTTGTACACTTGCTGCTTTTGCTTTTGCTCGTTTTGAATTTCCCTTTAAAAATTTATTATTTTCTTTGGTACTTTTACAACTACTGATTATGCCAGATATTCTATTGGTTGAAAATTATAAAACAATGCGTTTACTGGGATTGGTTGATACAATTTTAGCAATAGGACTCCCATATATGGCATCAGGTTTTGGTATTTTTTTATTACGGCAAACCTTTAAAACTGTTCCTAGAGAATTAGATGATGCCGCTAGAATTGATGGCGCAGGTATTTTAAGAATAATTTGGAGTGTCTATGTGCCTCTTTCTATACCAACATTTGTTGCTTATGGATTGGTATCAGTAAGTCACCATTGGAATAATTTTTTATGGCCTTTAATTATTACTAATTCAGTTGAAACACGACCATTAACAGTTGGGTTAAGTATTTTTTCTATGGCTGATGCTGGTATTCAATGGTCAACTATTAATGCAGCAACAATAATGACCTCAGCACCATTATTTATTGGTTTCTTGATTTTTCAAAAACAATTTGTGCAAAGCTTTATGACTGCAGGAATTAAATAGTTCATAATATTTGATTTTTTACAACCAATGAATCGAAATAAAATGAAAAAGGAAGTATATTTAATTCGTCACGCACAATCTGAAGCGAATGCATCACTTGATCTCGATTATCAGACTTTTTATTATGATCCGCACATTACGAATTTAGGAAAGCAGCAAGCTGCCAGAGCCAAAAAGATATTGGATAAAATTGATTTTGATTTAATTGTTTGCTCACCTTTAACGAGAGCCTTGCAAACGTTTGAATATATGTTTCCAAGACCAATTCAAAACACGGTCGTCCTGTCTTTTATTCGTGAATATTTAAATGACTCTTCTGACGTAGGAAGACAACCAGATGTGCTTAAGAAAGAATTTGCAAATTTTGATTTTTCTGGATTGCGAAAATTTTGGTGGAATAATGATGTTCCCATTGACGAGAAAGAAATAAATTATGAATCGATACAAGATCTGAATGCGCGTGTAAAAAAATTCAAAAAATGGATTGATGGAAGAGATGAAGAAAAAATTGCGGTTATCAGTCACGGCACTTTCATATCAAGAATAACACAGTATTTTCCAAATAACTGTGAATTTCAAATCTGGTGCCCAGATCAAACGGAAAAAATAGTTAATTAAATTTATTTTTAATTTTTCTTGGAAAATAATTATTCTTGATACCTTCTGGTTGAAACGTACAACGATAATGAACCTAAAAAGGGATAGATAAGTAAGGCTACAATAGGGATGTTTCCTTTGCCGCTTAATAAAATAAATAAACCAGTAAAAAATATCAGAAAAAAACCTATGCCTGATCCAAGCAAGAGTCTCTGAGCCCCCGATCTCACTGATATGCGGGCTAAATATAAAATTATGCCTATCATAATTGATCCCGCGCCCATCAGATATCTAAGGGTTATACCAACCTCCAGTGCTTCTGGATTTGAAATAACACTTGGAAATATCGTAACTGTCATTTTCTTGGCAAAGATTATGAATGACAAACCCATCAGCATCATAACTATCCCGTTAAGGGCCAGTATAGCTCTAGAACTGTGTAACATTTTTTTTTTAGAGAAATATAACATTTTTTTCATTTTTTTGATATAGATCAATTTTTACAATGGAAAGGGTGGAATTATGGAAAAAGAAATGATCGCACTGTTAAAATTTAAATCGGGAGATGGAATGTTTGAAAAATTCATGGGATGGATGCAGTCTGATGAAGGAATGGGCGTAAGAAAAAGTGTTGCCCATGTTGAAAAAACGGTTCCCGCAATAGCGCCAGACAAAAGTTATGTTATGTTTAAAATCTCCGTGCATAACGAAGAAGGTTTGAAAGAATTTGCTGCAGGTAATAATCCGATAGCAAAATCCATTTTTGATGAATGTGTTGAAAGTGTTCAAGTGTGGGAATTAAGTCCGATTGAAGTGTAAGCATCTAAAACAATGCGGGAGCTTTATCTCCCGCTACTATCCTTAAAAAAATAAATTAATTCTTAGTCGATTTTATTCAAATTTATCCGAATAGTACCAGGGAACAACGATAACTAAAACAACATAAATAGAGAAATAAAGAGCCATTATTGGCAAGACTGTAGAAAAACCGACTTCAGCGATTGGACCGAATATTGAGGCATAAATTATAAACACAATGTTTGAACCTACGACCCAGTAACCACCGATTTTTTTAAGGTTGTATAAAAGATATATCCCGTAAATCACTCCAATCATAATGATTAGAAACACAACCATGTCTGATGAGGTGTGGTTAACGACTATGTCGCTTCCTGGAAAAGTTGTGCCATCTCCAAAAAAACCAGTGACTGTACGATAAATCGTATCTATCGTATCTCCAGCCAGAAAAATGAGCATAATCCAATAAATTAATTTGAATGATCGTTCTTTAAAACCAGTTTCCATAAATATCTCCTTTTATTGATTTTTTATTGTAGAAATAAAGTTGTCTAGGCTTTTGAATGATTCAATTCCACTGTTCCGACTTTTGTGTCCACGGAAGCAAATTGGTCTTGATTTGAACCCATTCGCTTGCTTCTTGCAGCTGAAGCCCTCTCCATTGCTTCATTATTTTCATACAAGGAAACGGCCATCACCGTCGTGTCATCCACTCTTATTTGCAGAAGTTGTTCCGCTTCAGGAAACTCGGTCGGTGCGTCTTCACAATAAGATTTAACTAAGTCGTCTGCTGCTTCTTTTGTTTTAAAATTAATAGTAGTAACTCTAACTACTGACATATTGCCTCCTCAGATAAAATTAAGTTTAATATCTCTCAATATATGCTGGCAACTATAAGAGCAACATAACTATGACAAATAATAAAATGATTAGAAGAATTATTGTCGGATTAATTGTTTTTTTGTCACGAATGTAAACTTTCTTGCAAATCTTACATTCAACCTTTTCAATCTTGCCTGAAGGTCCAAATCCAATTTTCACATCCACCAATCTGGTTCTGGGATGATAATCTAAATAGCAGCAAATTATTAATAATTTTTCTAACATTCTCTTTCATCTTCATCATTATATATTTCATGAAAAATTAAAGAAGGAAAACTAGTTTAACCAAAGAAAACAAGTAATTACTTGAATTTTGACTCATATAAAATCAACACTCTATTTTTGGAAAAAGATCAATCGCGTTAAGGTTCATAATAGAACTACCATAAATGTCCATTTACGGACCTTAAATGACTAGTAGATAATAGAGTAGGCTTCTTATGTTAAATAAAAAGCGTGCAAAATATATCAGTTTCGCTTATGTTAATTTATGCGTGCAATATTCATCTGTTTGTTGATGATTCTTTTCTCTCAAGCTTCAGTGGCGAAAGAAAATAAATATTTCAATAAAAAAATGTTTAATAAAAAAAATATTCTTGTTTTGGGCTTGACCATCGCCAATCCCGCTGTTTCGATCGGCACGATCGTAACCAATGCCGGAGCGTTTAGAAAAACTCTATCAATGGTCAACATCGCTTTTTCCGTTGGTAAAGGAAAAAATTTAGCCGAGGAGGCGATTTCAAAAAGCACGAATAAAAATTGCCTGATAAAGAATCTCGCTGAAGAAAAAAGTTTTTGTTCTTGATTTCCTTTTTATAAATAAATCTTTTTAAATTAATATTCTTGTATTCGGTATTGTTATTTTGTCAGGCTTCTATTCTTTCCTTTTGAATCTTTGAATATCCCATAACTGACTCAATCACGAGTTTCTGGAATTCACGGACATGGTTTTCCCAATGAGGTGACAACACGCCTCCTTTTTTTGCCACAGGTGAGGCGCGTCCCTGTTGAAGCAATTCGCATATCGCATGATCTTCCTTATGAACTTGCGTCCAAAGTTTTTTATGAAAATCAATTTCATCTTTTGTGAGTTCATGTCCCTCTGAATCGTAAATGACTCTTTTTTGATAACTGCGGCTCGCTCCAAGCCCCTGGTTCAGATGCACGCCGACATATCTTTGATCAGGAAAGTACGTTCCTATGATGAAGTTCGGGAACAAGGACAGGTATTTTGAAGAGACAGAAAGTTTGTC
>JAGFWP010000010.1 GCA_017639935.1 Pelagibacteraceae bacterium
GCATTGCCACCTCTTTTTAATATAGATACTGCTTCTAGAGAACTTAAGGGCTGAGAAGTAGCAGCCATACCATTAGTTCCTAAGACATTTGAGCGTCCGGAAATGTAACGATTTTTCATATATTTTTATATTTAATATACATTTGACAAAAATATACCTAGAATTTAATAGGTTTCTTGAAATGAAAGTTAGATGTTCATTGAAATCAGCTAAAACCAGAGATAAAGGTTGTAAACTGGTGAGACGTAAAGGACGCATTTACGTAATTAATAAGAAAAAACCTAGAATGAAAGCGAGACAGGGTTAATTAATCGAGCTCAGCTAAATATTTCTCCGCTTCCAGAGCAGCCATGCAGCCCATACCAGCAGCAGTTATAGCTTGACGGTATATTTTATCCTTAACATCTCCAGCAGCAAAAACTCCTTCAATACTTGTTTCTGTGCTATCTGGTTTTGTGATTATATAATTTTCTTTATCCATATTAAGTTTATTCACAAACAATGAAGTCGCAGGATTATGACCTATAGCAATGAAAACACCTGACACAGGAAGCTCTGAGTGTTTATGATTAATTGTGTCCTCAAGTATTATTTTTTCCAATGAAATTGGATTTTTACTTCCAAAAAATTCTATTACTTTTTTATTCCATAAAATTTTTATTTTTGGACTTTTTAATAATCTGTTTTGTAAAATTTTATCAGATCGCAGAGAATCTCTTCGGTGAATTAATGTTACTTCAGATGCAAAATTGGTCAAATACAATGCTTCTTCTACTGCAGTATTTCCTCCTCCAATTACAACTACTTCTTTATCTTTGAAAAAAAAACCATCACATGTAGCACAGGCGGAAATACCATGGCCTTTAAATTTTTCTTCGCTATCAATACCAAGCCATCTTGCTTGAGCACCAGTTGAGATAATTATTGTTTTGCTTTTAAATTGAATTCCTGAATCTGTAGTAGCTAAGTAAGGTTTAGTTTGAAAATTGACATCAACAATTATTTCATTATGTATTACTGTTCCAACTTTTTCTGCTTGAATTTTCATTTGCTCCATAAGCCAAGGCCCTTGTATGATATCTGCAAAGCCTGGGTAATTTTCAACATCAGTAGTAGTAGATAACTGACCACCTGTCTCCAATCCTAATACTAGATGAGGTTGAAGATTGGCTCTTGCAGCATATATAGCAGCAGTGTAACCAGCCGGTCCTGAACCGATTATTAAAACATTTGTCTCTATTATTTTAGACATCTTATATAATATTGGGTCTGAATATTAATTTTCAACTTGACCTAAGCAATTACAGGCCAATCAGTTTCAAATGAAACATAATTAATTTGAATGCATCGTCTCTCTTTATTAATTTCTTTCATTTCTAATCCGTGCCAAGTGTCATTTCCTGATGAAAAAAAATATCCAGTATTATGATGATATTTTACTGTTTTAACAAGTTCAAATTTTTCATTATATAAATCAGTTCCAAGATTTTCATGCTCATTGTTTGGATTGACCCAAATCATCATTGTCATTAGTTTTTCAGGAATGTCTTTATGTGGCTTTAACCAAAAACCTTTTCTATCGCCAATGATTTCAAGTCTTACAAAAGATTTTGACAAATCTTTGTGCAATAATAGAGAAATCTTAGATGCTAAACTAACTTGAAATTCATTAATAAGTTTAGTTAAATTTGGGAAATATTGACAATTGTTTTTATCAACAAAAAGACGAAGTTTACCATCTACACCTTTACCTGTATGATCAGCTGCTCTTGTTCCATCATATACCCTTTCTCCATCTGGAATCTGAGCAAAGGAAATTTCATTTAAAGTTTCATTATGTAAACACTCAGATATTGCCCAATGTTTGTATGGATATGAGCATTCAAGAATATTATCTATATTCATTAAAACCTTTTATTATTCTTTCTTTTACAATACCAGAGATTCTTTTTGCTTCATCAAGAGTTTCATATTGCCATGGCTTCAAATCAATATGATCATAAAATTTTTTAGTAATCTTTAAATTTTCAAATTCATGATGAAAGTTTTCAATTCTTTTGCTCACTCTTTTAAAAGGTAAATGAAAAACAAAAATAGGTTTACCAGTAAATGCACATTCAGAAATCATTGATGTTGAGTCAGAGGTTACTACAAAAAATATAGAATTATTAAGTGCGAAAATGTATGGATTTTCATCAACACCATTCCATACATATGCAATTTTATCTAATTTCTCTTTCATAAATCTAATAATATCTAAACCTGTTCTTCTGGAACCAATCACTAAAAAATTAAATTTTGAATATTTTTTTTTCAAATGTTTTATTTTGTTTATTAAGTCTAATAAGGTTTCTTTTGTAAATTTATAATGTCTATTGTTTCCACCTATAATGAAGCTGATTAAATTATTTTTTGGGACAGATAGATAAGAATTTTTTTTTGATTCAATCATTTTATTAGTAAATTGATGTATAGCTCCAATGGATTTTATTACATTATTTCCTTTTATGTTGTCGTGATTTGGAGAAATAATGAAATCAAATTTATTAATATTAATTTTGGGATTTTGTATGTGTATTGTAATTATTTTTTTCATAAATATTTTTTTTAGATATAATGAAAAATAGACACTTTTTCTTCCACAGCTAATTATTATGTGTGGTTTATTATGAAAATCTATTTTGTTTTTAAATATCCATCGATAAACAGGGAGAAAGCCTGGCTGAAGTATAGACCAAGGAAAAATTAAATCGGTTTTAATATTAAAGATTCTGTTGCTGAGCTGTTGAGCTAATCCATTAACTTGACTTATCATTCCTTCAGATCCGTCTGTTACGATCCAAATATTTTTTTTACTGAAGTTCAAAATTATTATTGAAATTTTACTGATATAACGGTGTAAAATTTTATTCCTTTAGGGCTATTGATTTCAACAACATCATTTTTGGATTTACCAATTAATCCTCGGGACATAGGGCTATTAACAGAAATTTTTTTATTTTCTATATCAGATTCATATTCCCCTACAATTTGATAGGTTGATTGTTCGCCTGTTTCGTTATCTTTAATTTTAACCGTAGCTCCAAAAATTATTTCTTTTCCTGATAATTTTGAAATATCAATAACTTCAGCTTGTACAATGGTGTTTTCTAATTCTGCAATTTTTGATTCAATAAGATTTTGTTCTTCTTTTGCATATTGATATTCTGCATTCTCTGAAAGATCTCCGTGACTTCTTGCTTCAGCAATTGCAGTAATTATTGCCGGTCTTTCTATATTAACAAGTTTTTTTAATTCAACTTGCAAATTCTTATAGCCAACTTCAGTCATTGGTACTTTATTCATAATAATATGATGGTCTTATTTTTTTTAAAGTCAATACATATTAGTTTATTGACTGAAGAGTTGTAACAGTTAAGTTATTTTTTCTCAAGACTTCAATAGCGTCAACAGCAACCTTTGCACCAGCCATTGTAGTGTAATATGGAATGTTGTTAATTAAAGATGTACGTCTTATACTATAACTATCTTTTATTGAATGCTGTGTTTTTGTGGTGTTAATCACTAAATCTATTTTTTGAGAAAACAATAAATTCACAATATGAGGACTGCCTTCTTTGACTTTATTAATTATGGTTACTTCAAGTCCGTTTTTATTAAGAAATGAAGCAGTTCCCTTTGTAGCTATTAATTTAAAACTTAATTGTTTTAATTTTTTCGCAATTGGAAGTAATTTGTTCTTATTATCATCATCAATAGATAAAAAAACATTTCCTTTTTTTGGCAAGTTTGTTCCAGAGGCAATTTGGCTTTTTATAAAAGCAGATAAAAAATTCTTATCTAATCCCATTACCTCACCAGTCGATTTCATTTCTGGACCAAGTATTAAATCTACGCCATCAAATTTATTAAACGGAAAGACAGATTCCTTTACACTAAAATAATCTAATTTTTTTCGATTTAGTGAATTAACTAATTTATTTAATTTTTCTCCAACCATGACTTTTGCTGCAATTTTGGCAATAGGAATGTTAATTGATTTAGCAACAAAAGGAACTGTCCTACTTGCTCGTGGGTTAACTTCCAAAACATATAATTGGTTGTCTTTAAGAGCTAATTGAACATTCATTAAACCTACAACATTAATTTGATGAGCAATCTTTTTTACCCAAACAACAATTTGATCTTCTATGTCAGCATCAATTGAAAAAGGAGGAAGCGAACAACCACTATCTCCTGAATGTATACCAGCCTCTTCAATATGCTCCATAATTCCGGCTATGAAGACCTTGCCATCTTGATCGCGAACTAAATCAACGTCAATTTCTATGGCATTTTCTAAGTATTGATCAATTAATATATTATTGTTTGAAGATACAAGCATCGCATTTTCTGCAAATAGTCTTAAAGCATTATCATCATAAGCAATTTCCATAGCTCTTCCGCCAAGGACATAAGATGGCCTAATTAAAACAGGATAACCAATTTTATTAGCAATATTTAATGTTTGATCAATATTATTACTAATGCCATTTAGTGGTTGTTTGATTTTTAAATTATTTAATGTTTTACTAAATAAATCTCTATCTTCAGCAAGATCAATAGACTGAGTAGACGTTCCTAAAATATTAATATTTGCATCCTCCAATTGTTTTGCAATTTTTAAAGGGGTTTGTCCCCCAAATTGAACAAACACTCCAAGAACTTCTCCTTTTTCTGACTCCTTATTATGTATTTCAATTACACTTTCTGCAGTTAGTGGTTCAAAATATAATCGGTCAGCGGTATCATAGTCAGTCGAGACAGTTTCTGGATTACAATTAATCATAATTGTTTCAATTCCAAGCTCTTTCAGACCATACACGGCATGAACGCAGCAATAATCAAATTCAATTCCTTGACCGATTCTGTTTGGTCCACCACCTAATATAATGACTTTTTTTCTATTTGTAGGTTTTGCTTCACAATATTTATTATTATGAAAACTCCAATCATAGGAAGAATAGAGATACGGGGTTTTAGAATTGAATTCTCCAGCACAAGTATCAACTAAACGAAAAACTGGTGTAATTTTTAATTTATGTCGTTTTTTTCTGATATTGATTTCTTCGTCATCTTTTAATCTAGCAATTTTTTTATCGGAAAATCCTTTAGACTTTGCGAATAATAAAATTTCTTTATTCAATTCATTTTTCTTAATAACTTTTTCAAGTTGAATAATCATATCAATTTCTTCTATGAACCAAGGATCATATTTGGTTATCTTGTTTATTTCATTTTTTTCAACACCTAACCGTAATGACTCGCCCACTACCAAAAGCCGCTGTGAAGATTGTATTTGTAATTCTTTAATAATATTTTTTTTTGTTGATGAAATATTTTTGGGGGTGTCAAGACCATCCAAATCATGTTCAAGAGAAGCAAAACCTTTTTGAAGGGATTCAGCAAAGCTACGTCCAATACTCATTGCTTCACCAACGGATTTCATAGATGTAGTTAAATTGGGATCTGTCCCGATAAATTTTTCAAAAGTAAATCGTGGAATTTTTGTTACTATATAATCTATGCTAGGTTCAAAACTAGCAGGTGTTGTTCTAGTAATGTCGTTTTTTAGCTCATCTAAAGTAAATCCTACAGCTAATTTTGCTGCAATTTTAGCAATGGGAAATCCCGTTGCTTTTGAAGCTAGAGCAGAAGATCGACTTACTCTTGGATTCATTTCAATTATATTAAACTCACCATTATTCGGGTTGATTGCAAACTGAACATTTGAACCACCGGTATCCACACCAATTTTTCTTAAAACTTTAATGCTCGCGTTACGAAGAAGTTGATATTCTTTATCAGTTAAAGTTAAAGCTGGAGCAACAGTTATACTGTCACCAGTGTGAACACCCATGGGATCAATATTTTCAATAGAGCAGACAATTATACAATTATCTTTAGAGTCCCTTATAACTTCCATTTCAAATTCTTTCCATCCTGCAACTGATTTTTCAATAAGAATTTGATTAGTTGGGCTTGCACTCATCCCCCTTTTACACAAATCAAAAAATTCATTGTCGTTGTAGGCGACCCCCCCGCCTGTACCACCCAAGGTAAAACTAGGTCTAATTACAAGAGGTAGGTGCAATTCTTTTTTCACATCAATAGCATGGTTAATATTTTCGACGATTACACTTTTAGGGCAAGTTAAATTAATTTCGTGCATTGCTTCCTTAAATTTTTGTCTATTTTCGGCTAATTCAATAGAGTTAGGATTTGCACCGATCATTTTAACATTGTAATTTTTTAGAACACCATCTTTAAATAATTCCATTGAAACATTTAAAGCTGTTTGACCACCCATTGTTGGAAGAAGGGCATCAGGACTTTCAATCTTAATAATTTCTTCAACAAATTTTTTTGTAATAGGTTCAATATATGTTTTATCTGCAATTTCAGGATCAGTCATAATGGTTGCTGGATTGGAATTAATTAGAACTATTTCATAATCTTCATCTTTGAGTGATTTACAAGCTTGGGCACCTGAATAATCAAATTCACATGCTTGTCCTATAACGATTGGACCCGCTCCGATAATGAGAATTTTTTTTATGTCAGTTCTTTTTGGCATTTTTTTTTACTAATAATTCAAATCTGTTAAATAAATAATGACTATCATGAGGCCCAGGGCTTGCCTCTGGGTGATATTGCACACTGAATATAGGAAGTTTTTTATGACGAATTCCTTCATTAGTGCCATCAAACAAAGAAATATGAGTTTCAATAACATCTTGAGGAAGACTATTTCTATCAACTTCAAAACCATGGTTTTGGGATGTAATTTCAACTTTTTTTGTTTCTAAATTTTTTACAGGATGGTTTCCTCCTCTATGACCTTGAAACATTTTTTTGGTTTTCGCACCTAATGCAAGACATAAAATTTGATGACCTAAGCAAATGCCGAAAATAGGGATGCCTATGTCAATTAACCTCTTAATAGTTTTTACAGCATATTCACCAGTTGCAAAAGGATCGCCCGGTCCATTTGATAAAAAGACACCATCTGGATAAATTGACATAATTTTATCGTAAGAAGATTCTGCATTGAAGACAATAGAATCAAAATTAAAATGATGAAAATTTCTTAAAATGTTTCTTTTAATTCCAAAATCTATGCAAGCTATTTTATATTTTTTTTTATTCTGAGCTGTTGTGTAATTATTATTTTCTAAATTCCATATACCTTCATTCCAATCATATTTTGATTGAGTAGATACGATTTTAGCCAAATCAAGATTTTTTAGACCATCCCATTTTTTTATTTCTTCCTTAATTTTATCTATATCATTAATCTTGTTACCAAAATTAACAATCGCTGCTTTTTTAGCCCCTTCTTGAGCAAGCAACCTAGTGATTTGACGAGTATCTATATTGGTAATGCAGGCAATTTTGTTTTTAGTAAAAAAAAAATCTAAATTTTCATCACTTCTCCAACTGCTTCGAGCACTGAGGGGTTGATTAATTACGCATCCACAAGCGTGTATTTTTGAAGATTCAATATCAATTGAATTTACTCCAACAATTCCTATGTGCGGAAAGGTAAAAGTAATAATTTGCTTTGCATAAGAAGGATCTGTGAGTATCTCTTCATAACCTGTTTGAGATGTATTAAAACAGAGTTCACCAATAGCGCAGCTTTCTGAACCAATCCCATTTCCCCAAAAAATATCACCGTTTTCAAGAATAAGAGCAGCCGAAGGGGATTTGAATGATGGTTGAATTAACTGGTCTTTCAGCATAAATTAAATGAAAGCAAACTGGCGTTAACTAGGCATTTTATTAAGCTTAGTCAAGGAATAGTTGTAATTAATGAGAAGAGTTATATTAGTAAATTTTCATTTTATAATCGATTCTGTTTAAGTAAGTAAAGAGAGTTAGAGAGTTTATGAGTTTAAGAGTTTAAGAGTGTCCATTAGAGTGTCAATTGAAGAGAGTTACAAGGAAGCCATTAAATCAAAAAAATTAGAAAAAGCAAATACATTGCGTTTAATAAAAAGCGCGATAAAAGATAAAGATATAGAGAATAGAACAAGTGAGTCCAGCAAGCAAATTAATGATCATCAAATATTGGCTTTACTTCAAAACTTAATTAAACAAAGAAAAGATTCTATTGAATCTTTTAAGATCGCTTCCCGCAATGATTTGATTGTTAAAGAAGAACTTGAAATTGATTTAATCAAACAGTTTTTGCCAAAACAACTTAATGAGAAAGAAACAGAAGAAATTATTAAAGAAATAATCAAAAAACAAAGCTTTTCATCCTTAAAAGATATGAGTGCTTTAATGAATAATTTAAAGTCTGAATATGCAGGGAGTGTTGATATTGCAACGGCTGGAAAGATAGCAAAATTAATTCTTAACAACTAATGTCTTTTTCTAAGATTGATTTAGAAAAAATTAAAAATAAAATTTTGTTAAGTGGTGAAATAGAAAAAAAAACTCAACTTACAAAAAAAGGGAATGATTATTGGTGTTGCTGTCCTTTTCATGAAGAAAAAACGCCATCATGTAAAATAAATGACAATTTAGGTTCATTTTATTGTTTTGGATGTGGAGCAAAAGGAGATATTTTTACGCTGTACACCGATCTTTATAATTATAACTTTCAGGATGCTGTAAAAGAACTCGCTCAAAAAGCAGGTATTAATATTGAATTTAAAGATTATAAAAGGACCAAACAAGAAAATGTAGTTAATGAAATCTTAAAACTATCATGTGAGTGGTTTCAAAATAATCTGTATAATCAAGATGCTTTACACTGCCGGGAATATTTAAAGTTAAGAAATTTATCTAAGGATACAATATCCAAATTTGAACTTGGTTATTCTTTTAATAGCAAATCAACATTATATGAATATCTTAAAACAAAATCATTTAGTGAAAAAGAAATAATCAAAAGTAATGTCATCAAAATTGATAAAAATAATAAAATAAAAGATTATTTTTATAAAAGATTAATTTTTCCAATAATGGATGAAAGAGGAAATGTTGCAGGGTTTGGAGGAAGGGCAATTGATGATACTAATCCTAAATATATAAATTCTCCTGAGAGTCATTTCTTTCACAAGAGAAACTTGCTGTATAATTTATCTAATGCAAAAAATGCAGCGCGAAAAAAAAATAATTTATTAATTTGCGAAGGCTATATGGATGTTATATCACTTTATCAAAATGGCATACAAAGTGTTGTAGCGCCTCTTGGAACAGCTTTAACTGAAGGACAACTAAATCTTGCATGGAAATATTCTACCAAGCCAACAATAATGTTTGATGGTGACAAAGCAGGACTACACGCATCATTCAAATCAGCTTTAATGGCATTACATATGATAACCCCTAAAAAGTTTTTACAATTTATAATTCTTGATGAAGGATATGATCCGGATAGTTTTATGAACACCTTTTCGTTTGAAAAATTTGTAGAAATAATTAAAAAACCGCAATCACTTGTCAATTTTATTTTTTCTCAATCAAGTAGAGCTGTGTCGTTTAATAATGCCGATGAAAAAATTTCATATGATAAATATTTAGATGAATTAATTGAAACTATTAAAGATAAAAAAATAAAATATTTTTATAAAAATGAGTTTAAATCACTTTTTTTTAATAAAATAAAACAATTGCGTGATGGGGTAAAAAATAAGATTAATACCCCAAAAAAAATTGATTCATCTTTATATAGAAAACAAGTCTTGTCTTTTATTACAAGCAGCATAAACCATAAGATTGTTAGAAAAAAAATAATATCAGAATTGTTGAAGTCGGATTTGTATGATCAAGCTTATAAAGATTTTTTATATGAATTAGAGAAAATATCATTATCTAGTGAAGATAATAATGCAATATTCAATCATTTTAAGGAGGATAAATACAAAAAAATACTAAACGAATGCTTGGATTCAAGTATATATAAAATTTTTCCTTATGCTTCAGCAAAATACGATGATGAAAAATCTTATGAGGAAGTCAAAGAATCTTGTCAAAATCTAAATACAAGGCTTTTTAAATTGAAAAAAATAAATAAAAGCCTAGATAACTTTGTGAATAATTCAACTCAATTAAATTGGGAGGAGTTACAAAATATGAATTTTGAATTATTTAATGACACTGATTGATTATTATGACTCAAAAAATAAGAAAAAAGAATAAAGTTAGAAAAACATCCTTAGTTAAAAAGAAAGTTTTAAAGAAAACTGTTCATTCCAAAAAGAAAAAAACAAACTTGAAGAAAAAAAATTTAAAAAAACAAGTAAGAAAAAAAGTTTTACACAAGAAGAAACCAGTAATTAGAAAAACAAAAAAAATATCAAAAAAAATAACTAAAGAAAAAATTAGAAAGAAGAAAAAAGAAATTTTATCGTTTGATGATCGTTTAAAAGAAATAGTTACTAAATTAATTGAAAAAAATAAGATTAAAGGAATATATACAAGTAAGATAATTGAGAAAAGTCTTCCAAAGAAATTTCGCATACCCGAAAATGTGGCAAAAGTTGAGAGCTTTCTGAAAAAAAACAACATAACAGTTTTGCTTGAAGAAGAAGCTAAAAAAATCAAAAAAGAAAAAAAAGAAAAAATTGATGAAAAAACAATAGAAGAAAATCTGAAAGAAGAGAAAAAACAAACTGGAAAAACAGATGATCCAGTCAGACTTTACCTGCGTGATATGGGTTCTGTTGAATTACTTAGTCGTGAAGGTGAAATAGCAATAGCCAAAAGAATAGAAGCGGGTCGTGAAAAAATGATTGGAGCAATCTGCGAGAGTCCTATGACTATTCGTTCTATTATTAATTGGAAGGATTCTATTAAAGAAGGAACGATGCTTTTAAGGGATATTGTAGATCTGGAACAAACTTATGATATGTCTGACGTAGATGATTCAAAAGATGAAGACACATTAAGGATTATAGAAGGCGGTTCAGAAAAAAAATATTTAAAAACAAAAGAAAATGTAAAAAAGAAAAAACTAGAAAGTAATAATGAAATCAACCCTGAAGAAAATGAAAATGGTTCAGAGGAAAAGGATGAAGATGATGAAGAAGAGAGCCTCAATGTTTCTCTTGCAGCAATGGAAGAAAAATTAAAACCAAAAGTATTAAGAGATTTTGACGGAATAACTAAGTTATTTAAAAAACTTCATAAATATAGCCAGGAATTGATTTTATCTAATAAAAAAAATGAAAAAAAATACTCATCAGTAGAAAAAAAATATAAAAAAATTAAAAAAGAAATGATCGCATCTATGAAAGAAGTTCATTTCAATCCTTCAACAATTGAAGCCTTAATGGAATCACTTTATGAATTGAATAAAAAATTATTGGTTCGAGAAGGCAGAATGCTTAGAATGGCGATTAATTCAGGTGTTTCAAGAGATTTATTTATAGAAAATTATTTAAATTTTAGTTTTGAAAAAAATTGGATACAAACTCTTCTTTTACAGAAAAATAAATATTGGGAAAAATTTATTAACAAGAATCATATTGAAATTAATAAGCTCATTAAAGAAATTAAAGAAATCCAAACAGCTACTGAATTGTCACTTAGTGAATTTAGACGCATAGTCAGCACTGTTCAACAAGGAGAGAGATCGGCAAATAGAGCAAAAAAAGAGATGATTGAATCTAATCTGCGTCTTGTTATATCTATTGCAAAAAAATATACAAATAGGGGCCTTCAGTTTTTAGATCTAATACAAGAGGGCAACATTGGACTAATGAAGGCTGTAGATAAATTTGAATATAGAAGAGGCTATAAGTTTTCAACGTATGCTACTTGGTGGATTAGACAAGCTATTACTCGCTCTATCGCTGATCAAGCACGCACGATTAGAATACCTGTCCATATGATTGAGACAATAAACAAAATTGTAAGAACAACACGTCAAATTATGTCAGAAATAGGAAGAGAGCCAACTCCTCTAGAATTGGCTGAAAGATTGCATATGCCTTTGGATAAAGTAAAAAAGGTTTTAAAAATTGCCAAGGAGCCAATTAGTTTGGCAACACCTGTTGGAGATGAAGAGGATAGTTCGCTTGGTGATTTTATAGAAGACAAGAATGCTTTAATTCCAATTGAAGCTGCCGTTAAAAGTTCCTTGCGAGATACAACAACAAGAATTCTATCTTCATTAACACCAAGAGAAGAAAGGGTTTTGCGTATGCGTTTTGGAATTGGTATGAATAGCGATCACACTTTAGAGGAAGTCGGACAACAATTCAGTGTTACAAGAGAGCGAATTCGCCAAATAGAAGCAAAGGCTCTTAGAAAATTAAAACATCCAACCAGGGCAAGAAAATTAAAAACCTTTCTTGATGAATAATGCAGTTAATCCTATTAGGCACTGGTTGTCCTAGCGTTGATCATAAAAGATTTGGTCCTGCGAATTTAATCTCAACAAGAAAAACAACCATTTTAGTTGATTGTGGATCAGGTGTGACACAACGATTAAAAGAAGCAAAAGTATCTTCGGCTAATATTGACGCTTTGTTTTTAACGCATCTTCACTCAGATCATGTTGTTGATCTTTATCAGTTGATAATATCTAGTTGGCATTCCTATAGAACGAAATCTTGGAGAATTTTTGGCCCCATAGGTACAAAAAAATTTGTAAAAAAATTAATGGATGTATGGAAAGATGAAAGAATGCTGCGAATAAAATATGAGCAACGATCTTCCATTCAAGCCTTTAATGTAAAAGTTACTGAGTTTGGCGAATACGGAAAAACAAGAATTAAAGATCTTGCTGTAGAATATTTCACCGTTGATCATAAACCGGTAAAATATGCCTATGGTTTTAATTTCTTTCAACAAAAGAAAAAATTGACGATTAGCGGTGATACAAAACCATGTGAAAATTTAATGAAATACGGTCAATTAGCAGACGTACTCCTTCATGAAGTATTTATTGAAGATGAAATATATTCCTATTTTAGGATGAGAACGAAAAAGACGCTCCATAATGTTAAGGCATATCACACTCCTTCAACAATTGTAGGGAAGGTGGCTAAAATTACTCGCTGTAAAAAACTTGTGTTAACACATTTTGTTCCAACACAATTTAATGAAAAGAAATTGATAGATGTTGTAACAAAAGATTTTGGGAAAAAACCTGTTATTGGAAAAGATCTTTTAAAAATAACAATTTAGTAGCGCAACTTATGAAAGACTTAATATTAACTGATGATAGCTCCAGAGAGTACATCGTTAAGGATCCAAAGCGTTTGTATGACCACTTAATAGAATATCATGCAACGAATGAAAAAGCTGATCATAGCGTTCATGAAGAAAACGGTTTTTATTTTACAGTTACTGAGGATTTGTTTAAAAAAGTTGAGAATTTTGTCTTAAATAATAAAATCTAACTCAATCAAATATGTAATTGAATCTTAGAATTAAGACGTATATTACGCCTGTTTAGGGCCCTTAGCTCAGTTGGTTAGAGCGCTCCGCTCATAACGGAGTGGTCCGGAGTGAGTAACACACAACAATCCTTATTTTCTCCCAATAACCTCCATCGTTTTTCCTGCACACACTTTTAATTCATGCAAATATTATACTTCATTGTGACTGAAGTGTGACAGTAATTTTTTAATTGGGTCCCATTTCTGAACAAGGGTTTTTTTTACCACCCCCGCCCCCCATAATTCCGGGATTGTTGTAACATCCATAAAGGGGCGTGCCGTTTGATGATTAATTCTCAACATTCCTCGTGGTTGGTGGTAGGATACAATGAAGTGAAGCGATACAAAGAAAAATATAAATTTAGGGACAAACTCAATGACGAGAAAGACTTTCCCAAAATAAAAAAGATTCCAAAGAATCTTGAAAAGAAGTGGGGCAAAGGAAAGTTTGTTCTACCCTCACCCTTGGAGGTTAATGCGTTGATGAAAAAAGTGCCAAAGGGGAAACTGACTACCATTAACGAACTGCGAAAAAAGCTGGCCCAAAAACATAAAACCACCACCGCTTGCCCCATAGTGACGGGTATCTTTGCCTGGATAACAGCTTTTGCGGCGGAAGAGGATGCGAGGGATGGCAAGAAACGCATAACCCCTTATTGGCGCACCCTGAAGTCCGATGGCAGGATTAATGAAAAGTATCCAGGCGGTCTTCCTTTGCAAAAAAGAATATTAACAAATGAGGGTTATAGAATTTTTTCTAAAGGAAAAAATTATTTTGTAGAAGACTTTACCACCAAGTTAACCAAACTATAAAATCTATTCCTTTCCCCTCAACATTCCTCGTGGTTGGTGGTAGGATAATAATAATGTAATGAAAAAAATTGAAACTACTAATAAGGAGAGACGTTATGTCAGAAACAAAGATATTCCGTAAAAAAGACCTCGACCTTGAGCCTGTGAACGGCATGAAAACCATCGGTTTGGTCAATGTATCGTTTTCCGATAAACTGGGAGCCGGGATTGGCGTTTTTGAAGATTGCTCTATACCTTGGCATATAACTTATGACGAGGTCATCTACATACTTGAGGGACAGTTCACGTTACAAGTCGGTGACAAAATATTCGAAGCCGGTCCTGGAGACGTGCTATGGGTGCCACGTAATACAGATATTGTTTATATAGCCAAAGAGCGAGTAACATTTTTCTACTCTGTACTACCTGCCGGCAATGCACCATCAACATCCAAACGTATTGATTATACTTCTATGTGAGGGAGTTTTTTTTAATTGGGTCCCATTTCTGAACAAGGGTTTTTTTTACTACCCCCACCCCCCATAATTCTGGGAATGTCTTAACATCCATAATTGTGCGTTGATAATCTTCTAATATTTTGTATACGCACCCTTAAATCATAGCGAGGTATCATTGAGTCGTATTTACAGCTTACAGTACCAAGCAATGAAGAAGGACATCGATAAATACTTCGAGGAAAACAAGGAAGAGGTTAACAAAAGTTTTCTAAATCGTGGTTGTAGGATTACTGTCAAGGTCGATAGGCTGGAGTGTTACCATAGTAATTCCATTCCCATGAACTGGGAGGACTTCAGTAACCGATACTATGAGTCGAAGGGTAAGTTGTCTAGCGAGACGGGCATTAGCGGCATACACGGAAGGGTTACTTGGGATAACCTAATTGTGAATGCCGACTACAGCACAACGAGGGACACCTATCTTGAGACAAAAGTGGAAATTTATCTTGATGTTTACAAGAAGGAGCAGCCGCGTCTTGGTGAAGTAGGAAGTTACAGTATTTTTAATAATCTGGGTGGAGCTAAGAGAATTATTTTCCATCTGGATATACCAAAAAGTACTTATGAGTTCCTCGATAAAGCCAAGAGCTCTTGTGACGGGCTTGAGCTCAATGTAAAAGTTGAGCCGCCGAACTTTGAGGAGGATAAATTCGTTCTTCCCATCGGGCATCAAGATGATGCCAACGGCAAGGTCTACAGGGCATCCTTCGATACTCTTCATAGCTTTGGAAAAAAAACTAACTAATATTCAAGGGGTCTTCACCGACCCCTTTTACTTCAGCTGGGGAATAGTGTTGATAGCAAAACACACTGCATTGACGACAGATTGATAGCAGATTTATTTACAACACAATCACTCCCCAGTACTAAAGCATATAATAATATTTATGGTTATGATTATGATTATGATTATGGTTAGTATTGCCTTGGTAATGCGTCCGCAAGCCTCTTATCCTTAAAGACTCTTTTGTCATATCTTGCATTTGCAGCCTCTCTTGCCTTCTCGCTTCTCTCTAGAGCTTTCCTCCATGTTTGCTCCAGACGTTTCTGCTTGAATGTACCATCACTTAAGTCAAAGAGGGGCGCAATCTCCTCCTTAATTTTTCGCCATTTCCTTGGGGTTACACGCAGCAGGCGTGGTAGTATCTTATCATCATCCTTGTAGGGGCGGCAGTTGTTATTCCAAGTGTGAAAGAGGATGAGGATGTAGCACCCTTGTGCCTCCAAGGACAGATGCAGCGTATCCGCAATGTGGTCGGAGGGAAAGAAGTGCAGACAGGGTACCTTGCTGCTCATATTTTAACAAATTTTTTCATATTTTTTACTTTATTTGTATTAATTAATTTTAAAATAGAACAGTTTTAGAACCTTTGCCTAAACACCCTCTTAATCTTTGGGGGAAATCGGCTTGGATATCATATCGTTGACCTCTTCACATTTTTTTATCTAATTATTTTTCTTCTTATTTAAAAAATGCAATATAAATCAATAAAGCGAGAATCAGCAATTTACCATAATCAAGGTCAAATGCCGTTCCCTCGCCAAATTTTTTTTCAAAATATTTTTTCATCATTATTCCCTTTGCTTTAACCATAGAACTATATCCTCTACGGTGCCATATGTTAACCCAAAAATAACCCTCTTAACCTTTGGGAGAACGGTGGTATAATTAAAAATATGAGCAAGAAAATTTTTCTCATTACAGGTGGTACTAATGGCATTGGTTTTCAAGCTGCTCAAGAAATTGCAAAGACAAAAAAAACAATAATCATAACTGGCAAGAATGCTTTAAAAGGAAAAAATAAATTAAATGAAATTAGAAGAAATACAGGCAATGAAGATGTTCATTTTATCAATGGTGATTTGTCATCACAAATAGAAATTAAAAGCATTGCGGAATTTGTAAAGAGAAAATTTTCTAATATCGATGTACTGATAAATAATGCTGGAGCCGCTTTTTTTAAGAGAGAAGAAAGTGTTGATGGCATAGAAAAAACTTTTGCCATTAATCATTTAGCATATTTTTTGTTAACGGGTTTGCTTCTTCCGGTGATTTTGGATTCCCATAAACCAAGGATTGTAAACGTTGCTTCATCTGTTCATAAAGGTATGGATTTAAATTTTGATGATATTGAAATGAGAAAGACATATGATGGGTATAGAGCCTATCGTCAATCAAAGTTGTGCAACATATTGTTCACTTATTTTTTATCAAATAAACTAAAGTCAAAAGGCGCAACGGTTAACTGCTTGCATCCTGGATTTGTTAATACAGGTCTGGGCCATAATAACAGCGGTTTAGTGAAGTTTTTCTTTATGCTGTCCCAGAAACTTTTTGGCAAAAGTCCTCAGGAAGGCGCAGAAACCAGTATTTATTTGGCAATGAAGAAAGATTTAGAGGAAGTTACTGGAAAATATTTTCACAAGCATGAACCATTAACCAGCTCTGGGCAAACATACAACCAAAACACACAGAAAAGGCTTTGGAACTTAAGTGAAAAATATACAAATTTTTCATATTAAGAATGTAAGAGACCTTTTAACTGTATAATGGCGGGATATTAAAATGTACTATGGTTTTGGTGCCAATTTAACACTTGCAATGCACTTTGCTTTTATAGTTTTTGTTATATTTGGAGCGTTGATTCTCTTTGCATCAAAAAAAATTGCTTTTATTCATATTCCTTCTGTTATTTATGGAGCATATATTGAATTATCTCATTCTATCTGTCCATTAACATATTTAGAAAATTGGTTTTTAAAGAAGGCGGGTTTGAAAAGTTATCCAAGCAGTTTTATTGAACAATATTTAATGCCCATTGTCTATCCTGACAATCTAACTGCTGAATTACAATTTTATTTAGGGTTTTTACTTATTTTCACTAATATTGTTATTTACGTACTGGCTATAAAATCTTTCAAGAGAAGTTAGTGCTGCGTATTCATCTATTCATTCTTGAAACAATGGTGCTATAAAACTAATTCAGTTTTCATAAATATTATGAAATGACAAAAATGTTATTAATCCTAACTTATGCCATTGGTATTTATGCACTGCTTGTCTTGTTCCTTTTCTTTTTTCAAAGGTCTTACCTCTATTTCCCCTCAAAAGAGAAAATTGACGTTTCGTATTTTATTGATAGTGGATTAAAAGAGATTGAACTCACCACATCGGATGGATTAGTTCTAAAATCTTGGTTTAAAAAACCGAGAACGCAAGATGGATATACAATCCTCATCTTTCATGGCAACGCAGGACATGTCGGACATAGGGTTGAGAAATTTAAACGTTTCATCACTGCTGGCTATGGTTTTTTATTTCTTGAATACAGAGGTTATGGCGGCAATCCAGGCAAGCCTACGGAGGGGGGTCTATATTATGATGCTCTGTCGGCATTGGAGTTTTTATCAAAACAACAAATATCCTCTGATAAAACTATTCTTTACGGTGAATCCTTAGGATGCGGAGTAGCAGTAAAATTGTCCTCTGAGGCTGCCTTTGCTGCCACGGTTTTAGAGGCCCCCTTTACGTCCATCGCTGACGTTGCTCAGCGTCATTTTTGGTATCTACCTGCTAAATGGTTGGTGTTAGACCGTTATGACATTCTGAGGATAATAGGAAACACTAAATCACCGCTGCTGGTGATACACGGAGAAAAAGACAACATCATTAACATATCATTAGGAAAAAAGGTATTTGATGCTGCTCCTGAACCAAAAGAGGCTTTATTTGTTCCCAATGCCGGGCACAACAATCTCTTTGAATTTAATGTTGAAGAAAAGTTATTGATTTTTTTAGAAAAACAAAAAAACTATTAATTACACTTTAATCTAATTTTCCAACTAATTACTCCTCTTCATAATTTTACCTTAATTACATTATGATTATGCTTGATTCAGTTTTTAAGAATCAATTGTTAATATGGCATTACTTGGGCGTATCTTACTTTTCATATTACTCCTCCTGTTGATAGTCACCGCTGGTACGTCCTTGGATGCCTAGAAAAACTTTTATTTATAGATTAAGTATATTCATAATGATAAAGAAAACTTATGGCTGCTAAAAAGAAGAAAACCAAAAAAAAAGCTACTAGTAAGATTAATACTACCAAAAAAGAAGAAATAGTAGCTCAGTGCATCAATGATATCATTGATTGTATGATAAAAATATTGGAGAAATTGAAGCCTTACAAAAAATAAGAAAAACCCCAATAACATATCGTGTTGATTGGGGTATATTTCGGCTCATCACCTAATGCTAGGACTGTGAAACAGTTCTGCTAAATTGTTTAAAATAATGTTGGTTGTGGCCACCACCCATCAGACAACTGGCGGTATCAATAATACCCTCCTATCTTCACTAGTAAGCGTATGCTTTATATAATTAATCGCAAGCATTATTTTGAAAAAAATTTCCATGGAATCTGCGACAGTTAATGTTTTTTAAATAATTCCATCCACACTAAAAGAGTAGCATAACTATGACAAAGAGTAAAATGACTAGCAGAACTATTGTCGGATTGATGGTTTTATTGTCACGAATGTAAACTTTCTTGCAAATCATACATTCAACCTTTTCAATCTTTCCTGAAGGTCCAAATCCAATTTTCACATCCACCAATCTGGTTCTGGGATGATAATCAAAATAGCAGCAAATTATTAATAATTTTTCTAACATTCTCTTTTATCATTATATATTTCATGAAATATTAAAGAAGGAAAACTGGTTTAAGCAACATAATACAATAATATTAACAAGTTTGTGGATTGCTTATACCTAAAAAAAACCCTCTTAAACTTTTGTTTAATGGTGGTATGATAAATTATGCGATGTTTTATTGGCATTGATTTATCTATGGATGCAATTAAGGAAATTCAAAAAATACAAGAAAAACTTAAGCCTAACTTCAATGGAAGGTTAACCTCTGGTGAAAATTTACATCTGACTTTAAAGTTCTTAGGTGAAATAGAAAGTGGGGTGATAAACGATGTTAAAAAAAGATTATCCTCCATCAAGCATCATCCGTTTGAATTGACACTAAAGGATGTTGGTGTTTTTTCTCAAAAGTTTATCAAAATAATTTGGGTGAAGGTCTCTAACGTACTCTTGCAGCCATTGGTTGATAATTGTTTGAATGATATTTTTGAATCAGAATACAGGTTTATGGGCCACGTTACTATCGCTCGTGTTAAAAGTCTTGCAGATAAAAATTCTTTTCTCCGGTTAATCAATGAAATGAGTGTAAATGAAATATCATTTATGGTCAGGGATTTTTATTTGAAAGAATCCATTCTTACTAAAGACGGGCCGATTTATAAGGACATCGACAGATATAAGCTATCATCATAAACTAACTCAATATTTTCATTTTAATTTTTTGTACTAATAAATTTCTTTTCACCTGTCTTAGTATTAATAATTAAGCAAGAGAGAATTCCTGTGTAGAATGCCCCAGTATCTAAATTTATTCGGTTAGCTAAATTTTCTATTTTTGGTTGAGGAGTATGACCATGTACAATGATTTTTTCAAACAGTTTTGTATTATCAAGAAACTTGCTTTTTCGTTGCCATATCAATGTATTTTTATCTTGCTTATTCAAAGGGACATCAGGGTCAATGCCTGCGTGAACAAAGAAATAATCACCCCATTTGTAAGATAAAGTGAGATTATGAAAAAATTTAAGATGGTTTTTTGGAATGTTGTTGACCAATTCACCACGTATCGTTTCTTTGCTTTTAGTTTCATTGTTAAAAAATACCGTGTCTTTTATTCCGTAACTATTTAATGTTTCATCACCGCCGTTTAACATCCAAAGATACAAACTATCTGGGACGTTATTGATGAAATCGAGCATCATCTGCTCATGGTTTCCCAAAAGAAATATTTGTTGAAAATTATCAGGTTGAAAATCTAAAAGTGCTTGAATTGTTTCCTTAATCTTTGGCCCTCTATCAATATAATCACCCAAATATACAAGTAGTTTGTTTCCGCTCGTATTATTGGACTTATCTAGAATTTTTTTGTGTATTTGAGCAAGCAAAATATGACAGCCATGTATGTCTCCAACAACAAATATCTGGGAATAATTATTCACCTTTCAATATATTTATTGATGGATTGGTAAAAATAAATAAGGTCATCATTGGTCATTCCCATACCAGTTCACCAATGTTATTATTATTAAATTCCGAGCAGGTTCTGCTTACAGAAAAAATTCTTCCCTCTCTGTCAAATTTAATCTCTTCAATGTTCTTTGAATCATCTGAGATAACCCAATACCCCAGAAAATTATTTTTCACGTCATACCAGGAAAAAGTATGAATGGTTTTTTTAAACTTATTCTTTTTTGTCTCATAGTTTGATAATTTGTACCGGGAGGAATCATAATTGTTTCGAATGGCAATTTTATTGTCAAAGTCAAAGACAATGTAGGTTGCGGACAGTTCGCACTTTATCCTGCCTGAAAAACGAAAATCCTCTGCTGCATCAATTGAATATGACAAAAGAAAAGATGCTGCAATAACGACTAAAGCCAAGCTTCTCATAGCTTTTTCACTATATCCTCTGCCTTGAGATGTGTGTAGCGAAAAAGCATTCGCACATCCTTATGTCCAGATATTAAGGTTACCTCTGGAATACTTAAGCCTTTCTCAAAGAGCCGTGAGATAGCCTCGTGGCGTAAATCATGGAAGTGCAGGTCTTTGATATTTCCTTTTTTCTTCAACCTGTCCCAAGCAAGCCTCACTGCATTGGCAGACATGGGGAAGGGGAGTTGCGTGTTCTCTAGAATATACAAAGCTCTTTTAGTAAGAGGTATTGTGCGTGGATGACCGTTCTTGGTTTTTGGAATTAATAAAGTCTGTCCCTTGATGTGTTCCGGTTTGATGTTTAGAATTTCACCACGCCTCATCGCTGTTTCAATGGCCACTTCAATGATGTGTCTTAGTGTTTGTTGAGGGTAGTTTCCCTTAACCAGAAAGTTGTATTCGTATTCCGTTAATCTTCTTTCTCTTCTATTGTTAAGTTTAGGTTTTTGAATACTCTTAATGGGATTAGGAATATTAAAGCCCCATTCCTTATTTGCTATAGAATACAAGTGTTGCACAACACAAAGCTCTCTTAATAACGTTGCCGGCTTAACTTTCTGCAATCTTTTATCTCGATATTTTGCAAAATATTCAGATGTTATGTGCGATACTGGTTTGTTCACGAAACCTTCTCTCATAAAAGCTTTGAGAATTATTGTTTCATTAAACCCAGCTCGTTTCTTTGGGAGAATCTCATTTATGTAGCGATTGATGAGCTGTCTAAGGGAATATTTTTTACACTTGTTTTTGAGAACCAAGAAACCATCATCAATTTTAGTTTCTTCTTCACGAGCCCATTTTGTAGCTGATTCTTTGGTGCGAAATGTTTGTGTTATTAAAGGGCAATCCCTTCGCCTAACTTGAGCCTGCCATTTATTATTTCTTCTGCGGATTGATGCCATTCTACACTCCTTGTTGTGACAAAAGTGTGACAGGGCGCAATCACAGCGTTCATGAAGAAAACGGTTTTTATTTTACAGTTACTGAGGATTTGTTTAAAAAAGTTGAGAATTTTGTCTTAGGTAATAACACTTAACTCAATCAAATATGTAATTGAAACTTAGAATTAAGATGTATATTAAGCCTGTTTAGGGCCCTTAGCTCAGTTGGTTAGAGCGCTCCGCTCATAACGGAGTGGTCCGGGGTTCAAATCCCTGAGGGCCCACCATTATCAATTACCCTGCCGCCAACTGCGAGGAATATATATAAGTAATAAAAAACGAGGTGAGAGAAAATATGAATAATCGTAATTTATGGCTGTTAACCTTAAGTCAAGCATTTGGTTTTAGCCTCGCTACCGTTAATGTTTTCTTAAGTGGAATTATCGGTTCCCGACTTATTTCGATAAAAGCCCTTTCAACCTTACCGCCCGCATTATTCATCATTGGAACAGCTTCTTGCGCCATTTTTGCATCCTATATAATGAGCAAGTTTGGTCGGAAATTAGGTTTTGTAAGCGCTTCAATCGGCAGCTCCCTCTCCGCTCTTCTCGCGGCTTATTCAATCAGCATTGAAAGTTTTACACTTTTTTGTATTTCCTGTTTGCTGATGGGGATGGGTTTAGCCTTTGTTCATCAATATCGATTTGCCGCCAGTGAAAGTGTTGAAAAAGAAAAAATTCCAAAAGCAGTTTCAATGATTTTACTGGGTGGAATTTTATCCGCCCTGATAGGGCCTAATATCGCAAATTTAACCAAAGATTTATTTTTTGACAAACTTTATGTGGGCTCATATCTGTCATTAGCTTTCCTGGTCCTTCTGCCTGCTGTTTTATTGACTTTCTTGAAAAGTATGAATGAATCTGAAAGTGACAGATCTTTTCAGGGAAGAAGTTATATGGAATTAATTTTACAACCAAGATTCTTACAAGCAATTACCGCCACCGCTTTTGCCTATGCGATTATGGCCTTTCTGATGACCGCAACGCCCATAAGCATGCACGTTAATGAAAAGTTTAATTTAGATGAAACAAAATCTGTGATCCAATGGCATATCGTTGCCATGTTTCTACCCTCGCTTATCACTGGGAAGTTAATTCAAAGGCTGGGACACAGTATGATCATGTACTTTGGGATAACTTTTTTTGCAATCTGTATTTTTTTAAGTTATTTTTTCGATCAGACATTCATGAATTATGCGATTGCATTAGCATTCCTTGGTTTTGGTTGGAATTTTCTGTTTGTTTCCGGAACGAGCTTACTGGTCATCAGCTATAGGTCGGAAGAGAAATATAAAGCCCAGGCATATAATGATTTTACCGTATTTAGCGCACAAGGAATGGCCGCTCTCTCAGCGGGATTATTTCTTAACATGACAAGCTGGCAAGCTATAAATCTGATGTGCCTTCCTTTTTTAGCGATCATAGCGCTGACTATTTGGAGAGCGGATAGAATGGAAACTTAACATCATTTTGAAAAATTGAATGAGAAAAACAATAATAGTTTTTGGAATAATGATTATATTATTATTAATTCCTTATGTTTATGTAATGATTAATTATTAATTTTAAAAAACTCATCTATTTCTCTGTTTGAAACAATCCTTGAATAAATCACCTCTGTAGAAATATTACTACTAGAATGAGGACTGTATGCGCAACAAATTGAACTATTCTTTTATTCATTTTGGATTTCCTCAACCAAAAACATCTAACCAAGTTAATATTATTATTGACAAGTAAAACGTTTTATTAATTATATCAATATAATTAAATTAATTTAATGTTGGTTTCTAAATTAATTAATAAATTTTTTAGGAGGTACTATGAAAAAGACTTTTCAAGCTTTAATAGCTTTAGTAACTCTAGTTTTCCTATCTTTTCCATCCTTTGCGGCTCCAATTGAGCTTCATTATTGGCATGGACACACTGGTAAACTGGAGTCTATCATAAATGAAATAGCTAATAGATGGAACGCAAAGCAAGATGAATCTAAATTAATTCCTACTAGTAAAGGAAGTTACGAGGATATCTTAGCGGCATTTATTGCAGCATACAGGGCTGGCGAACATCCTCATATGGTTCAAGTCTATGATGCAGGTGCAGCAATCATGGTTGCGCAGGTAAAAAATGGAGTTGTATATCCGTTTGAAGATATGGCAGCAGAGCATGGTGTAAATTTCAATAAAGATGATTACATTCCAGGGATCAGAAATTTCTATGCAGATTCAGATGGAAAAATGATTGGCATTCCTTTCAACAGCTCAACTTGTTTAATGTACGCTAATATGGACATTTTAGAAGCAGCTGGTGTAACAGAAATTCCAAAAACTTATGAAGAGTTTGAAGGCATTGCACAGCAAATTAAGGACGCTGGATATATTCCAATGTTACAAAGTCATAGCCCTTGGATTTGGACTGAAAACTTCTTTTCCAGACATAATCTTTTAATGACTGATGGCAATAATGGTTATGATGCTGTTCCAACAACAACACTTTTCGCTGACACTCCAGAATTTATTACTCACTGGGAAAAAGTTAAAGAGTGGAAAGATAAAGGATGGTATGATTACAAAGGACGTGCATGGGGTGACAACCAAGCTCCTTTCATTGCAGGCGAAGCAGCTTTTTGGCTTGGTTCTGCAGCATCATTTAGTGGCATGAAGGGTGTTGTTCCAAACTTTTCTGTTAATCACATTCCTTATTGGAGCTCAATGACTGGTGGAAAAGCATATCCAACATTTATTGGGGGTGCAGCAAATTGGATCTTGTCTGGTAAATCAGATGAAGAATATTCCGCTCTCATGAAATTAGCAGAATATATGACCACTCCTGAAATCCAATTATTCTATCATAATATGTCAGGTTATGCTGCTGTAACTTATTCAGCAACAGAACTTGCAAATGCAATTGGATTCTACAATGCATCTCCATATCATCAAGCAGTTGGAGAACAGTTAAGTTTAACTGGCTCAACTATTCCTGGTGGATACAGAGCTGGCAACTGGCCTCAAATTCGTGAAGTGATTTACGAAAATGTTCATAAAATGTTATCTGGAGAAATTTCTGTAGAACAAGGTTGGAAAAATACTGATGCAGGCGCTGCTAAATTACTAGCGCAATTTGCAAAAACTTTATAAACTAAATAATTTTAAGGAGGACGTAAGTCCTCCTTAATCTCTTTAATTTCTATGAAAAAAGTTCAATTTAGTTCATATTTTACGCAATATTTTTTTGTTGCACCACAACTTGCGATCATTTTAATTTTTTTATATTTGCCAATTGTTCAAACATTTACTGATGCCTTTACAACTCAGGATGCATTTGGTTTTGGAAGGTATTTTTCAGGTTTTGATAATTTTATTTTTTCTATGTCGGATGCTACGTATTTAAGAGCATTTAAATTTACTATTATTTTCATATGTGTGATTACTTTTTTTTCCTGTTCCATAGGATTGCTTTTAGCAGTTCAGGCAAATAATGTTATTCATGGCAAAAGTTATTACAAAACCTTGCTCATCTGGCCCTATGCTATAGCGCCTGCAGTTGTAGGAGTAACAGCGAATTATTTTTTCAGTGAAAGATTAGGAATTTTGTATAGTTTTTTTCATAACATTTGGGGTTTTAATTGGTATGACAATATATATGACGCTTACATTTATGTTTTTATTGCAGCAACTTGGAAACAAATAAGTGCAAATTTTATTTTCTTTTTAGCAGGACTTCAAACCATTCAAAAATCCATCATTGAAGCGTCAATGATTGATTGTAAAAGTAACTTTAGAAGATTTTGGACTATTACTTTTCCTTTATTAATGCCAACTACCTTTTTCTTAATAATTATTAATATTACTTACGCTTTTTTTGATACACTTGGGATTATAGATACGACAACTATTGGAGCGCCTAGTGGTGAAACCAAAACACTTGTTTTCAAGGCTTATATTGATGGCTTTAGAGGACTTGATATTGGAAGTGCTGGGGCCCAATCAATCATTATGATGTTGATTGTTTTAGTAATCACAGTTTTTCAATTTAGATTCATTGAAGGAAGGATACATTATAATTAATGAGCAGAACAATTTCTCAATATTTGGTTCACATTATTTTGATTGTTGGAGTTCTTCTAATGGTTGTTCCAATCTGGATTATCTTTGCTAGTTCCACTCATGATAATGGTACAATATTATCACAGGGAATGCAGTGGGGCTTAGGTGATCAATTTATTGAAAACTATGATAGAGTGTTAAACCAAAAAGGAGGGTTTTCTCAAGAGATTACAGCTTCTAGTATGCTCATAAATAGTTTTATTATGGCATTTGGCATTGCAACTCTTACGGTACTTACATCACTAATGTCTGCTTATACTATCGTATATTTTAGATTCAAACTTGCTGTGCCTATTTTTTGGATAATCTTTTTAACTTTGCTTGTACCGCTTGAACTTAGAATAATGCCAAGCTATCAAGTAGTTTCTAATCTTGGTCTTGTGAACACTTACACTGGTTTGATATTGCCGTTATCAGCCTCAGCTATTGCTACTTTTTTTTTCAGGCAGTTTTACAAATCCGTTCCTGACGAACTCTTGGAAGCCGCAAAGCTGGACGGTGCCAATAGTTGGAAATTTTTCATTGATTTTTTAGTTCCTTTATCCAAAACCATGATTGCGGCGATGTTCATCTTCATGTTTGTCTATGGATATAATCAATACCTGTGGCCTTTGATCATGACGACAGATGAGAAATATTGGACCGTCGTGATGGGAATGAAAACTATCTTTATGTCATGGGGAGTAGAAAGATTTTCCTACATCATATTATCAATGATACCCCCAGTATTAGTTGTGATTTTTTTACAGCGTTGGTTTATTCAAGGATTGTTTCAAACAAAATGAATAAAAGAATAGTTCAATTTTTATCGCATACAATCCTCATTCTAGGAGTATTATTGATGGTTGTTCCAATTTGGATCGCTTTTGCTAGCTCAACACATGAAAATGTAACCATTTTAAAAGAAGGAATGCAATGGGGCCTTGGAGACCAATTAGTCAGAAATTATAATGAAGTATTAAATCAAAAAGGCGGCTTCTCGCAGGAGATCACTGCCACGAGAATGTTCATCAACAGTTTCATCATGGCTTTTGGAATTGCGAGCATAAAAGTTATTATTTCATCTATGTCGGCGTATGCGATTGTGTATTTTAGATTTAAACTAGCCGTGCCTCTTTTTTGGTTAATATTTATAACACTGTTAGTGCCATTAGAAGTAAGAATTCTTCCAAGCTATCAAGTCGTATCTGACTTAAATTTAACAAATTCCTATACAGGCTTAATTCTCCCATTAGTTGCGTCCGCCACGGCCACTTTCTTCTTCAGGCAGTTTTACAAATCCGTTCCTGACGAACTCTTGGAAGCCGCAAAGCTGGACGGTGCCAATAGTTGGAAATTTTTCATTGATTTTTTAGTTCCTTTATCCAAAACCATGATTGCGGCGATGTTCATCTTCATGTTTGTCTATGGTTACAGCCAATACCTGTGGCCTTTGATCATGACGACAGATGAGAAATATTGGACCGTCGTGATGGGAATGAAAATTATCTTTCAGGAATCTTATGAAGGTGGAAATTTACCAAGAGTTGCTGAGAGATTCGCATATATTATTTTATCAATGATACCTCCTATTCTAGTAGTAGTATTTTTACAGCGTTGGTTTATTAAGGGATTGATTCAAACAGAGAAATAAATGAGTTTTTTAGAATTAAAAAATATAACAAAAGTATACCCTAACGGGACTAAAGCGATAAATGAAACTTCTTTAAATATTGAATATGGTGAGTTTATGGTTTTTGTAGGACCAAGTGGTTGTGGTAAATCAACATTGCTTAGAATGATCGCGGGTCTTGAAGATATAACTGAGGGCGAAATTGATCTTGATGGAAAAACTATTAATAAAATTGATCCATCTGAAAGAGATGTTGCTATGGTTTTTCAAAACTACGCTTTATACCCGCACATGAATGTATATAAAAACTTATCTTATGGTTTAAAAAATAGAGGTGAATCAAAAGAAAACATTGATAACAAAGTCAAAGAAGTTGCTGAACTGCTAGAAATAAAAGAATATCTTCAAAGAAAACCAGCTCAACTTTCTGGAGGACAAAGACAAAGAGTAGCTATGGGAAGAGCAATAGTGAGAAACCCTAAGGTATTCTTATTTGATGAACCTCTTTCTAATCTTGATGCAAAATTGAGAGGACAAGTTAGAATTGAAATTAAAAAATTACAACAAAGCATGAATGTTACAAGTGTTTTTGTAACGCACGATCAAGTGGAAGCAATGACACTAGGTGACAGATTGGCTGTAATTAATAATGGAGTAATTGAACAGCTTGGAACTCCAATAGAGGTTTATGAAAAACCCGCGAGTAAATTTGTTGGTGAATTTATAGGAAGCCCTCAAATGAACTTTGTGAATGGAGCAATTAACAACAATAATTTTGAGTCAAGCAGCTTTAAGTTAAATAAAGATTTAAACATTGATAATGCAAGTGTCGTCTTAGGTTTTCGAGCAGAAGATTTGAATTTAAAAGAAGAAGGTGAAATATCCTTAACCATAGACATAATTGAAAAACTTGGATCTGATAGCATTATTTATGGAAGAGACAAAGATGGCCAATCTATTTGTTACAAAGAAAGCGGCAACACTAAATTAGAAGTTGGTGAAATTATAAATATCTCCCTGGACGTTGATGCAGTTCATATTTTTGATGAAAAAACAGGCAAAAGACTAAATTAATAATTTTTTACGGAAAAATAAAAATATATAAAATTGCTTATGGCAAAAATTCTAATTTTAGGCGCTGGCGCAATGGGATCGGCTTTCTCAGTTCCGTTGCTTGAACGCCAACATGAAGTAATGATAGCGGGCACTCATCTTGAAGATGCATTCATTGATGAAATGAAAAATAATAATAATTTTCATCCCGGTTTGAAACTCCATCTTTCAGAGAAGACAAACATTATAAAATATATGAACTTGTCTAAGGAATTAAGAAAGAATCCAGATTTGATTGTGCTCGGGATAAGTTCTAAAGGAATCAACTGGGTTGTTGATCAACTAGGTGCTTTTTTTAACGATGGCACATTGCCCCCCATTCTGATGCTTACAAAAGGTCTAAGTATTCATGAAAATAAATATGAATTATTGGTTGATAAACTGGAGAGACTGCTAATTAGCAAGGGATTTAAAAATACAAATATTTCTGCGGTTGCCGGCCCCTGTCTCGCCAATGGGTTGGCCAGTAAAGTTCATACCAGTGTTATCTTTGCAAATAAGAATTTAAAAACTGTTGAGTGGCTAAAGAATATTTTGACCACTGATTATTACCATCCTTCAATTTCTGACGACATGACAGGGATTGAAGTTTGCGCGGCCATTAAAAATATTTTTTCAATGGTTATCGGCTTCTCTAAAGGACTGTATGATGAAGTAGCGGAGGATGGATTAAAAGAAAACAACTACCTTAATACTTCCGCCTCCTTAATCAGTCAGTCTCTGTATGAAATGGGGTTGTTTGTGGATTTTTTAAAAGGAAATGAGAAAACCGTATACGGACTTGCGGGTCTGGGAGACTTATTCGTTAGTTCTCAAGGGGGGAGAAACAGTAAGATGGGTGAATACATGAGCAAGGGTTGCGTTTACTCCGAAGTGAAAAAATCTAAAATGCCGGCAGTAACTGTTGAAGGTGCGGAATTGGTGTTTGAAATTGGAGCAAACATAAAAAATGATTTTAGCATAAAAAAAATGCCCCTACTTATTGGGATGGTGGACGCTATTTTGGATGATAAGAAATTTGAAATTAACTGGAGATATTTTCATTAATTATCTAATTTGTCACTTTTTGACATAGATCAAAAAACACTCTCTCAAATCAAAAAAAAATTCCGCAGACTTCAATATTCCTGATGTTTGCATCATTTTGTTGATGCAAAAAGCCAAATATGATCATTATAATTTCGTAATAATTTAATATTCTTTATAATTTATCCCAAAATATTAATGCCATTTTACAAAATGATGTTGACAAGTAAAACGTTTTATTAATAAGTTATTTTTGCTGATTATTAATTATTATACAATTTAATATAATTCTTAATATGACTATTTGTTAGGAGAAAAAATGAAAAAATTTATTTATTTAATGAGTAATTTTGTATCAATATTTAAAACTTTGGGTTTTATTTTTTTTACAACTTTAGTTGTTTTATCTTTTAATGTTAAAGCAGCAGAAATTAAATTTATATGTTATCAAGATAGCAACGAGTGTGACACCATTGCTGAAATGGCAAAATCCTGGGAATCATCAACTGGTAATAAAGTTAACATTGAAACAGTCGGGTACGAGGTTATCAGAGAACAGCTAGAAAACCAATTAGAATCAGATGCGGCCCCAGATGTAGCAAGAGTAACAAATCTGGGAGGTCTAAATAAATTCTACCTAGATCTAAAACCTTATGTAGATTCATCATATTGGGAAACTAACTATGGTGCTACCTTGCCATGGTACCGCAAACCATCTGGAGATGACGGTATTTATGGTTGGCAAACTCAGCTTACTGTTACAGGTCCATACGTAAATGTGACTATGTTTGAAGACGCTGGTGTTGATATGCCAGAAGAAGGCGCTTCATGGGATGATTGGGCAGATGCTCTTAGAAAAGTTAAATCAGAACTAGATTTAACAGCTGGACTAGCATTGGATAGAACAGCGCATAGATGGGCTGGACCCGCGTTTTCTTATGGTGCTAAATTTCACAAAGATGGCGTTCCAATTTTAGTAGATGAAGGTTTCAGAAAATTTTCTGAAGTCTTTGTTGGATGGCATAAAGAAGGACTAATGCCTGTTGAAGGATGGCCTGCAGGTTCAGGAACAGCTTATAAAAATGCTGCGCCATTATTTTTGGATGGCACTGTAGCAATGCATATGTCAGGTTCATGGATGTTAGGAAATTATGATAAAAACATAACAGACTTTCAATGGAAAGTCGTTCCAATTCCGTGCGGCCCAGGTGGCTGTGGAGCAATGCCAGGTGGCTCAGGAGTAGTTGCTTTTAAATCAACTAAACATCCTGATGCAGCTGCATCTTTTATTAACTTTTTGTCTCAAACCGAAAATGCTGAAAATTTTGCTGCTAAAACCAGCAACATTACTGCACATCAAGGTTTGCAAAAGTCTGGTATTGACTACAAAGGCGTAAGCCCTGTTGTAGCCGAAGGCCTGGCTATTTTTGCCGCAAACGCGGGAAAAGCAGCTGATTCAACTCCACAAGCTTATTGGTTCCAAGGTTATAATAAAAACTTTGCAATTTATGGAATTGTTCCAGACTATATAACAAAAGCTATCACAGGCGAAATGAGCCTTGATGATGCTTTAAATGCAATAGATGCTGACGTTGCTGCAAAAATTGCTGAGTAATTTAGTTTAAGAATATTTTTAAGGCCGCTATTCACAGCGGCCTTAAAAGAAATTAATATACCAAAATGTTTGAAAGTTTTTTTAATATTAACTATTGGTATTTCATTCTCTTTGTTTATTTATTTATTGGATTTTTATTAACCAGAGAAGTTGCAGGGTTTATCCCACGTCTAATGTCCGTAATTGGTTGGCCAATTGAGCTATCCCAAAGAATTAGCGGAACAAAAAGCTTACCTTATTTATTTTTATTTCCAAATATTTTAATTTTCGGCCTTTTCACTTTCCTGCCATTATTTATGAACTTCGGTTTTTCGGTCACTGATGGTGAAAGTATTAATTTTTCATCCAGAGATTATTCCGGATCAGACAACTTGGCTAGAATTGTTTTAGAAACTCAAATTGACACTGGTATAGAAAATATGGAAAATGATAAATTTAAAGCCGCAATAGCGGATACTTTTATATTTGTTATTTTTCAGGTTCCAATTATGATCGTGATAGCTCTCATAACAGCTGTTGTTTTGAACAGAGAAATAATTGGAAGAGCTTTTTGGAGAGCAGTATATTTTTATCCTGTTATGCTGAGTCCTGTTGTTGTTGCATTTTTATGGACACTAATATTAAAAAGACAAGGACTTTTATCTCAAAAACTTATTGAATGGAATTGGATTGAAGAACCCATACAGTGGTTAACTGACCCCTCATGGACGATGTTCTGGTCTGTTTTTGTATATACCTGGGCACATTTAGGTTTTTATATGTTAATTTTACTTGCCGGCCTTCAATCTATTCCCAAAGACTTATATGAGGCTGCTGAAATGGATGGAACTTCAAATCAAAGAGTTTTTTGGAAAATTACCATACCTTTGTTAATGCCAATTCTTCTTGTTGTAACAGTCTTATCTTTAATAAAAGCTTTCCAAGCTTTTGAGGAATTATTTGCATTGCAAGTAGGTTGGGTATCACTAGTTTCATACATTTTTGAAACAGCAGGATTGAGAGGTCAAAAAACAACGTTTGGACTTGGAATTGCCGCTATGGCTTCATTATTGGTTGCGGTATTATTGATATTATTATCTTTATTGCAATTTTATCTTACAAGAAGACAAATTAAATTATGAGTGCAGTAATAAAATTTTTTACAAGGACACAAGGTCATAATAAAATTAATTTTGTAGATTGGATTTCTTATGGATATTTGATTCTTGGTTTTTTTATCATTTTTTTGCCTGTTTTTTGGCTACTTTTAAATTCTGTTAAATCTCAGTTTTTGCTTCAAAAATTAGATACAAATATTTTGCCCATGGACTATGAAAGAGTGGCGCGTGCTACAGTTTTTGGACCAGAAGGAAAAGAAATATTTATTTTAAAAGATTTGCCTGACTGGGTACTTTATTGGAATGATTTAACGGAAGATGAAAAACTCCAACATGATCAAACTTCTTTTCTAAAAAAATATAATGGTAAAGAATATTATGTATTAAGAACTCATTTTGGGCTTGTTTCTAATTATGCAAAAGAATTAATATTAAATAAAAAATTACCTGATTGGTTAATCAGATATCCCAGCATGTTTCCCGATGCAAAAAAAGAATATGAACCAACAATTTTTTTTAAAGATTTAAATTCTGAGGAAGTCAGATTATTATCAGAATTTTTGGGCATAAAACCGTATAAGCCAAATGGTTTTACATCTCAAATTTTAGTTTCTGCGATCAACGCTGATACAAATGAAGTCGAAGAGTACTCTGTTAACAGACTAAATACAAACAAGGCAACAATTAACGCTCGCTTGATCAGTAATCCACAAGGCGGCATCGTCAAGATTCCTAGCGAACAGATTATGGTTAATAAAACGTTAAGACCTTCATGGATAAACTATACCGATCCCTTGACTAATAATGTGAGAGGTATGAGCTTTAATGCGATTAAATGTCTGAATAATTCAGTCTTTGTTACTATAGTGGCGACAATCATAACCGTATTGATAAATTCTATGGCCGCTTTTGCTTTGTCAAAATACCGTTTTAATGGTCAAATCATTTTTTTTATTATTATTTTAGCAACCTTAATGGTTCCCGCTTCAGTTTTAATTGTCGGCATATTTAAAATGGTGGCGGTAACAGGTCTAGCAGGAACATTATGGGGTGTAATAATTCCAGGTGCTGCAACACCTACTGGCGTTTTCATGTTGAGGCAATATATGTTAACTATTCCAGATGAATTATTAGAAGCAGCCCGAATGGATGCTGCTAGTGAATGGAGTATTTACTGGCGAATTGTCTTCCCCCTGGCTCTTCCAGCAATTGCCGTACTTGGCATTTTATCTATCATATGGAGATGGAACGATTTAATTTTACCAATGATAGCAGTTTCAACGACTAAAGCAGCCTATACGATTCAGTTATGCTTACTCGATTTTCAAGGTGAATACGTAGCGCAAGAACATTATAGACTCGCTATGACAGTTGTGAGTTTAATTCCAACTACCTTAGTCTTTGTTTTTCTTCAACGCTACATCACAACAGGGATTGCAACAACGGGTATGAAATAAATTTTATGGCTAATTTAGAATTAATAGATCTTAGAAAATCATACGACAAACTTGAAGTTATTCACGGAATAAATTTACAAGTTACAGATGGTGAATTTTGTGTACTAGTAGGTCCTTCAGGTTGCGGAAAATCAACTTTATTAAGGATGATAGCTGGTTTAGAGGCTATCAGTGAAGGCTCAATAATAATCGACGGAAAAAAAGTGAACAACATATCCGCTGCAAATAGAGGTTTGGCAATGGTTTTTCAATCATATGCTCTTTATCCACATATGAGTGTGCGTCAGAACCTAGCATTCGGGTTAGAAAATCTCAAAATGAAAAAGAATGAGATTGAGGAAAGAATTCAACAAGCAGCGAAACTTCTTAGAATGGAGGAATATTTAAAGAGAAGACCCGGTCAATTATCAGGAGGGCAAAGACAAAGAGTTGCAATAGGCAGGGCCATAGTTCGAGAACCATCAATTTATTTATTTGATGAACCTTTATCAAATTTAGATGCTGAGTTAAGAGTAGCAACAAGAGTTGAATTAAAGGCACTACATGAGAGACTTGGCAACACAATGATTTATGTTACCCATGACCAGGTTGAAGCAATGACTATGGCAGATAAAATAGTTGTTTTAAACGAAGGTTTAATTGAACAGGTCGGGGCGCCATTGGAACTTTATAATAAACCTGCAAATGAGTTTGTTGCAGGATTTATTGGATCTCCACGCATGAACTTTTTTGATATTGATATGCTTCCTGAATCAATTAAACAACTAGCACCCAATCATGCTTCTAGGCTCGGGGTAAGACCTGAACACTTCGATCTTAAAGGAAAAATCATTCTTCCCTTAAAAGTTAACAATGTTGAACAACTAGGCTCGGACAGTTTTTTGTATGGAAAAACAAATAAAGGACAAAAAATATCAATAAAACTAAATAATCAAACTCAAATTAAAGCGGAAGATGATATCATTGCTAGTTTTTCCCTGGAAAATTCCCATTGGTTTAATAATAGCGGAATTAGAATTTAATATTAATTAGTAATTCATAATCCCTCAGGATTTTATTTTATATGAAATTATTTTCAAAAATTTATTCCCAAAAAATTGGCAAAGATGGCGCAATTTTAAGTTTAGATGATGATTGGATAATGAGAATCCGCATTCTTGAAAACTGGCTATTGCGAATTACTCTTGCGCCAAAAGAAGGATTATCAATTAAAAATACGTGGATGGTTTGTCCAAAAAAAGCTCCTTTAAATTATGGAAGAGATAGAGAAAATTTAACTTGTTTTACTCTTCCAGATAATTTTCCTTGTAAGGAAAATGGCAATACGTATTTAAGAGGTGGAAACTTTAAGGTCTTGATTAAAAAAGATCCTTTAGTCATCAATATTAAAATTAAAGATAAACGTGGAAATTGGAATACCGCATTAAGCGATAGAGAGACAGGGTCTTGGTACTGGGATGCAAGAAGAAATAGCACATTCCATTATCAAGAAAGAAACATTAATGAAAAATTTTATGGCCTAGGAGAAAAAGCAGGAAAGTTAGACAGATCTTTTCGAAGATTTCAAATGTCTCAAAAAGATGCTTTGGGTTACAATGCTGAATTGAGTGATCCTCTATATAAGTCATTTCCATGGTTAATGATTAGATCAATTGACAATCAAAAAAATGATGTTGGTGTTTTATATGACACATTAGCACCTGCTGTTATTGATTGCGGCAGTGAGCATTCTAATTATCATGAAAAATATAGATATTTTGAAACTGAGACGAAAGGCATCGATTTATATGTTTTAACCAATAATAATTGTTCTCTACCTGCAATGATTAACAAGCTTACCGGAATGCCTCCTTTACCACCTAAATGGAGCTTGGGTTTTCAATTCTCATCAATGGAGTTAGCAGACCACCCTCTGGGAGAGAAATCTTTTTTTCATTTTTTTAATTTGTGCAATAAATACAAGATTCCCATAAGCGCTTTGCATTTTAGTTCAGGATATACTCTAAAAAAAGGTAAACGATATGTGTTTACTTGGGATAAGAGCAGATATCCTAATCCAAAAAAATTTTTGTTTAAATTAAAAGATTTGGGAATTCATTTAGTTGCAAATGTAAAACCAGCATTGTTAGATGATCATCCTTTGTATGAAGAAGCTAAATTAAAAAATATATTTATAAATGACAAACAAGACCAACCTTCAAAGATTCAATTTTGGGGGGGGAAAGGCAGTCTAATTGATTTCACTAAATCGTCTGCTTTGAAATGGTGGAAAAAAAATGTTGAAGAACAATTATTAGCCACAGGATTCGAGGGCATTTGGAATGATAATAACGAATATGATTTAAAGCAAGTTGAATCAGTTTCAAAAATTGAAAATCAGAATATTGACACCGAGAAAATTTCATCAGCTCAAGCACTTATGATGGTAAAGAATTCTTATGAATCTGTAAAAAAATTTTATCCCAATAAAAGGATTTATTGTATATCCCGCTCAGGCTGTTTGGGCATTCAAAGATGGGCGGAGACTTGGACAGGAGATAATAAAACATCATGGCATACACTTAAATGGAATCTTGCTATGGGGTTAGGACTTTCATTGTCTGGAATCGGACGATTTGGACATGATATCGGTGGTTTTACAGGAAAAAAAACAGATAAAGAGCTTCTGATCAGATGGGTACAAGCAATGTTGTTACATCCACGCTTTCATATGAATTCTTGGAAACCTTCTATACAAAATGATTTTGAAAACGATATTAATTTTGGAAGTCAAATAAACCTTCCCTGGATGCACAAAGAAATAACTCCGCTTATAAGTAAACTATTAAATTTACGATATGAATTATTGCCTATTCTCTATTCCGCTCTTTGGGTATATCACCACAAGGGAGAACCTCCAATCCGTCCACTTTTTTTAGATTACCCTGAACAAAAAATTTATGATCAAGATGATGTTTATGCTCTTACCGATCGGATAATTGTAGCACCTGTTGTCGAGGAAGGTCATCGCAAACGTAGCCTTTATTTGCCTTATTGCGACGAAGGTTGGTATGATTATTACAATATGAAATTTGTTGCACAACAAGGTTATGTTGAGCTCAAGGCTCCATTAGAAAAACTTCCGATTATAATAAAAGGAGGCACAATTATTCCTAGAGCCAAAACACCGTGGTTTCCATCACCACACTCAGCACCGATAAAAGAAATAGTTATTTATCCTGCACTAAATAAAGGAAAAAATTTACAAAATAATTTACCAATAATATTCGATGATGGAGAGTCACTGGAATACCAAAAGGGAAATTTTAAAAGTCTTGTTCCCAATCTTCTTTGGGATAATAAAACAGCTCGGTTGAGTTTTAAATCTAGTGGTTCAGGGATTTTGCCCGAAAGAAGAATATCGATAAATAAACCTCCTAAATGGAATGTAAAAATATTATCACTTAAAGGTTTTAATTTAATGAATGAAACTAAATAATATTACCTATTGTTCGTATGATAATTTCATTTAAAAAGATCTTTTATGAGAATAAGTAAAACGATTATTTCTTATCTGAAGAAAGGTGGAGCAGATTTTTTTCTATCTGTCCCATGCAAACTTCTGGCCAATATGATAGCAATTTTAGAGAATGATAAAGATGTTTTTTATTCGGCAATCCCTAGAGAAGAAGAGGGTATGGGGATATGCGCAGGTGCGTATCTAGGAAACAAACTACCTTGTATCATGATGCAAAATTCTGGCATTGGTAATGCGGTTAACTCCATTGTTTCTCTTCTGCAATTGTATCAAATGCCTGTTGTTTTTTTAATCAGTTATCGCGGTACACCTGGTGAGTTAGTTGGCGCTCAAGCTGGTATGGCAAAAGTTACAAAAGAGATATTACAAACATTGCGCATACCAATGCTACATTGCAGTTCGGAGAAAGATTTAGATAAAATAAGTACTTTCACAGCATATGCAAAAGTTATTGAAAATCCAGTAGCCATTTTATGTGATTTTAATTTAATGAAAGAAGATTAATGAACCGTTTTGAATTACTAAAGTCATTACAACCTATGTTACAAGATAATTTGATAGTATGTAACATCGGAATTCCCTCACAAGAGCTGTATCACATAAACGATCAACCAAATTATTTCTACATGCTTGGGAGTATGGGGTTAGCATCTTCTATTGGATTAGGTTTGTCCTTATCAGTTGATAAAAATGTTATAAGCATTGATGGGGATGGATCTGTCTTAATGAATATGAATACACTTGCAACTGTTGGAAATAGAGCGCCCAATAATTATACTTTGTTGATTATTGACAATAGTTCGTATGGCTCCACGGGAGATCAAAAAACATTTACTGATGAAAAAACAAATTTAAAAGAAGTTGCAATCGGCGCCGGTTGTCGCAATGTAATTGAGTGCAACGGATCTGATACACCGTCAAATCTAGAAAAAGCACTAGGTGATAAAAATAATTCTTATGTTATTATTTCAAAAATCAATTCCGGCAATGTTGCGGTAAAACCAATTCCAATAAATCCTATTACAATAAGAGATCGTTTTAGAAAGATTATTGGAAAAGTTGACTACCTCAAATAAAGCCCTTCCATTTATCAATGAAAAAAATTTTAATAACAGAGTTTATGGAACAAGACAGCATCAATTTGATCGCTAAAAAATTTGATGTCACTTATGATCCTAAGTTGTGTGAAAACGTTAAAGACTTAGTTTCTCAAATACATTTGTTTGATGCCATTATTGTTAGAAACAAAACCCAAGTTAATGATTCAGTTTTGCAAAAAGCGCGTAATTTAAAGTTTGTAGGTAGATTAGGAGTTGGTTTAGATAATATTGATAATGATTTTTGTGAGAAAAATAATATTTTTGTTCAACCTGCAACAGGAATGAATGCCGACTCAGTTGCTGAATATGTTATCAACTGCTCCTTGTCCTTATTAAAAAATATACCCTTAATGCATCAAGGAACTATTACCGGGCGATGGCCGCGAACCTCTATTGAATCAAGAGAACTGCGAGGAAAGACAATGAGTTTGCTTGGATTTGGCATCATTGGAAAAAAAGTCAGCAAGTTAGCACAGGCATTTGGTTCAAGAATTATTGCTTGTGATCCATTCGTTTTACCCTCTGCTGAAAGTAAATACAATATATCATTGGTAGAGCAGAAAGAACTTTTTGAAATAGCCGATATTATATCAATTCATCTCCCGCTTAATAATGAAACTAAGGATTTATTAAATTTTAATTCTTTTTCATTGATGAAAAAAAAACCAATCATTATTAATTCATCAAGAGGTTCCATCGTGAATGAGAGAGATTTAATAAGGGCTTATCAGGATAATTTAATCAGTGGCTTTGCCTTGGATGTTTATGAATCTGAACCAGTCAAAGAGAATTTTTTTAAAAAAATTGACAATACCATGAATTGTATTCTAACCCCGCATATTGCTGGTGTGACTAATGAATCCAATGCTCGTGTCAGTCAATTTATTGCTGAAAAGTTAATTAGATTTTTTGAGAAAATTACAGACTAAATTCACTCATCAAAACAACTCTGTTTTCTTTGATCGAAAGCTCAGCTGCCTCTCCAATTGCCACAGCCACTAATCCATCATTTAGAGAAACCTCCGGTAATAAGTTATTTAGAATAGCGTTTATAAAAGCTTTATGTTCATAAAATGTTGAGCCATGATGATGGCCTGCCTCGAGGATAGTCTTATCTACTGTTATTTTTTCTTGCTTAACTTCATTATTTTTTCTAAAGCCAATTCTTATATGTGACGAAGAGATGCCTGATTGATGTGACGGTACGCCTGTTTCTATTTTACCTTTTGCGCCAACAGCACACAGTTCTTCTTGGTGTTTTGAATTTTCAGCAAACATGCATAAATCTAAAAGTGCTCTGACTCCGTTTTTAAAATCAATAATCACGTAGGCATTATCAATAATGTCAGGAGTTTTTCCGTCATATTTTTCATTCAAGTGATTTACATCTTGGCTGCCGCTTGCATATACTTTTAAAGGCTCGCTTTGCACTATCAGTCTCATTAAATCAAAAAAATGACAGCATTTTTCAACTAAAGTTCCCCCTGTATTAATTGCAAAGCGGTTCCAGTCATCAACTTTGTCTAAAAAGGGAAATCGATGCTCTCGAATGGATAGCATGTGTAATTTACCAATAGTTTTATTATGTATTTCTTTAATCATTTTTTGGATGGGCGGCATGTATCTATACTCCATTGCCGTCCAAATTATTCCAGGATAATTTTTTGTCAAATTTGCAAATTCTTTGCAATCTTGCAGGGTTGTACATAACGGTTTTTCAATCAATAGGTGGGCATTAGACTTAATTATATCTTTTAAAACTTCAAAATGAGTATTATTGGGAGTTGCTACAATATAAGCATCAGCTAGATTCTCGTTAATTAGATCATGGTGATTATTAAAAGACGGAATATCCTTTTTAAACAAGGCTAAGCTTTCATTAAGAGATTTGTTGTTAGTGTCAGATAGGGCGACAACTTCAGCTTCTTCAATAATTTCAATATTACGAATATGCTCCTGGCCCATAGTGCCAGTTCCAACAATGGCATATTTTATTGTCATAATTTGTTATTCATAAAAATCCTAAAATCACAAAAATAATATTTATATAATTTAATCATAAAAAAAATTGATATAGATCAAATTATTTAACAATTATTAAAATGACATTTTATGTTTTTTTATTACATAAGCTTCTTTTATTAAACATCCACTTATTAAAATATTTATCTTTTTATCAGAAGAACATGGCATTTTTTTATTTATCCCAGAAATATGAATATTCTTTTCATAATAGTATTGACAAGTAAAACGTTTTATTAATACATCGTTTTATTAATTATAATCGTAAAAAAATTATAATAATTTTTGATATAATTTTCTAGTTAGGAGAAACAATGAGAATATTAAAATATTTAATTATTTTAAGTACAATATTTGCTTCATCAATTTCTTCGGCAGGTACATTGGTTGTAAACTCTAACCAATCCGGTGAATCCTCGGAAGCGGCATTTAATGCTTACGTTGCGGCATTTGAAGCGGCACACCCAGATATTGATGTGCAAGTAAATTTAACTGAACATGAAGCCTATAAAACAGCTATCAGAAATTTCTTGGTTGCGGAAGCGCCAGATGTAGCTATCTGGTTTGCTGGCAATAGGATGAAATTCTTTGTTGATCAAGGCTTGTTCATGGACGTCAGTGATGTCTGGGCTGATGCAGATCTCAATAACATAATGTCATCATCAAAAGCTTCTTTGAGCGTTGAAGGCAAACAGTATGGTGTTCCATGGGGTTATTACCAATGGGGTGTTTATTACCGGAAAGACATCTTTGATAATCTGGGACTTAATGTTCCTAAGGATTGGGCTGAGTTTAAATGGGTGTGCGCAATGTTAAAGAAAAATGGGATAACACCAATTACTATTGGAACAAAATATCTTTGGACCGCTGCTGGGTGGTTTGATTATTTGAACTTAAGAATCAATGGATATGCATTCCATATGGGCCTAACAGCAGGTAAAATAAGTTATGAAGATAGTAGACTTGACGCTGTGTTTGATGCTTGGAGAGAGTTAATTGAACCAGGGTATTTCCTAGAAGACCATGCGACTTACTCTTGGCAAGAAGCGCAAGCTCCACAAATTAATGGAGAAGCTGCTATGTATTTGATTGGTAACTTTTATGTTCCGACTTTAGAAAGCGCAGGTGTTGTTGATAAAATGGATTTTTTCCAATTTCCACCTATCAAGCCAGGCGTAGGAATGTATGAAGATGCACCAACTGATACAATGCATATTCCAAGTGGCGCTAAGAATGTAGTGGATGCAAAAAAATTCCTAGCATTCATGTCAGATCCTTCCGCAGCAACTAATTGGGCAAAAATGGGCGGCATGCTAAGCCCTAACTCTCTTGCAGATGCTCCAACTGATCGTTTTCAACAAATGGGGTTTGCGATGTTGAATGCAGCGGATGGTTTGGCCCAATTCTATGATCGCGACGCTAATCCTGATATGGCGAAAGCTGGCATGGAAGGTTTCCAGGAATTTATGGTTAAGCCTGACCGTGAGGCTAAAGTTAGAGCAAGAATGGAAAAGGAACGTAGGCGTATCTACGGAGAATAAGAATTGATATTTTTAAAGGCGGAGCTATGTTTCCGCCTTTTTTTGTTTATAGTAAATTTTCATAATGACATTCTGGCAAAGAAATCAATTAAGAATCGCTCCATTTTATTTCCTGGCTCCAGGATTAATGTTATTTTTAATTTATGTAATTTATCCAATAATAGATTCCATTTGGGTTAGTTTCCACGAATGGAATGGAATGTCAAAAGATCTTTTAAAAGCAGACGGCACACCTAAAAATTGGAAATGGGTTGGATTTGGAAATTACATTGATTTATTTCAAGATGAAGATTTTTATGTAGCTTTTTTTAATAATGTTAGATGGCTAATACTTAGTCTTTTAGTTATTCCCTTAGGTTTAGCGTTAGCACTTTTTTTAAATCAAGATTTCAAAGGAATGAGATACATCAAGTCCCTTTTTTATTTTCCATTTGTGATCAACTTGGTCGTTGTTGGACTTATATTTGCCTGGTTTTATAATCCAAAATATGGTCTTCTTGGACAAGCCTTCAGCGGTCTTGGACTTAAACCTATTCCTATTCTGTCCGATGAGCTCTATGCAACATATGGCATTATATTCGCCTCTTTTTGGCCTTCCATAGCTTACACTATGATCATTTATATCACGGGCTTGACGGGAATAAATCGTGAAATGATTGAAGCGGGAAGAATTGATGGTGCGTCAGGATTTAAAATGCTTTGGCACATAATACTACCACAACTGAAACCCGCAACTTTAATAGCAGTCGTAGTAACCATTGTCGGTGCGCTTAGAAGTTTTGATTTAATAGCTATTATGACGGCAGGAGGACCATGGGGCAGCACCAAAGTTCTTGCTTATAAAATGTACGAGGAGGCATTGTTTAATTTTCGAATGGGATATGGCGCTGCAGTTGCAACAATATTGTTTTTACTGATGGATATCTACATTGCATATTTTTTATATAATTTATTCAAGAATGAAAGAGGCGCGAAATAATGTTTCCAACACCCATTCAAAAAGCGTCTCTTAAAATTAACATCACGTATAAAGTTCTACTTATTATCACTCTTGTGCTTTGGTTACTGCCTTTGATTGCTGTGATGATGACTTCAGTTCGCACCAGCGGAGATATTTTGAAAGGCAATTATTGGACTGTTCCAACGGAGTTTGCTTTAATTGAAAATTATGGAACCGTTTTTAAACTGGGCAATTTAGCGCGCTACTTTTTTAACAGTCTAGTCATTACCCTTCCAACAGTCCTGGGCACGATTGTTTTAAGCTCCATGACCGGATACACCTTAGCTGTACACCGGTTTAAATTAAATTTTTTGGTTTTCGCAATGTTCATTGCAGGAAACTTCATACCGTTTCAGATTTTGATGATTCCAGTGAGACATCTCACAATCAATTTAGGAATGTATGACACATACTGGGGTTTGATTGTTTTTCATATTGCCTTTCAAACAGGTTTTTGCACCTTCTTTTTAAGGAACTTTATTAAAGAATTGCCATTTGAGTTAATAGAATCAGCAAGGGCAGACGGCGCGACTGAATGGACCATTTATCGGAAAATCATAATACCGTTAACTTTGCCCGCCATAGCAGCCTTAGCAGTGCTTGAGTTTACTTTTATTTGGAATGATTATTTTTGGTGCCTGATATTATCACAGAGTGAAGGAACCAAGCCCATAACGCTGGGGTTGCAAACTTTACAAGGTCAATGGATGTCCTCGTGGAACATCGTTTCCGCGGGATCTGTCGTAGCAGCTCTTCCGCCCGTCATTATGTTCTTTACAATGCAAAAACATTTTATTCAAGGATTGACTTTTGGAGCGGTTAAAGGATAATTTGTTTTAAGAATCACTTGTATTGAAATACAAAAGTATTAGAAGAAATTTATCTTAGAAGACGTTAAATGACAGAATTAAATCAAACCGCATTAAAAATAGTTTCAAATGGCAAAGGCATTTTAGCGGCTGACGAAAGCACAGGGACGATGACAAAGCGGCTTGATTCAATCAACGTTGCATCCAGTCCTGAAAACAGGTTAATCTTTAGGGAAGCGTTATTTTCATCAAATGGAATGGAGAATTTTATCGGTGGAGTGATTTTGTTTGATGAGACAATAAAACAAAGTACAAAATCAGGTAACAGCATACCTGAGTTGATTAATCAGAGTGGAGCTGTTATCGGAATAAAGGTCGATGCTGGAGCAAAAATTCTTGCCGGCTCCCCAGAAGAAAAAGTTACTGAAGGATTGGACGGGCTCAGAGAAAGATTGACTGAATATTATAAATTGGGAGCAAGATTTACAAAATGGAGGGCCGTATATAACATTACTGAAAAACATCCCTCAGAGTTAGCAATTAAATCAAACGCCCATGCCTTGGCTAGATATGCAGCCTTGGTTCAAGAAGCAAACATGGTTCCTATTGTTGAACCAGAAGTCTTAATGGATGGCGATCATGACATTAATAAGTGTTATGAAGTAACAGCAAAGGTTTTAAATGAATGCTACAAAGAACTAAAATTGCATAATGTGGATTTAAAAGGAACAATATTGAAACCCAATATGATTTTGCCTGGAAATGGATCAAAAAATGAAAGTAGAACTGGAGAAATTGCTAAAATGACGCTTAAGTGCTTAAAAGAAAATGTGCCAGGCGAGGTTCCTGGAATAGCTTTTTTATCAGGCGGCCAAACAGAAATTGAAGCAACACAAAACTTGAATGAAATTAATAAAATTAATGATACAAATTTTGCACTGACCTTTTCTTACGGCAGAGCCCTTCAGCAAAGTGCGTTACAATATTGGGGAAAGAATCAAGAAGATCTTGTCAATGTACAAGAAATATTCAGTCATAGGGCTAAAATGAATAGCTTATCTACATTAGCCAGATGGACAGAAAATCTGGATAAAATTAATATTCAATAATTTTTCATGACATCAATTCGTTGGGGCATTATTGGTCCAGGAAATATCGCGCATAGGTTCGCTGATGGATTAGAAGAAGCAAGATCAGGTGAATTGGTTGCTATTGCCAGCACCAATGAAGGGAGAAGAAAATCATTTGGCGATAAATACAATATTGATTCAACACTTCGTTTCTCCTCTTATGATGAATTAGTTGAATCATCGGACATTGACGCTATTTATATCTCCACCCCCCACACACTTCATGCGGAATGGACGATAAAGGCTGCGGGCAGAGGAAAACACGTATTATGTGAAAAGCCAGGAGCGGTTAATCTTGAAGAAGGTAAGCAAGTCATACAAGCTGTACAGGAAGCAGGTGTTTTTTATATGGAGGGCTTTATGTATCGGTGCCACCCGCAAATAAAAACATTGCTTAAACTTATTAAAGAAAAAAAGATTGGAGAGATCAAATCAATAAAATCCTCTTTTGGATTTGATACGGGTAAAACAATTCCCAAGTCTCGTTTATTTAATAAAGAACTAGCAGGCGGGGCAATACTCGATGTAGGAGTTTATCCCATATCCTTTTCCCGCTTGGTAGCGGGCGCCGCTAGTGGAAAAAAATTCCTTAATCCAGTCAAGTTATCGGGATCTGCCACAATTGGAGAGACGGGCGTGGATGAAGTTGCACACGCTAAATTTGAATTTGAAAATGGTATTGTAGCTGAAGCATCAACGGCCATACGAGAAGAGATGACTGATGATGCAATAATTACAGGATCAAAAGGAACCATTGAAATGAGTGAACCTTGGACGCCTGGAAAAGATGGGGAAGGATATCATTCAACAATAAAGATTAATATAAACGATAACACCGAGATTGTTGATATGAAAGGCCAAGAACATTTATTTTATTTTGAGGCTGAGTTGGCGAGTCTATCGATAAAAGATAATAAATTAGAAGTCCCACATCCGGGTATGACTTGGGAGGACACACTTGGCAATCTCAAAACCCTTGATGATTGGAGGGAACAGATTGGTTATTCAATTCAACGTGATTCAACTTCATAAACTTTTATGCAATACGATACAATTCCAGGATTAGAAAAAAAAATATCTAAGTTGATTATGGGCAATGATAATCAGACAGATTACGATAGCGCCGCTGAATTATGGGATCACTGGATTAGCGTTGGAGGAAATGCTTTTGATAATGCATTTATGTATGGTGAGGGTTCAATGGAGAAGCTTCTTGGGCGATGGCATACGGCAAGAAATAACAGAGATGACTTAATAATAATAGCCAAGGGCGCACACACACCAAACTGTGATCCAAACAGTTTGTCTGAACAACTAACGATTTCATTGGATCGGTTGCAGATTGATCAGGCTGACATTTACATAATGCATAGGGACAATATCGAAGTTCCCGTTAGTGAATTTATGGATGTTTTGAATAAAGAAAAAGAAAAAGGACGTATAAAAATTTTTGGAGGATCCAACTGGAGTTTGCAAAGATTCATTGAAGCGAATGATTGGGCAAAAAAAAATGAAAAAGAAGAGATGGCTGTATTAAATAATAATTTAGCCCTTTCAAAGATGATCAATCCTTTATGGCAAGGATGCGTTTCCTCTAATGATGCTGCAATTCTTGAACATCTACGCACCTCCCAAAAAGCTCATCTTTCCTGGTCCAGTCAAGGAAGGGGATATTTTTTACCCGAAAAAATTCGACAATCAATTGAAGATAAAATTACTAAAGATGAATCCTCTTGGAGACAACCAGGGGAAAAAAGCAGCGGTCCGATCAGTTGTTTTAACAGCCCTGATAACAGAATAAGACGTCAAAGAGCGGAGGATTTAGCAAAAGATCTTAATTTTACAACACAAAATATAGCCACTGCTTGGACGCTAAACCAGCCTTTTCCATCTTTTTCTTTAATTGGGCCTAGAAAAATAAACGAAATAGATTCAACACTTCCATGTCTAAATGTTTCTTTGACTAGTGATAAGATGCAATATTTAAATCTTTTGGATTAAAAGATAACGTGGTTGGTGGTAGATTATATATATTTGTTTGTTAAAATATTATAGGTTTGAGTTATTTCACTAAAGGTCCATCGCTTTTACCTTCATGAAGTATAGGTTCAATTAATTTACAAACTTCATCAGGATGGTAACCATTTTCAATTTTCTTTAAAATATTAACTGAATCTATTCCCATTTGAGAAAGCGGATGACTGATGTAGGTAAGATTTTGTGAACTTAAATAATTATCGTAGTCATTATATCCAACAAGGGAAATATCTTTGCCTATATTTAATTTTTGATTCTTACATTCTAACAGACAGCCGATTAAGAGTTTATCAAGTGAACAAATAATTGCGGTGGGAGGATCCTTGAGATTCAAAAGAACTTTTGTGAGTTTAACGCCATTATCAGTTAAACTTAATAATGAATCTTGATAATAATCTTTATTTAATGGAATATTGTTTTCTTTTAAGATACGTTCGTAAGTTATCTTACGTTGATATCCGTAATTAAAACTTTGATGAACATTGATAAGTGCGATTTTTCTATGACCAAATTTAATTAATCTATCAGCTATTATTTCAATACTTTTTTCATTATCCATATCAATCCAAGCATATCCTTTTTCATTTTTTTCTCTCCCCCAAGAAATAAAATTGATGTTATTTTTTTTTAACATAGCTATTCTTGGATCATTCTTCTTTGTTCTGTAAAAAATAAATTTATCTGCCTGATTTGATCTTATTAATTTTTCATAGTAATCAATTTCATCTTTTTCACGTAAGGTAAACTTTACAATTAGTTCAGTATTACTATCTTTAATTCCCTTTGATATACCCGCGAGAAATTCTAACAATACAAAGTCAGGAGCTTTTGGTTCGATAGTTGCTATAAAAGCTATTGTATCCGATCTTTTTGAAGCTAGTCGTCTAGCAAAGGGATCAGGGGTATAATTAAATTTCCTTGCAGCTTTGAAAATTCTTTCTGTTGTTTTTTTTGAAATATTTTTGTGACCATTTAGCGCTCTGGAAACAGAGCTTACAGATAGGTTAAGTTTTTTGGCCAGATCAGTAATACTTATCTTTTTTCTTGTTGAATATGGCATTTTTATAAATTATCCCAATTATATAAGTATTATTTTATACAATATTATTGACAAGTAAAACGTTTTATTAGTTAATCGTATTACTAATAATTAATCTTTATAATATTAAGTATAATTTATATTGTAATTTTTTTGGGAGGAAATTAGCCTCGGTTTGTTTATCTTAATGATAGCAATTATTTTATTACAAATTTATCAAGGAATAAAAAAACAACAAGCAAAATAATTTCTAAGATATGAGTATAACAGATGAAGGGCATTACGGACCAAAACAGCTAAATTTACTAAAGACTGTATGGGGTGAAGGATTTCTTTCACCAGGCGGAACAGATGAAATAGATGAAGTTATGAAAGGGATTGATGCTTCGGGTAAAACTGTTCTTGATATCGGTTGCGGATGTGGCGGAGCAGCCATACATCTTATCAAAAATCATGGTGCAAAATCAGTATTGGGAATTGATACTGAATCATTGGTTATTCAACGCGCTGAAGAACTTACGGAAAAGTATGATCTTTCCAGTCTTGCGCATTTCCGCTGTGTCAAACCCGGACCTCTTGATGTTCCAGATGAGTCAGTTGATCTTGTGTTTAGCAAGGAGGTATTTCTTCATATTTCAGATAAAGATGATCTATTAAAAGACATTTATCGAGTACTCAAGCCCGGTGGCTTGGTTGCTGCAAGTGATTGGATGCGAATCGATGATAATCCTCCTTCGATGCAAATGCAGGAATATATCGCAGCCGAGGGGCTTGATATGTACATGTGTTCACTTAAACGTTATGAGCAAGTATTAAAGAAAGCTGGTTTTATTGATATTGTTATTAAAGACCGTAACGCATGGTATCTTGGTAAAGCAAAAAAAGAACTTGCGGATATTGAAGGTCCTCTCAATAAACAAGTCATCGACGCTATCGGCCCAGAAGAAACGGTTGGAGCCATCGATATTTGGAAAAAATTAATTGGAGTCCTTGAAATTGGAGAACATCGTCCAGGACTTTTTAAAGCTGTTAAAAAATAAAATGATCCTCAATATTCATCGTGGTTGTTGGTAGGATAGTAATGATGCGAAAAAAAATATCTTCTAAAATTGCTAAATGCCTATGCGGTGGAATTAAAATAAAGGTAAAGGAAAAACTCCGCCATGTTGTTAATTGTCATTGCTCGCAGTGTATGAAAACACATGGAAATTATGCCGCCTATACGGCGTGTCTTGAAGACGATGTCATCTTCATTAATAAAAAAACTCTGAAATGGTTTAAGTCATCTAATATTGCAAAAAGAGGTTTTTGCTCTGTTTGCGGCGCAAGCATGTTTTATAAACGGCTGAAGAGTAGAAATATTAGTATTGCAGCTGGGATGTTTTCTAATCCCACCAAACTGAAGACTCATTCCAATATCTTTATAAAAGGTAAATTGGATTATTATAGATTGGATTCAAGAATGCCTAAATTTGACAAGAGAAGCAAATGAACAATTTGAGTTATATTTTGATCGTTTTCAGGAGGAGGAGAAAGTCAAAATGGTTTAATTAGTTATTATTGAATAACTAGATTCATTTTGTGATCTTAAAACAACATTTAATTCATTTAATTTTTGATCAACTTTTTTTAGCATCGAATTGAATTCAGAGCGCTTTGTTACAACCAAGGAAATATCAGCCACTATCAGATCAATGACAAAATAACGATCTTTAGATTTCTTCACGCGCCACGTAACAAGCAGATTTCCCGTGTCATTATGTATTTCCATATCAATCATACTTACTTTGTTTTTTTCATCATATTTGGAATTAATCAGTACATATTCCTGATAAGAATATCCTTGCATTATGGAGGCTATATTGAGAGCAAGATGTCTTTTAAAGAGTTTTACATACTCTTTTTTGGTCTCTTTTGAGGCGGAAAACCACGATTTCCCTGCCACGAATTTTGATATTCCAGCGCCTGCAAAATTATTATTGATTGAATCTTCAATAAGATTGAATCGATCCACTTTAGAAACTGATGTATCTTTGTAGGCATCAAGAATATTATCAATCTCCTTCTTTAACCAATCAGACGCCTCATCAGCTAGCAATGGCGTGGCATTCAACAAAAAAATAAAAAAAATTTTGTATAGAAAGTTCATGCTATTCAAATTCAACGCTTATTAGCGGAAGCGGGGTTAACTCACTATCATCTATGTTTTGAATCGCAGCTTTTCTGTTTTGGTAATAGGAGCTTCTAACAGCTGCGTAATAATCAACTGAATTATTGCGCAAGGCGTTCACTTCAGCAATAATTTTTGATCTTTTATCAACTGCGTTGGTGGCCGTCCTCAGAGGCACAACCCAACCTTCTCCTTCTCTAACGGCATACGCGTTAAAAGGATCTGTTGAGTATGTAAGAAACAACCCCGCGGAGTCGCGTAAATTTGAAGGTCCAAAAATTGGAAGTACAACGTAAAAACCATCTCCAACACCCCATATAGCGAGAGTTTGACCATAATCCTCCTCTTTTTCTTCCAAGCCAATTTTATCTGCAACATCCACCAAACCCAAAACACCAGCTGTCGTGTTAACAACAAAACGACCCGTTGTTTCAGCAGCGTTTTTTCCTTGTCCTTGCAGCAACTGATTCACAACCACCAAGGGTGCTCGCAAGTTGCTTAGAAAATTATTAATTCCCGATTGAATTGGTGATGGCAGTTTTCTATATCCTTTTGCTACCGGCTCTAATATTATTTTATCAGCCACATTATTAAAGCCGAAGATGACGCGATTTATTGGCTCTATGGGATCGAAGATTTCATCTTCATTATACGTAGTTTCAAAATCACTTGAAGTGGTTGTAACTTTATCCGCCTCATCACTTAATACTGAAAAATTAATAAAAACAGTGAAAAGTATTATTAATAAAGATTTTATATTTATCATAAAAAATAATGATTTAATGTAAGACTATATATTACAATATTGTGATAAATACATAACAAAAAATGGATCTAAACTTCAACAATTATCTTGATTTTTTGAACATTGAGCAGAAAAAAGCTGTTGAAAATTCGGAAGGATCATGCCTAGTTCTGGCTGGTGCAGGAAGTGGAAAAACAAGAGTTTTAACATTTAAAATTCTTCATCTTCTCATTCAAAAAAAAGCACTTCCAAATCAAATTTTAGCAGTAACCTTTACTAACAAAGCCGCGTCTGAAATGAAATCAAGGGTATCGTCATTATTAAATCAACCAATAAATAGAATGTGGATAGGAACCTTCCACTCCCTATCTGCTAAAATACTGCGAGCTCATTGTGAATTAGTTGGTCTCAAGAGAAATTTTATAATTATAGACACAGATGATCAGTTAAAATTAATCAAGCAGATTTGCGAGCGTGAAAGAATTGACTTAAAAGAAAAGACACCAAAATATTATTTAAATGTCATCGATGGGTTAAAAAATAAAGGTGTTTTTGCAAACAACTTGCATTCACAAAAATATAAAAAATCTGATTCTAATGTGGAAAAAATATATAAAATATATCAAGAAGAATTATTGAGATTAAACTGCGTTGATTTTGGCAACCTCATTCTTCATTGCATTGATATTTTCAAAACACACAAGGATGTTTGCTTAAAGTATCAAAAGTTGTTCAAGTATATTCTTGTGGATGAATACCAAGACATAAATAAAATACAGCAATCCTGGCTCGAGTATTTATACCAGATAAATAGAAATATATGTTGTGTGGGTGATGATGATCAATCCATTTATTCTTGGCGGGGGGCTGATGTAACAAATTTATTAAATTTTGAAAAAAATTTCTCAAATATAAAAATCATAAGATTAGAGCAAAATTATCGTTCTACTCAAAACATATTAAATTGCGCATCTTCGTTAATTCAGAAAAATTCCGGAAGATACGGCAAGAAATTGTGGAGCAAGAATGACATGGGTGAAAAAATATCAATAACTGGTTTTTGGGAAACTGGAGAGGAGTCAATATTTGTTAGCGGGGAGATAGAAAAATTAATTTCGAAAAAAATTCCACTAAGTGAAATAGCCATACTTTTTCGTGTTGCAGCACATACAAGATCTTTTGAGGATAGATTTATTAACTTAGGATTGCCATATAAAATTATCGGAGGTCTTCGCTTTTATGAGAGAAAGGAAATTAGAGATATAATCGCTTATTTAAGGTTAGTTGATAATTTAAATGATGATCTAGCTTTTGAAAGGGTAATTAATGTTCCAAAGAGAGGCATTGGTAAAATAACTTTAAGTAAGATCAACAATATATCAAGAATTAATAATGTTTGTATGTTTGATGCAGCTGAGATGTTTATTCAGCAACACGCTTCAAAGGTAAAATCTGAAATACATGACTTCATAATTAAAGTTCACAAATGGAATAAAATTAAGAAAGATATCAATCACATTGAGCTCACTCAAATAATACTAGAAGATTCAAATTATGTTAGTTACTTGGAGCAGGAAGAAAAGAATTCAAAGAATCCAGAAAACCTAAATAGATTAGAAAACATCAGAGAATTCATTGAAAGCTTGAAAGATTTTGAAAATTTAGAAGGGTTTTTAGAGCATGTTGGACTGGTTATGGAAAACATAACTAACACCAACAAGGAAACAATTACTTTGATGACTATGCATAGCGCAAAAGGCTTGGAGTTTGACTACGTTTTTTTAGCAGGTTGGGAAGAGGGAGTGTTTCCTAGTATGAGATCTATTGAAGAGTTGGGTAATTCAGGATTGGAAGAAGAAAGAAGACTTGCTTATGTCGCACTCACGAGAGCAAGAAAAAAAATTAATATAACTTATGTAAATCAAAATCGTTATTCTTACGCATCTCATGATTATAACATACCATCACGATTTATAGATGAATTACCAAGGAATTTGGTTGATATTAAAGATTCTAGTTTTTTAGAAAATAATAATTTTTTTGATAATTATATTACTTCTCAAAATAACTATCAAAATCATTTATCTCCGGGAAGAAAAAGACTTGTTTCAAATTATAAAAGTTCGGACATAGAGTGGGATTTCAATCAAGACACTTCAAATGAAGAAAATATGAAAATAGGTGACAGGGTGTTCCATCAAAAATTTGGTTACGGAAAAATACTTTTTATTGAAGGAGGCAAGGCAGAAGTGGATTTTGAAAAATCATCTCAAAAACAAATTTTTGTGAAATACTTAAAATTTATGAACTAGTTTTTTTTATCCAGTCATCTTCAGACAGTATCGATATTCCCAATTCTTTAGCTTTTTTCGCCTTACTTCCAGGATTTTTTCCAACGATAACATAATCAGTCTTGCTAGTAACGGAGCTTGAAATTTTTGCTCCTAATTGAACGGCTAAGTACTTAGCTTCTTCTCGAGATAGTATTGACAACGTACCAGTAAAAACAACATTCTTGTTTGAAAATATGTTGTGTGATTTAGGTTTCTTAAAATTTACAATGTTTAAGATTTTACTTAAATTCAAGACAGTTTGTAGGTTTTCTTTCTTTTGCATATAGTCATAAATTGAATTTATTACTATCGGACCCAGGCCATCAATATTAAATAGCCTTTCCTTATCCATTGATGAATTGATGAATGCGTCAATGGTGAGGAATTCTTTTGCTACAAGGCTTGATAAAGTTTCTCCAAGATATCTTATGCCCAGTGAGAAAATAAATTTATCCAGAGCAATACTTTTAGATTTTTCAATTGATTTAATTAAGTTCTGAAACGACAATTCTCCCCAGCCTTCTAAGTCTAAAATGATTTTTTTGTATCTATTAATATAAAATATATCTTCAAAATTTTTGATGAAACCTAATTTGTAAAATTGATTAATCTGTTTTTCACCCAACCCTTCAATATTAAGGTTTTTTTTACTCACAAAATGAATTAACTCTCCTAGCTTTTGTGCATCACAGCTAACTGTATTAGCACATCTTATAACTGTCTCGTCTTTTTCTTTAATAGTTTTGCCTCCACATACTGGACAAAATAAAGGTGGCTTTGTAATTTTTTTTCGATTTTTTTCTTTTTTTACAACTTTTAATACCTGAGGTATTACATCACCAGCTCTTTGAATCTCAACTGTATCACCTTCACGAATATCCTTTTTTTTTATTTCATCAAAATTATGAAGAGTAGCATTTGAAATTATTACTCCTCCAATGTTTACTTCAGATAGTCGCGCAACAGGCGTAATAGCCCCGGTTCTTCCAACTTGAAAATCAATCTTCTTAATAGTTGTAAAAGCTTTTTCCGCAGAAAATTTAAGTGCTATCGCCCATCTAGGGTTTTTTCCAATAAATCCCAATCTTCTCTGCAATTTCAAACTATCAACTTTATACACTATGCCATCCATATCATATTGGATTGTATTTCGAATTTTTTTAAGATTTTCAAAATAATCAATCATAGAATTAAATGAATCACATATTTTGATTAAATTATTTGATGGAATTTTCCATTTTTTTAGATCTTCATAAAATTCACTTATAGTTATGTATTTTTTAGTTGATTCTCCAATTCCATGAGCTAAAAATTTAAGAGGTCTCTGTTTTGTAACGTTTGAGTCTAATTGCCTTAGACTACCTGCGGCAGCATTCCTAGGATTCGAAAATTTATTTTTTTCATTCAATTTTTTATTTAATCGTATAAAATCTTTTTTATTTAAAAAAATTTCTCCTCTGATTTCAATTTGTTTGGGATGGTTTTTTTCTACTAATCTAGAAGGTATGCCAACTATGGTTTTTATATTTTTTGTGACATTTTCTCCAATTTTTCCATCCCCCCTGGTACTGGCCGATTTTAATACTCCATCTTGATAATCAAGGTTAATTGAAAGGCCATCAATTTTAGGTTCACACATGAATTCTATCTTTTCATTATTATCAATATTAAGAAATTTTCTTACTCTAACTATAAAATCTTCAACATCGTTTTTATTAAAAGCATTTGCTAAAGAAAGCATTGGTAATTTATGAATAATTTTTTTAAATTTTTTAGAAGGATAACCACCAACAAATTTATTTGGACTATTTTCTAATATTAAATGGGGAAATTTTCTTTCCAGGTCATTGTTTTCTTTAATTAATTTATCAAAATCCTTATCGCTGATTTCAGGTTTGTCTTTCTGATGATAAAGTTTGTTATGTTTATGAATTAAAGATGCTAAACTCCTTAATTGTTTAGTTATTTCCTCTTCATTGATTAGTTTATTATTTTTTCTCATCATCACTGGTTAGCAGATTAGAAATCTTACCAAGAAAAGATTTATCACTGATCTTATCATCATTATCTGAACCAGCTAATTCATAACTATATCTATACCATTTGGAATCAGGATAATTATATCCAATTACAGATGCTGTTTTTCTTGCATCTTCAATCATTCCTAAAGAGTAATATATTTCAACCAATCTATGAAGCGCCTCAGGAGTAAATTTTGATTCAGAATGATCATCAATTACTTTTTTATATCTCCTCATAGCGGCTAAATACTTTTTTTGTTTTAAATAAAATAATGCAATATCCATATGTTTTGCCGCAATATTTTCTTTTATTAATATGATTTTTTGCTCACTATCCCGGGCATACTTGGATTTTGGAAAGCGGTTAATAACTTGGTTAAAACTTTCAAGCGCTTCTGTATTATAACTTCCATCAAGATATTCGTTTTCAATTTGTTCAAAGTTACAAATTGCTTTCATATAATAAGCATAATCGATGTTTTTATGAGAAGGATAACGATTAATAACTCTATTTAATTTAAAAATTGCCGCATCGTAATTCATTTGTGCATACTCAATAAAGGCTGTCATTATTTGAGATTGTATAGCTTCATTGGAAAGAGGGAAGTTAAATTCAATTTTATCAAACAGGATTTTAGCTTTCTCATAATTTTCTTTTTCTAATTCTTGCGTTGCTAGGGCATATAAATTTTCAGGGGTTTCAGAACTTATATTTTTTACATTTTGGTTGTTTTGAGAGCATGAAATAATTAGACAAATAAATAAAAAAATAAATGCTAATTTAGATAATTTATTCATATAAAAGTTGTATATATTGATTATGTTATAATTTGAATGAAATTTATTGAGAAATATAAATCACTTAGTTTTGGCATAAGAAAGAAAGATTCTTCTTTAAATTATATAATAATTCATTACTCAGCGATAAAAAGCTACAAAGAAGCTTTAAGCTATTTGTCTGAAAGAAAGAACAAAGTTAGCTCACATTTTTTTATTAATAAATCTGGCGAAATCTTTTATTTAGTTGATCTCAAAAACAGAGCCTGGCATGCTGGCAGATCTTATTGGAAAGGAATAATTGATATAAATTCGGAATCTATTGGCATAGAGATGGATAATTCTGGTCATCATTATGATTTTGAAAATTATAATCCAAAACAGATAAAATCATTAATTCGATTATTAAAGTATATTTCAAAAAGATTTAATATTAATAAACAAAATGTTTTAGGTCATTCTGATATTTCTCCTTATAGAAAAATTGATCCGGGAGAGAGATTTCCATGGAAAAAACTTAATAAAAATAATCTATCCTTTCTTCCAAATAAGTTGCTTAGAAATAAAAAAAATAAAATTGAAAGATATTTGGAAAAAAAAATAGATAATCGAAACAAAAAATACAGATTATTATATATGCTCAATAAAATTGGGTATGATATTAGGGCTGCGAAAAAAGATAAAAAAAAATATTATATGCTAATTAAAGCCTACCAGATGCATTACAGACAAAGTCTGGTATCTGGAAAATTAGACTTAGAGACTTACAATTTAATACTTTCGCACTACAATGAAGTATTGACCAAAGGTTAATTTTCTAATAATTGCCAATATCAGATGGTGCGATGATCGCTTGAGCAATCAAGAGGAAAGTCCGGGCTCCTCTGGAAAATAAAACCAGGTAACTCCTGGCAGACGTAAGTCTAGGGAAAGTGCAACAGAAAATACACCGCCCGATAGGGTAAGGGTGAAATGGTAAGGTAAAAGCTTACCGCATGACTGGTAACAGTTGTGGCAAGGCAAACCCTTTTAGGAGTAAGGCCAAATAGGAATAACAATTAATTTCCAGTTAAGTTATTCGGGTAGGCTGCTTGAAACAAATGGAGACATTTGTTCTAGATTAATGATCATCAAATTTAGCAATAAATTTACAGAACCCGGCTTATGCACCATCTGTTGCAGGAACATAATAAGAACATTAAATAAAATGGATTCATTACCCATTGACGCCCATATTATCCCATGTTAACCCATTAATGAAAATAGCGCAATTAAATGAACTTGTTTGTATCTCAATTTTTTAACAAAATAGATAAAAAGGGAAGAGTGTCACTTCCTTCGCAATTTAGAAATACTTTACCAAAAAAGAGCAACAATGAGATAATATTATTTAAGTCATTGAAATTCAAATCTATCGAAGGATGTAGCAGTGAAAGAATTGATAAAATAGCAGATAAAATAGAAGAACTTGATATTTTTTCAGATGATCAGGATGATTTTGCAACATCTATTTTTTCTGAAATTATACCAACAAAATTAGATAAAGAAGGTCGTTTTCTAATTCCTGAAAATTTAAAATTGTATTCAAATATATCCAATGAAGTTACATTTATTGGTCAAGGTCATTATTTTCAAATATGGGAACCCCAGGCTGCAACCGAAAGACAAAAAAAATCAAGAGAGAGATTGGTCAGAGAAAAAAGGACCCTTGGTTCAATCTTAACATCATCAAGGAATAAAAATGGTTAATATCAATATTCACGAACCAGTAATGTTAGAAGAGGTAAAAAAATTTATTCCTGTTACAAAAAAAATTAATATTATTGATGCTACGTTTGGCGGAGGAGGATATTCAAAAGCTCTACTAGAAGAATATAATGTCAATCAATTAATTGCTATCGATAGAGATCCAATAACTGAAGTTATTGCGAGAGATTTAAGTAAAAGATACAAAAATTTTAAAATTATAAATGGCTGTTTTAGTAAAATAGATGAACTGATATATTCTAATTGTACAAACAAAACAAAAAAATTTGATATTATAATTTTTGATTTAGGACTTTCTTCTAATCAGATAAATGATCCAAAAAGAGGTTTTTCTTTTATGAAAGAGGGGCCTCTTGATATGGATATGGGCGGTTCAAAGGTTAGAGCTTCTGAAATAATCAATAATTTTTCAGAAAGAAAATTAGCTGATATTTTTTTTGAATTAGGAGAAGAGAAATATGCAAAACGAATTGCGAGGAATATCGTTAAACAGAGAAAGATTAAATTAATTAACAACACAAAAAAATTATCAGAATTAATCAAAGAGTCGATACCAAAAACTAATTCAAAAAAAACAAAAATCAACCCTGCAACAAAAACATTTCAAGCTTTAAGAATATATGTCAATGATGAATTAAATGAGCTAAAAAAAGCTCTTGGTAAGTCAAGTCAGTTACTTAACAAAGAAGGTAAATTAATTGTAGTTTCCTTCCAAAGTCTAGAAGATAGAATTGTGAAGGATTTTTTTAACCACAACAGTGGTAAACGATGGCGTTCCTCCCGCCACTATCCGGAGTTAGCTGATATGGGTCCAATCACCTTTAAATTAATCACCAAAAAACCAATTAGACCTCAAGAGTGGGAAATTCAAAAAAATCCCCGCTCACGTTCAGCTAAGCTCCGGGTAGTACAAAAGATAAACTAAAATGAAATATTTTACCGCAATAGCAACTTTATTAGGTCTTAATTTAATTTCAGTTATTACTCTTATATATTTTAGCGGCATTTCAAAGGAAATTGAGAAAGAAAATAAAATATTAGAAATGCAAATTTCAAAATTTAGTAAACAATTAAAGATTAATAAAGTTGAGTTTACCCTTCATAGTCGGCCCTCTTATCTCAAAAAATTACAAAAAATTTATTTTGATACTGATAATGTGGATTCATTTGAAAACACTCGAATAAAATTAATAGATTTTGAAAAAAAAGATTTAAGAAATATATATATGGTTAGTTCAAATTAGACAAAAATTAAATATTAAATAATGTCTAAAAAATATTATATATTTGATAGTGATGCTCTTATAAATTTTCATAAGCGAATTTTTTTTTCTGTTATAATTTTTTTATTTGTTTTTCTTGTTGCCTTTTACAGAATTGCAGACGTAATGCTTTTAGAAAAATCTATCAATATAAGCAATGATACTAAGCAAATAACAGAAAGAGGAAACATATATGATAGAAATGGAAATTTATTATCAACCACAATAAATTCTTATTCTCTTTCGGTTAATCCGAAAAGTTTAAAAAATAAAAATCTTATATCTGAGAAACTATCTTTAATCATATCTAGACCTAATGAAGAAATATTTAACCTCCTGAATGAAAAAAAGACATTTGTTTGGTTAAAAAGAAATATTTCTCCAAAAGAACATCAAGCAATAATTGATTTAGGCGAAGTTTCTTTAAAAACTGAACATACAAAAGAAGAAGAAATAAAAAGAATCTATCCTCACGGCAATATTTCATCACATGTAGTTGGATATGTAGATATAGATGGAAATGGACTTGCCGGAATTGAGAGGGGGTTGAATGAAACTTTAAGTAAAGGCAAGGATGTTTATCTAAGCATTGATATAAGGTTACAAAGTGCTTTTCGCGAAGAATTAAAAAAAACCATTGACAAATTTTCAGCAGATTCCGGCTCAATTGTTGCTATTGACATAACAACTGGTGAAATCATAGCATTAAGCAGTTTTCCAGATTTTGATCCCAATAACAGAAAAACATTTACTGAAAATAATAAACTTAATCGAATAATTGGAGGAAATTATGAAATGGGTTCAACGTTTAAACCCATCACGGTTGCTATGGGAATTGATATGAATATCATAAATTCAGAGACATCTTTTGATGTTTCAAAGCCAATTAAAAGGGGCAAAATAACAATTAATGATTTTAATCCCCACAATGGATTCTTTACCAGTAAAGAGATAGTCGTTAATTCTTCGAATATTGGAGCAGCAAAAATTGCTAACAAGATTGGAAAAAAAAATCAAATAAATTTTTTTAAGAAAATAGGTTTTTATGAAAAAATCGAACTTGAGATCATAGAATCAGTAAAACCATACACGAATCCAAACCATTGGGGCGAAATAGAAACTATGACTATAGGGTATGGACATGGATTTATGGTTACTCCATTGCATTTAATCTCAGCATACGCCTCATTAATCAATGATGGAAAAAGATTAAATCCTACATTTTTGAAAGATAATATTGAAATAAATAAAACACAAATAATAAAACACGAAACCTCTGATTATTTCATAAAATTATTAAGAGCAGTTGTTTTAGAAACTGAATATACAGGACCAAGAGTTAAAATTGAGGGTTATGAGATAGGAGGTAAAACAGGAACAGCAGAATTAATAAATGAGTCTGGACTTTATCAAAAAGATATGAATTTAACCTCTTTTATCGGGGTATTTCCCACTTCAAAGCCTAAATACATAGTTCTAGCAATGGTTGAAAATCCAAAAAAAATTAAAGAAGAAAATAATAATATTACTGGCGCAAGTGTTGCAGCACCATTGGTAAAAAGTATTATTTCAAGAATGATTGAAATATTAAGCATACCCAGATCTAATTCTATAGAAATTCTTAAAGCTGACATAAGTCCCGAATATATAAAGAATCATAATGTTACTTTCTAAAATATCCACATTAATAGATTGTAAAAAAATTTATAATATCAAAAAAAAAACACTTCATTTAATTTTCTTTCAACTAATTCAAAATATATTAAAAAAAATTCAGTTTTAGTAATAAATAAAAAAAATAATTTTAAAAAAAAATATGTTGATGAATCCATACGAAGAGGGGCTATTGCCTTAATTACAAATTATTATTTCAAGAATATAAAAATTCCTCAGTTTATTGTTAAAGATGTTAATAAAAGTCTTAAAAAATTACTTTGGACATTAAAGAAGATTCCACCTAATAATATTATAGGCGTTACCGGTACTAACGGAAAAACTTCAGTTGTATGGAATATTAGCAATATTTTATTCTTATCTAAAAAAAATGTTAAGTCTTACGGAACATTGGGTTTTTATAATAACCAAAAAAAAATTGAAAATTCAATTTTAACCACTCCAGAATATGAGATTTTACATCAAAAAGCATTTACTCATACAAAAAAAAATATAGATGAGTTTGTTTTTGAAGTTTCAAGCCACTCAATATCAAAACAAAGAATAAATCATTTTCCAATTAATATAGCTGCCATAACAAATATAAGTAAAGATCATTTAGACTTTCATAAAACAATATTAAATTATCGAAATACAAAATTTAAATTATTCACACAGCATTTAAAAGACGATGGAGTTGCAATATTAAATGACAATATTAACGGAATTGCCATTCTGAAAAAAAAACTAAAACAAAAAAAAATTAAAATTATAACTTATGGAGCAAGAAAGAGTAATGTTCATTGTTTCAAAAAAAATAATAAATTTTATATAAAAATATTTAATAAAAATTTTTTTTTAAAATTATTTGATTACAATAAATTTGAATTGGATAATTTATCCTGTGCTGTGGGCTGCTGTATTAGTATTGGAATAAAAAATAAAGAAATTATTAATTCAATTGCAAAGATAAATAAGCCTAGAGGTAGATTGCAAGAGATTGGAAAACTTAAAGATGGTTCAAAAGTTATAATCGATTATGCCCATACGCCAGATGCTTTAAAAAATATTTTATTTGCTACTAAAATAAACAATATCAAGCCTAATTTATTGTTTGGATGCGGAGGCAATAGAGACAAATCAAAAAGGAAAACAATGGGCCTAATAGCAAATAAATTTGCTGCAAAAGTTTATGTTACCGATGATAATCCAAGAAATGAGAATCCTTTTAAAATAAGGCAATCCATTCTTTCAAAATGCTCAAAAGCAGTTGAGATTCCAGATAGATCTATTGCAATTCAAAAAGCCATAAATGAATTAAATAATGGAGAAATCTTAATTATTGCTGGGAAAGGTCACGAAGAAAAACAAATTATAAAAAATAAAATTGTTAATTTTAATGATGCTAAAATAGCAAGGTTTTATTTAAATCGACGTAACAAATTATGAAAATAAATAATTTAGATAAAATAATTGAAGATTATTTATTTAGAAATGAGAATAAACTTAAAATCAACAGCAATGACATTACTAGTGGAGATGTATTTATTGCTTTACAGGGAAGAAATATTCATGGAAATAAATATATCAATGATGCTTTGGATAATGGCGCAAAATATGTGATTACTGACAAAAACGCCGGTTTGCTTGTTAATAAAAATAACATTCTTTTAGTAACTGACGCTCTACTTTTTTTGTTAACAATAGCTAACAAAAAAAGAAATAGTTTTAAAGGTAAAGTCATCGGAATTACAGGCAGCGTGGGAAAAACAAGCGTTAAAGAAAATCTTAAGTTTTTTCTTTCTTTTGAGTCAAAAGTATCAGCTTCAATTAAAAGTTACAATAATTATTTGGGAGTTCTAATTTCATTAATTAATATGGATAATTTTAGTGATTTTGCATTATTTGAAATTGGGACAAATAATTTTTATGAAATTGGAAAATTAACTTCAATTATAATGCCGCAACAAGTCATTGTTACAAATATATTCCCAACACATCTTGAAAGTTTCAAAAGTACAAGAAATATAGCTATAGAAAAATCAGATGTATTTAATCTAAAATTTAATCCTGAGATAGAATTACTAATACTTCCGAATTCAAACAGTGATGAATTATTTCTTTACGATCAAGCAAAAAAAATGAAAATTTCTAAAATACTTACTGTGGGTAGAAAAACTAATTCAAACTATTGTATTCAAGAAATTAATAAAACTAATAAGAAAAATATGATTATTAAAGTTAAAAAAAATAAAGAATCATATAAAATTGATTTTGATACAGATTATTATCATCAAATTTATAATGCAGTAATTTGTTTGGCAATATTTGAGCATAATAATTTACCTCTTAAAACATTTTATAAAAAAGTTAAAAGTATTCCTAGGATTGAGGGCAGAGGATTGATGAATGAGGTTTTTGTAGATGATAAAAAAATATTCTTTATTGATGAAAGCTATAATGCAAGTCCTGTTACAATGAAAATTTGTATAGATTATTTCTATGAATTAGAATTACAGAACACTCAAAAAAAATATATAATTCTTGGGGAAATGAATGAATTAGGTAAATTATCTAAAATGTATCACCAAGATATAATCAAGCAAATTTTATATTATAAATTTGAGAATGCAATATTATGCGGAGACTTATTTAGGTCACTTCTAAATAAAATGAAAACTGAAACTGATCACATTAATTGTTTATTGGATGAAAATGAAATTATGCAATTTTTAAAAAAAAATATACATAATGATGACATAATATTAATTAAAGGATCTAACTCAACAAAAGTGAATAAGTTGGCTAATATGTTAAACGCGAATAAGGAGTAATATCAATTGTTTGTCTATCTTGCTGAAACGTACACTCAATATTTTACATTTTTTAATTTATTTAATTATATTAGTTTTAGAGCAGGTGCTGCAGTTTTAACATCTCTTTTTTTCTCACTCATATTTGGTGAAATGATAATAACATTTTTATCGAGTATTCAGCCAACAGGACAACCTATTAGGTCAGATGGTCCAGAAAGACATTTATTTGAAAAAGCAGGCACCCCAACTATGGGCGGTATTTTAATCTTGGCCAGTATTATTACATCATTTTTTTTGTGGGCAAGATTTACAAATTTTTATGTTTGGATTTCTTTATTTGCATGTATAGCTTTTGGTTTAGTTGGTTTTTTAGATGATTATAAGAAAATATATTCTAAAAGCAGTTATGGACTTAAAGCTTCTACTCGGATTATTTTACAAATTGTTCTAGCCTTTATTATTATTTTTTTAATCTACAGAACAATGCCTGAAAATTTAAATAGCACGATTAATTTTCCATTTTTTAAGAATTTAATAATTGATTTAGGAATGTTTTTTTTCATATTTGGTATCTTTATTATTGTTGGTTCAGCAAATGCTGTAAATCTTACTGATGGCTTGGATGGATTAGCAATTGTGCCTGTGATGATTGTGGCAACAACTTTTGCTTTTATCGCTTATGTTTCAGGAAATATAAATTTTTCAGAATATTTGCAAATAAATTACATTGAAGGAAGTGGTGAGTTATCAGTTTTTTGTGGATCAATAATTGGATCAGCACTTGGTTTTTTATGGTTTAATGCACCACCTGCAAAAGTATTTATGGGGGACACAGGTTCTTTATCGCTCGGAGGGGGGATTGGTACTCTTTCTATTATGACAAAACATGAAATTGTATTAGCTATTGTTGGAGGTCTTTTTGTCTTAGAAACTTTATCAGTTATAGTTCAGGTCATTAGTTTCAAATTTACAGGAAAAAGAATTTTTCAAATGGCACCATTACACCATCATTTTGAAAAAAAAGGTTGGGCAGAATCAACTATTGTTATTAGATTTTGGATTATAACAATCGTTTTGGCCTTGATTGGTTTAGCTACACTAAAAATAAGGTAAATGATTTATCATTAATGAAGTATATTTATGGTTTAAATAAAAGTGGCCTATCTTTAATAAATCATCTTTCCAAGACTAGTGAGTCATTTATTGCTTGGGATGATAATGAAAAAAAAAGACAGAAAATTTCTTTAACTTTTAAAGATATAGTTTTTAAACATCCTGAAGATTTAAGTTTATTAAAAGTAAAAGAAGCTTTTATAACGCCAGGAATTTCTTTAAATGATAAAAAAATATCAAGATTACGCGATAAAAAAATTAATCTTTATCGGGATCTAGAGTTTTATTCAAAATTATTATCAAATCAAAAGGTTATAGCCATTACAGGAACAAATGGAAAATCAACAACTACAAAATTAATTGGCGATGTGATTAAATCAAACAAACTCAATTGTTTTGTTGGTGGAAATATTGGCAGACCTCTTGTAGATTTTAAGAATATAAATGATGATTCTAATTATCATGTGATTGAATTAAGCTCATTTCAATTAGAATCTGCCCCAAGTTTTTGCTCTCACATATCAATCTTATTAAATATATCTTATGATCATTTAGACAGATATAGCACTATTGAAAATTATATACGCGCAAAGAAGAATATATTAAACAACAACAAAGAAAACTATAACATTATTTCTACTGATGATGATTATTGTAGAGATATTTTTTGCTCCTCAAAAAATCTAAATAATATTCCTATATCAACATCAAAACCAATTAAAAAAGGTGTTTTTTTCATTGATAACAAAATCTATGATCAATATTTTTTTGATAAAAAGATAACAATCATTAACAAAATATCACAATCACTTACTGGAAAGTTTAATTCACAAAATATACTTGCAGCTTATACAGTTTCTCAAATTCTTGGGCTGGATGTAAAGATTTTTTTAGAAATAATTGGTAGTTTTATAGGTTTGCCTCATCGTTTGGAGAGGATAATTAATAATAATAATCTTGAAGTGATTAATAACAGCAAAGCTACTAATCTCGATTCAACTATAAAATCAATTTCCAAATACAAAAATATATATTTGATACTAGGAGGACGGGCAAAAGAAAAAAATTTTTCATCTTTAATTAATTTTAAAAAAAATATTACAAAATGCTATATAATTGGAGAATCTTCGGATTTTATTTATAAACAACTAAATAGTTCAATTGATTCAAAAAGATCATTTAATTTGGCAGATGCATTAAAAGAAATTTTTATTGAAGTACGTAGCTCTAAAATTAAATCCACAATTATTTTTTCTCCAGGTTGTTCATCTTTTGATCAATTTAATAATTTTGAAGATAGAGGAAATAAATTTAAAGAATTCGTAATGAAAGAAATGAATAAATATACATAGATGGTTAAATTTCTTTCAAAATGGTGGAATGAAATTAATAAATTCAATTTTATTATAATATTATCAATTATCACTATAGGTCTAATTTTGTCGTATTCAATTAATAAGGATTTTACTTTTTTTAACAAACATCTTTTATATTCGGCATCAGCAATCATATTGATGATCATAATTTCTTCTATGGATATTAAATCTTTAAGGAGATTGTCTTTAGTTGGATTGATAATCTTTACAATTTTACTTATTAGTATTTTATTGCTGGATTATGAGATTAAAGGATCTAAACGATGGATTAAAATAATCAATATAAGTATTCAGCCTTCAGAGTTTATTAAACCTTTTTTCTTAATGTTAAGCGCTTGGTTTTTGTGCAAAGGCATTGAGGGTAAAAAAATATACTTAAATATATTATTTTTTTCTTTTTTTGTTTTAGTTGGATTAATTATTTTGCAACCTGATTTCGGGATGACTTTTTTGTTATCCGCATCATTTTTTTGTCAATTGTTTATTGCAGGCTTATCTATATTATTAGTTACAGTTTTTTTTGTAATGCTTTTGGCATTATCAGTGACATCTTATTACGTTTTTGATCATGTCAATAAGAGAATAAATGATTTTTTTGATCCTTCTGCTGATAGATATCAAATTGACTTAAGTTTAAAAGCATTCAAATCAGGTAGTTTTTTTGGCAAAGGTCCTGGCCAAGGAGTATTAAAAGAAAAAATTCCAGATGCCAATACAGATTTTATATTTGCAGTAGCAGGAGAAGAACTTGGATTTATATTCTGCTCACTTATAATTTTATTAATACTTATTCTTATTATTAGATTTTTATTGCAATTACTGAAATATAAAGAACCTTATGTGATTATTGCTATTGTAGGTTTGATTTGTTCATATGGATTGCAGTCCTTAATTAACATTTTTAGTACTTTAGGCATAATACCTACAAAAGGAATGACTTTGCCATTTATCAGTTACGGAGGATCTTCTATGATTTCAAGCTCAATATTATTTGGTTTTTTATTATCATTAACTAAACAAAAGAAATGAAAATTGATTATTTAGTATTATTTGCAGGCGGTACGGGAGGCCATGTAATTCCAGCAGTAAATTATGGTAATTATCTAATTGATTGTAATTACAACTGCACGCTATTTTTAGATAAAAGAGGATTGAAGTATGCAGGTCAGTTTAAAGGAAGAGTTTTATGTATAAGCTCTGCTCATTTTTCCGGGAATACACTATATAAACTAAAGTCAATTTTTCTTTTATTATATGGTTTAATACAATCATTTTATTATCTTTTTAAAATTAGGCCATCTCATTGCTTTGGTTTTGGAAGTTACGCATCATTTACGCCTTTAACCGTAGCACTGTTTTTAAAAGCACTGAGAATGACAAAAATATATTTGCATGAACAAAATTCAATTATTGGAAAAGTTAATTTATTTTTTGCACCTTTTTCAAATAATATTTTTATTAATTTTGATAATATAATAAATCTAAAATCACGCTATACAAAAAAAATATATCATGTAGGCTTGCCAAATGACAATAAAATAATTTTTAAAAAAAGAAGCATTAATATTGTTAAAGATAAAAAATTAAAAATTTTAATATTTGGAGGAAGTCAAGGATCATTAAATCTAAACGATGGCTTTTTAAAGATAATTAAAAAATTACCAAATAATTATTATAGAAAATTATCAATCTTAATGCAATGCTCAAATAAACAAGCCAACAAAATAAAAAATGAATTAAATGATTTAGGCGTTGAATATGAGTTAAAAAATTTCTTTTTTAATATTTGTAAAATATTAGATTCAAGTGATTTTGTAGTTGCCAGATCTGGTGCTGGTACAATAAATGATATTATTCAATCACAAATACCATCAATCTTAATTCCATTACCTCATTCTATTTATAATCATCAATATATTAATGCAAAATATTTGACGAATAAGCATGCCGCACAATTGGTTGAAGAAAAAGATTTAGATTCGGATAAAGCATATTTCGCATTTAAAAGATTATTTGATAATGCTGATCAAAGAATATCAATTATAAAAAATTTACAACAGATAAAAATTTTAGATGCTAATAAATTAATGTTAAATAAAGTTTTTAAATGAATTTAAACAAAAAAAATTCAAATTTCATTATTCATTTCATCGGTATCGGGGGAATAGGAATGTCAGGAATTGCTGAACTTATGTTGGACCAGGGATATATTATTCAAGGCAGTGATCTTGTTTTTAATTCCACAATAAAAAGATTAAAAGATAGGGGAGTAAAGATATATCAAGGTCATAAAAAATCAAATATAAATAATATATCAGCCGCTGTGTTTTCTTCTGCGATAGGACAATCAAATCCAGAGATACAAAAATGCAAAGAATTATCAATTCCTCTTGTGAGTAGAGCAGAAATGTTAGCTGAATTGATGAGAAATAAAAACGCAATTGCCGTAGCAGGATCACACGGGAAAACTACAACAACAAGTCTAGTCGGAACCATATTGGAAAATGCAAAATTGGATCCCACAATAATAAATGGAGGAATTATTAATGCATATTCAAAGAACAATAGAATGGGGCTTGGCAAATGGATAGTGGTTGAAGCTGATGAAAGCGACGGATCTTTTTTGAGATTACCACATAAAATTAATATTATAACCAATATCGATATTGAACATTTAGATTATTATAAAACAAAAAGCAGCCTAGTTAATTCTTTTCAAAAATTCATTACAAACCTACCATTTGATGGATATTCAATAATTTGTATTGATAATAACAATTTAAAAAAATTGTCAAAGAAAATTAATACGAGAAAAATCATTACATACGCCCTCAAAGATAAAGAAGCAAATGTTCAAATATTGGATATTAAATATGGTGATATGAAATCAAAATTTTCTATCTATATAGAAAAAAATACTATTCCGCATTATTTCGGAATTTATAAATTTTACATAAATCTTTTAGGAGTGCATAATGTTTTAAACGCAACTTCTGCAATTATTGCAGCAATGCTATTACGTATTTCAATTAAAAATATACAAAAGTCTCTTGGGACTTTTAAAGGAGTGGAAAGAAGATTTACTTTTCTTGGAAAAATAAAGAAATCTTTTATTTATGATGATTATGCTCATCATCCTACTGAAATTAAAGCTAGTTATGAAATTGCAAAACATATTGCAGAAAAAAAAATAATTGTACTTTTTCAACCTCATAGATTTTCGCGCACAAGAGATCTGTATAGTGATTTTATTAAAGTATTAAACAAAATTGATATACTCTATTTATTGGATATTTATGCAGCAGGTGAAAATTCAATAAAAAAAATAAACTCAAAGAATATTGTAAAGGATCTTAGGAAAAAAAACCAACAAGTTTTCTATATTAAAGAAAATGACGATATAAATAAAATCTTATCTTCATTTTATGATGATAATAACTTAATAGTTTTTATGGGAGCTGGATCCATTACACATAAAGCTCATAAATTGATTAAGGAAAATAATGTACGAAAAAATTCTAGAGATTTCAAAAAAATTAAATAGTAAATTTTTGTTTGATTACGATATTTCTAGATTAACTTGGTTTAGGGCTGGTGGGAAAACTGACATTTATTGTGTAATTAGTGATGAAAACGAACTTGAGATAATATTAAATAATATTGGTAATACGCCTTTTTTGGTTGTTGGCAATGGATCAAATCTTTTAATAAGAGATGGGGGATTCAAGGGATTGATTATTAAATTAGGAAAATCATTTAACAATTTATTTATTGAAAATGATAAAATTATAACAGGAGCAAGTATTCTTGATGTTAACTTAGCTAAATTTGCTTACGTAAATTCTATAAGAAATTTAGAGTTTTTTTCAGGCATACCAGGAAGTCTTGGAGGTGCTATCAAAATGAATGCGGGATGCTTTGGATCAGAGACCAGAGATGTTCTTTTCAGTGCAACAGTAATGAAAAATAATGGAAAAAAAATAATTATTGAGAATGATGAATTAGAATTGTCGTATAGAAAATCAAATATATCAGATAACGATATAGTAATCAGTGCTGCATTCAATGTTGAGTTTGGGGATAAGAAAGAGATTGAGGAAGAATTAAAGATTATTAAAAATAATCGAGAATATTCCCAACCAATTAAAACAAAAACTAGCGGAAGTTCTTTCAAGAATCCTACTGGAAGTTACGCAGCAGAGTTGATTGATTTGGCAGGATGCAAAGGTTTAAAAGTAGGGAATGCTGTTGTAAGCAGTAAACATGCTAACTTTTTGATTAATACTGATAATGCAACAGCAGGTCAAATTGAAGATTTGGGAAAACTAATTATTGAAAAAGTTTACAACAAATTTCAAATTATGCTTGATTGGGAAATAAAGATAGTTGGAGATGCTCATTAATGAAAAAGATTTTAGTTTTGGAAGGAGGTTTTAATGAAGAGCATGAAATATCTTTAAGAACTTCTAAAGAAGTTCAAAAATCTTTGAAAAGAATGAAAATAAAATTTGAAGTTCTTAAGGTAAATCCAAAAAATTTTTCTGAAAAAATCAAACTATATGACAAAAATTTTTTATGTTTTAATGCTCTTCATGGAACTTATGGCGAAGATGGCACAATACAAAAAATTCTTGAAAAATACAAAATTTCTTATACGCATTCAGATTCTAAAGCCTCAAAAATAGGATTTGATAAAAATTTAACTAAATTAAAAATTAAAAATAGTGAAGTTGTCACCATTGAATCAATAATTCTTGAAAGAAATCAGATTAAAATTAATCTATTATATAAAATATATAATAAGTTAAATTCGTTTGTATTAAAGCCGGTATCAAGTGGCTCTAGTTTTGGAGTTAAGATATTCAATTCAAAGAGTGATATTAGTAAGTTTTTTTTGAATTATGATAATGAAATAAATAGATATAAAAATCATAACAAACTAATGATTGAAAAATATATTCGTGGTAGAGAGTTAACTGTTAGCGTATATGAAAATAAAAAAACTACGCAAGCAGTAGAAGTAACTGAAATTTTTTCTTCACGTAAATTTTTTGATTATAAAGCAAAATATATCAAAGGATTATCCAAACATATCTTACCAGCAAAATTACCAAAAAAAATGTATAAACAATGTTTATTTTTTGCAAAGATTGTTCATGATGAGTTGGGATGTAAGGGAATTAGCAGATCTGATTTTCTCTTTGATGAAAAAAATATTTATTTTCTTGAAATCAATACTCAACCAGGATTGACACCTATCTCTTTAGTTCCTGAGCAACTGAGTCATAATAATATTGACTTTGATACACTTATAAAAAAAATTATAGAATCTTCCTTGTGACTAAAAATAGAATAAATAAAAAAAAAACTAATGCATATTCCATCATCAGATTTACTGCATTTATCGTGTTTATTGTTGTATTGATTTTTATTTATTATGATGCTGACAAATTTAATACTATAAATAAGGTATTTGCTAAAAATATTGAAAAATTTTCTAAAAACTATGGCTACTCTTTTACTAAAGTTAACATAAATAAATTAATTAATATTAAACCTAATGAAATTGAAAAAAATTTTACTAAATATTATGGTAATTCAATATTTTTGATTCCAATTAAAAAAATTTCTAAAAACTTACATCAAAATAAGTGGATAAAAGATTTTACAATAAAAAGTGACTATAAAAATACTATTAATGTAAATATTGTTGAGTCAATTCCAGTTGGGATTTATTTTAATGGTGAAGATAACTTGTTGTTTGATGAGAATGGAAAAATAATCGATTCTGTAAATTCAAATTATAACTTATATCTTCATCTAATAATATTTGAGGGTAGTAATTCTTTATTTAATGCAAATATTTTTTTTAATTCATTACCATTATTGTTTCGGAACGAAATTATAAAAGCTTTTTTTGTAAACAATAGAAGGTGGGATGTTGAGCTTAGAAATGGTATTAATATAAAATTACCTGAAAACAATATTTTAGATTCATTTAATAATTATGATAAATTTTATAAAAACGTTTCTAATCAAGAGTTGGCAGAAATTGAAATGATTGACTTAAGGATTCCCAAACAAATAGTTATAAAATTTAAAACAATAAAATGATCAAAGTTGGAATTGATATAGGTAATTCAAAAATTTCATCAATCGTATGTGACATTAAAACTGATGGATCAAAAAAAATTTTATCTTTTATAAGTAATTCTAATACATATGTTAATAAAAGTATGGTGACTAATTTAGTTTCATTAAAGGATGAGATACACAAAACAATAAGTGAAGCAGCTAAAGAATCTCAAACAGATATAAAATCCGTAAATCTTAACCTTCCCGCTATTGAATCTTCTTCTATATTTAGTGAATCTGTAATCAATGTTTCAGGCAAAATGATTAGTGATTTGCATTTAAAAAAAGCGGTAAATCAATCTGATATTCTTGACGTTATTGAAAATTACGATGTTATTCAAAAATTTATTTCAAGTTATGAAATTGACAACAAATTTTTTTCGAATAGCCCTATAGGAACATTCGGTGATAATTTAAAATTAAATTTTTACAAATTTGCAGTTAAAAAAAATTATACGAATACACTTTCAACTCTGTTTAAAAATTTAAACATTCATATTGAAAATTACGTACCAACACCTCTTTCTTCATCATTAGCTACACTGACTCCTGATGATAAACTCTTAGGAGCAATATGCATTGATTTAGGAGCATCCTCAACATCCATAGCGCTTTTTGAAAATGAAAAACTTATTTTTATGGATGCTATTAATGTAGGGGGAAAAAATATTACTAATGATATTGCAAGAGGAGTTTCAACAAATGTAGAAAGCGCAGAACGACTTAAGACTCTTTATGGTTCTGTTATATCTTCACCTAGTGATGAATATGAACTTATAGAAATCCCTATGAGTAATGAACCGTCAAAATTTAAGCAAATTAACAGAAGTACTATAAATTCAATTATAAAACCAAGAGCTGAAGAAACCTTGGAGTTGATTTGGCAAAAATTAAAAGAATATAATTTTCACAAGAAACATATAAGAAATTTAATTTTAACAGGTGGGGGCGCCATACTAGAAGGTATAGATGAATATGCTAGAGACATTTTTGATAGCAATGTTAGAATTGGTATGCCATTATCAATCAAAGGATTGGATAATAAATTCATAAATCCTCAATTTTCTCAAACCATTGGAACAATTCTTTTCAATAAATCAGATTTTGAAATTGAATTCCTAAGAAATGAAGAAAAATACAAAAAAAACACTGTTTTAAGTCGTTTTTCTTCTTGGCTTGATCAATATATATAGATAAAACATACAATATATAATTTAATTCATTGACGATTTCGACAACAAAACGTTAATTAAATAATAAAAACGGCGGAGAAGATTACATGACAATAAATATTTCTATACCAGATGTAGGCCCAAATCTACGTCCTCAGATAACTGTTTTGGGTATTGGAGGATCAGGAGGAAATGCAGTTAATAATATGATGAACTCAAATCTTGAAGGGGTTGAATTTTTAATTGCTAACACGGATGCTCAAGCACTACAAATTTCAAATTGTAAGAAAAAAATTCAACTAGGCATAAAAAATACCAGAGGTCTTGGGGCAGGTATGCGTCCAGATGTAGGGAAAAAAGCTGCAGAAGAAGCAATAGATGGAATAAGCGAAATGCTTGAAGGTAGCCATATGTTGTTTATTGCAGCTGGAATGGGTGGTGGTACGGGAACTGGGGCCTCACCTATTATTGCAAAATTAGCTAGAGAAAAAGGAATTCTTACTGTAGGCGTAGTTACAAAACCCTTTCATTTTGAAGGAACTCAAAGAATGAAATTGGCTGAAAAAGGCCTGGAAGAACTTCAACAATATGTTGACACTCTTCTGGTTATACCAAATCAAAATTTATTCAGAATAGCTAATGAGAAAACTACTTTTGCAGATGCATTTAAAATGGCTGATGATGTTTTATATGCGGGTGTAAGAGGAGTGACGGATCTAATGGTTCAGCCAGGTTTAATTAATCTAGACTTCTCTGATGTAAAGACAGTTATGAGTGAAATGGGAAAAGCAATGATGGGAACCGGAGAAGCATCTGGTGAAGGAAGATCTGTTGCAGCTGCAGAAGCCGCAATCGCCAATCCTTTGATTGACGACGTATCTCTTAAAGGAGCAAAAGGTTTAATTATAAATATTACTGGCGGCAATGATATAACTTTATATGAAGTAGATGAAGCTGCCAATAGAATTAAGCAAGAAGTTGATGAAAGTGCAAATATTATATATGGCACAACATGCGATGATCGTTTAGAAGGAGTTGTTAGAGTAAGCATTGTTGCAACTGGCATAGATCTAAACAACGCAGTATCACCAAAATCTTTAGATTCATCATCAAGTTTGTTGATTAATAATTCTGTGTACCAGCAAACATCGAGCGAAGAAAAAAGAGATAACTTTACGAATAGTGATGCAGATTTAAATTCTAATTTTAATTCCTTATCTGAAGAAAATGAAATCACTGAAGAAATCGAAGAAATCAATGAAAATCATATTGAGGAAAGCTCATTAGGAGAAGAAGATTCTTCGGATACTGAAGATACTAATATTGATTATACTAATGAAGAAATTGCTGCAAACATTGAAGAAGATGTAATGAATGGAGAAAATAATCAAGAAATATCAGTTGAGGCCAAAATTGAAAATAATGATCTAACTGCAAATCTTGATAAAAAAGATGATTCTGAAATCATTTCAAATATTGAGGTTTCAGGTTCATCGGAATTGAATGAGAACGAATCTGACCAGATTGAAACAAAAACATCTGTTAGAAAACTCAGTCTTTTTGACAATATTGAAGAACAATCATCTAGTGAGAGTGCAACAAACATTACAAAGAACCAAAAAAAGGAACCTATGTTTGAAAATCAACTAGAAGATGATAATGTCGCTTCTGAGCAAGAGATAGTTGAAAATTCGTTTGATCCAGAAGCAAAAGAGACTGATGAGGATTTCAATCAAGAATCTGATGAGGAGCTCTTAGATATTCCAACTTTTTTAAGGAGACAAGCTAATTAAATCGGCTTTTCGTAAAGAAATAATCAGTAATATTCAGTTAATTGTATAACTGTATAAAAAAATATATTCATAAAAGTGCTGTTTTACAGCACTTTTTATTAGTCAATGATTGCTACAACTTTTTACAAACAAAAACAAAAAACAATAAAAAATGAAATTTCGTTTTCCGGCATAGGATTACATTCAGGAAAAAAATCTCATATAACTATTAAGCCAAGTGAGGTTAACTCTGGTATTAATTTTTTAAGAACTGATGTTAAAGACGTTAATAAAAATGCATTGATAATGGCACTATGGCACAATGTTTCATCAACCACCCTATCAACCACTATTTCTAATGGAGACGTCTCAGTATCTACAATAGAACATCTTATGAGCGCTTTATCAGGAATGCACATAGATAATGCTTTAATATTAATTGATGGACCTGAAGTCCCCATTATGGATGGAAGCTCAAAACCTTTTGTAGAATTATTTGAAAAAGCTGGCTTAGTAAAACAAGATGAATACCGAAAAATATTAAAAATAATAAAGAAAGTTGAAGTATCTAACGGTGAAAGTTTAGTTAAAATATTACCATCTAATTATTTTTCTATTGATTTTGAAATAGTTTTTGATAGTCATTTAATCAACAGCCAATTATGCCAATTACAACTTATTAATGGTAATTATAAAAGTGATGTTGCTTCTGCAAGAACATTTGGATTTGAAAAAGATGTTCAGAAGCTCCGAGAAAAAGGATATGCTTTAGGTGGAAGTTTAGAAAATGCCGTAGTCGTTGGAGATAACAGTATACTTAATAAAGGTGGATTACGTTTTAAAGATGAATTTGTTCGTCATAAAATTTTGGATTCGATAGGAGATTTATATTTGGCAGGCTATCCAATTCAAGGATATTTTAGTGGAAAAAAATCCGGCCATTTTTTAAACAATCAACTTTTAAATAAACTTTTGTCTGACCATTCAAATTTTGAGATAATTTAATTTCTTTATATCATTTTTTTAGGCTGAACTATTCGATCAAATTCTTTTTTTGATAAAATTCCTAATTTATTTGCGGATTCTCTCAAACTTATATTTTCTTTAAAAGCTTTTTTAGCTATTTTTGCAGCATTATCATAACCAATATAATTATTTAGAGCAGTAACGAGCATTAAAGAGTTGTTTAGGTTTTTACTAATACGCTTATTATTTGCTTTAATGCCTTTTAAACATTTTTTATTAAAACTCTCGATAGAATCAGATAATAAATTAATGGATTGAATAATATTATAAATAATTAGTGGTTTAAATGCATTTAATTCAAAGTGACCTTGTGATCCAGCTATAGAGATACTTGTGTGATTTCCCATTACTTTTGCACAAACCATAGATAAGGCCTCAATTTGTGTTGGATTTATTTTTCCAGGCATAATGGAAGATCCTGGTTCATTTTCAGGAAGCTGAAGCTCACCCAACCCTGATCGTGGACCTGAAGCTAAAAAACGAATATCATTACTTATTTTAAGTAAAGATACTGATAGAGTATTTAGAACTGCCGATAAACTTACTAAAGAATCATGAGATGCAATTGATTCAAATTTGTTTGGAGCTGGCAAATATTTAGTTTTTGTTAGTTTTGAAAGATATTCACAAAAAACTTTATCAAAGTTTTTAGGGGCATTTATGCCAGTACCAACAGCTGTTCCTCCTTGGGCTAAAAAACATAATTCTTTTTTTGCGTTTAATAATCTATTTTTATTGTTTTTTATTTGCTCAAGGTATCCAGAAAATTCTTGTCCAAGAGTAATAGGAGTAGCATCTTGAGTATGAGTTCTTCCAATTTTAATTATTCTATTAAATTGTTGAGATTTATTTTTTAATTCTTTAATCAAAGAATCAAGGCTCAAAATTAATTTTTTTTCTAACAATACATTAGATGCGATATGCATAACTGTTGGAAATGTATCATTTGAAGACTGAGACAAATTTACATGATCATTAGGATGCACAGGATTTTTGGATCCAATCTTCCCTTTTAATATTTTAATAGCATAATTACTTATAACTTCATTTGCATTCATATTGGTCTGTGTACCTGATCCTGTTTGCCAAACTTTTAAAGGAAATTCATTAATGAATTTTAAATTAATTATATGATCACAAGCTTTGGTGATCGCTTTGCCGATTTTATTACTTAAAATGCCCAATTTCATATTGGCTAATGCTGCAGCTTTTTTTTGAAAACCTAAAGCAACGATCACTTCTTTAGGCATTATTTCATGACCAATTTTAAAATTTTCAAGCGAACGCTGTGTTTGAGCCCCCCATAATCTTTTGGAATCAATTTTTCTGGGACCTAGAGAGTCATTTTCAATTCTTTTTCTTTTCATATTAGATAAAAAATATTATCAATCTATGTTCTTATATCATTTACTAAATATTAAGATAAGAAAATATATATATGAGCAAACTAGTACTATTGCGCCACGGCCAAAGCCAGTGGAATCTAGAAAATCGCTTTACTGGTTGGAAAGATATCGAATTATCGGAAAATGGAATATCAGAAGCCAAGAAGTCTGGAAGACTTATAAAAGAAAAAAAAATACCTATTGATAAAGTATACTCTAGTGGCCTTAAACGAGCTATTGATACAGCCATCATTGCTATGAAAGAGGCAAATTACGATCATTTATTCAATAATGATGAATTAGTGATTATAAAAAATATAGCAGTAAATGAAAGAGATTACGGAGATCTTACAGGTCTAAACAAACAAGAGACAGCTGAAAAATACGGAAAAGAACAAGTTCACATTTGGAGACGTTCATACGATGTTAATCCCCCGGGTGGCGAAAGTCTAAAGAGTGTTGTTGAAAGAGTTAAACCGTATTTTGAGAATACTATGAAAAAGGATTTGGAAGATGAAAAAAATATTCTATTATCTGCACACGGAAATTCTTTGAGAGCATTATTTCTAATATTAAATATTTATACTACCAAAACAATCTCAACAGCAGAAATACCAACTGGAAAACCTTTTATTATCGAATATGAGAGTAACAAAATAACTAACAAATATTTTCTTTAAATTAATTTCAAAATTTGTTAAGTTCGATTATATTATCTTTTTTTGTATATCCTTTAGTTTTTAATTTTTGTTTTGTTTTATTATTGTTTTTATTGTCTAATACTTTATCTTGAATTAATTTTAATCCAAAATTAGCATAAGGATCTGCAAAAGATATTACAGAACTAAAAGGAACAATTAAATCTGCTTTAATATCATTAAAGGATAGCGTTATTGTAAAATGATCATTTGCGATATCATAATTCCAATATTCATGTTGAATAACTATTGTCATTTCACTTGGAAATTCATCTAACAACCATTGAGGAATAATTACTTTTTTGTCGTTCGTTTTAAATGTTATATATAGATGATGACCTTCTTGTAAGCCATTATTTTTTATATTTGTTAAAACATCCTTTAAAACATTGATCATGTTCTTTTTTAAGATTTTTGAATAATTTATTTTCATAAATAGAAGCAGGGAGCTTTGTAATTAACAAAATTTTTTCTAAGATCCCAATATAACATTTTATAAAAACTTTATGCAAAAACTTTATATACCAATTTAATGTTTTAAGGTATTTTTAGCTTTAATTTTATGTATCTATATGAATAAGGATAATAATTTTTGAAATTGATAAAATAAGTTTAAGAAGAATTAATGAAAAAAATAATTGTTTATACCCATCAGGACTGTTTGCTGAAAGATAATGGTCCAAATCATCCAGAAAAAAAAGAACGTTTACAGGTTATTCTAAAATCTATTCAAGATATAAGTTGTATTGATATAGAAATTAAAAAAGCACCATTAGCAGTTGTTGACGATATTTGTCTGGCTCATCCAGTAACACATATACACAATATTTTTTCATTAATTCCAAATTTTGGTTTAGTGGGGGTAGAAAAAGAATCATACGCTGATACATTTTTGTGTTCTAATAGTAAAAACGCAATATTAAGGTCCTGTGGAGCAGGGATTGCTGCAGCAAATAGTCTTATTATTGATAATGAAAAAAGAGTATTTTGTGCTGTTCGACCGCCTGGTCATCATGCAGAAACTGTTAGAGCAAATGGATTTTGTTTTGTAAATAATGTTGCAGTTGCTGCTAAATATTTACAAAAAAAACATAAAATAAAAAAAATTGGAATAATAGATTTTGATGTTCACCATGGAAATGGTACGCAAGAAATTTTTTGTCAAGATAAAACTGTTGCTTACGGATCTATTCACGAGCATCCATTATTTCCAGGAACAGGTTTACAAAAAGAAGTTGGAACTGGTAATATCTTTAACGCTCCAATTGAAGCAGGAACAGATGGAAAAGATTTTATAAGAATTTTAGAAAATAGAATTTTAGACAATATTGATAAATTTAAACCTGAAATAATATTAATATCAGCTGGTTTTGACGCGCATAAAAGAGATCCTCTAGCAAATATTAATCTAGAATCAGAAAATTATAATCAAATAACAAAGATGATAATAGAGATAGCAAACACACATTCTCAAGGAAGGGTAATATCATTTTTAGAGGGTGGATATGATTTGTTAGCACTTTCAAAAAGCATTAAAGAACATTTTTTAGGTTTAAGTGAGAATTAAATCAAAAGGATATTCTGTTGCTTAAAAAAATTTTTTGCGAAAAATAGATGCAAATATTTTTATTTCATTAAATTTTTTATCTTTATGTTCACCATGAGCATTAAATTCATTAAACACAGGGGCAGAAATATTGTTTTTAATTCTAAAAAACTTTTCTTGAAAACCACCTTTTGTAAATACTTTTGAATTAATGGATAAAACAAATAATCCTCCAGGTTTTGTAATACGCAAAAGTTCATCAAAAGCATTCGGTCCAATATGTCCATGAGTAAAAGTTCCAGCACTTACAACAGCTCCAATAGAATTATTTTTTATTGGAACTTTTTTTGTAACATCTGCTTCTATTAAGGAAGAGTAACATCTTTTTAATTTTGCTTGTTCCAACATTTCTGAAGATATGTCTATTCCAATTATTTTTTTATTACCTGTTCTATATAGCAATTCACCAACTAAACCTGTTCCAGCACCAACATCAAGAATTGGAGTATCTAAATATAGATTGGGACATGTAAGGGACAGTCCCTAACTGTCCTACTTTTTTCTTAAATCTTCAGCAAAAAGAAATGGTTTATGTTTCTTTAGATGTTCAGTTACATCTTCTATAGATAACTTCGTGTAATTCTTCGTGTAAGGAATTTAACATTTTTGCAGGGCTTTTGCATGAGACTTCGTGCTATGTTATAAATTGTCTAATGAACACAACATTTATTAGAAGTATCAAACTTAATGATAAAGAAGACTGGCAAAAACTCTATCACGGTTATGCTGATTTTTATAAAGTTGAAATGACACAGACTATATTAAATACCGTATGGAGTTGGTTGACAGATGAACAGCACGAACTCAATGGATTGATTTGTGAGTTTGAAGAAAAAATAGTTGCCTTTGCTCATTACAGAAGAATGCCAAGTCCGTTAAGAGGAAAGGATATTGGTTTTTTAGATGATTTGTTTGTTTCACCTGAATTTAGGGGTTTAAAAATTGGTGAACAGATAATTTCAAAACTAAAAACAATTTCTACAAATAAAGGATGGGGTTTGGTTAGATGGATAACTCGTAGTGATAATTTAAGAGCAAAATCCTTATACGATAGAGTTTCAAACAAAACTAATTGGGAGGTCTATGAACTTTAAAATAATATGAGTATAATGGAAAATTTATGACGATTTTGATTAAAGAATTATCAGATGAAGAATTTCAGGTTACTGTAAACGCAAAAAACCCAACAAGTCATAATGTGACCCTGACTGATGACGTTCATCAAAATTTGACAAATGGAAAAGCAAGCAAAAAGGAATTAATTGAATTTAGTTTTAAATTCCTGTTGGAAAGGGAACCTAACACTTCAATTCTATCCTCTTTTGAATTGAGTGTGATATCTGGATATTTTCCTGAATATACAAAGACTGTCAAGGAATGGAGTGGTAAAAATTGACATTAGATTTCAAAATAAATAAATTAAAAACAACACTATGACGAAGATTATTATAGCACACACAACATAGGTATATGCTTTTCCTTTTAATCTATATTTATCTTTATAAAATTCTCTCATGGATTTAATTATTATTCCTTTTTCTCTATTCTAGTATTTTTTTCAATCTTATCCAACTTATAACTAAAATCCACCCATGCTATGAAAATTAATACGGAAATTAATATTATAGACCAATTTTCTACAAAAAATAAACATATAATCAAAAAAGAGGAGTGGGGTTTAGAAGATGTCCCTTTCTAATGTTCAAATAAAACGTCAGAGATCCTAAGTTAAAAAAAATTTCTAAGAGGAATAATTATTTTAATAATTCTACTTTGTTTAAATTGAAAAATAACTAGAATTAGATATATTTAATCTAAGCTATTCGATTCTTTCTGTTGTGTTTTTAAATACATAACATTTTAGCTCTCATTATGAATATTTTATCATACTCATCTAAAAATAAAATTATTGTAGTAGTACTTTCTTTAATAAGCACAGGTTCCGCAGCAATAATGGTCTCTGGTATTAAGCAATTATCTTTAGACTTAAATCCTTTTATAATAGCTTTTTACAGATGTTTTTTTGGCGTGCTTATTATTTTACCATTTATGTTTTTTAGTAATAATGAATCTTGGAAAACAAAGAGTATTAAACTCCAGTTTTTAAGGGGCTCAATAAATGTTTATTCAATGATAAGCTGGTTTACAGCAATTGGAACACTGCATCTTGAAAAAGCTGCTGCAATAGGTTTTACTACACCATTATTTACAACTTTACTTGCAGTAATATTGTTAGGAGAAGTGATAAAATTTCACAGAACAACAGCACTTGTTGTTGGTTTTATAGGCATACTAGTTGTTATCAGACCTGGATTTGTTCCAATAGAAAGTGGTACTTTGTGGTTATTATCAGCAGCTTTAAGCTTTTCATTTGTACTGATAATAGTAAAAAAATTAAGTGAAAATGATTCAAGCCTAACAACAGCCTTTTATCATATGCTTTTTATGACCCCTCCTACATTTATAATTGCACTTTTTTTTTGGGAAAGAATATCTCTGAATCATTTATTTGTTTTTTCAATTGTAGTAATTGCAGGATTCATTACACAACTTTGTCTTACTCAATCATTAAAGATGAGTGACGCCACTTTTGTAATGCCGCTGCAATTTACACAATTAATTTGGCTTTCAATTATTGGTTATACAATTTTTGCAGAAATACCTAATACATGGACATGGGCTGGCGCATTTATAATTTTTTTAGCAGTAATTTACATAACTTATAGGGAAGCTTTTATAAAAAAAGACAAACCAAAAACTAAACAAATTGAAAGAGCAATATTAGATTAATAAAATAATAATTTTTGGCTTTGCAGATTTATATAATTGTTTAATATCTATTTAACAATGAAATATGGCATTCTGGGAATTGGCCAAGCTGGCCTTAGACATTTTGAAGCTTTTAAGAAGATAAAAAACTTAAAATTAATTGGTTTTATTGAAAATAATTTAAGTAAAGCCAAATCTTTTGAAAAAAAATTCAAAGCAAAACATTGTAAAAAATTAAAAGATTTACTGCTATTAAAACCGAATTTTATTGTCCTGAGCTTGCCTCACAATCAAAGAGCAATACCTATAATTTCATGCATTAAAAAAGATATCAATCTTTTAATTGAAAAACCTTTGGCAACAGATCCTGTTGAATTAAAAAAAATTTTACCATATTTGAATAAAAAAAAACTAACTCACTCAATAAGTTTTGTACACAGATATAGAAAAGAAGTTTTAAAAACTAACGAATTAATTCAAACTAACAAGATAGGAAAAATTAAATTTATATCAGAAATGATGATATCGCAAAAAAGTTCCCAATTACCAAAATGGATTGACAACAAGAATATGTCAGGAGGCGGGGTTTTAATTTATAATGCTATTCATAGTATAGACAAACTAGTTTTTTTTGCTAAATCCAAAATTGTAAAAGTTTTCTCAAAATACAACAATATAAATAATAGTTTAAAAGTTGAGGATGCAATTTGTGTAATTTTAGTATTTAAGAATAATGTTGTAGCTAATTTAGTTTCTGTGTTTGCACCCTATAATGTACTTCCAAAATGGGAAACGAAAATTTTTGGTGAAAAAGGTTCTATTGATTTACAAATTAGAGAAGGACTTACATTAAAGACTAATTCAGGAGAACAAGTATATAATTTTTCTAAGAATTATAAAAAGTTTGGGCCAAATCATAATTTTTTTTATCAAGCTCAATCTTATGTAAATTCATTGTCAAAAAATAAAAAACCTTTTGTAGATGTAAAAGATGGAATAGAGTCTGTAAAGATTGTTAATGCTATTTATAAATCAATCAAATTAAATAAAACTATTAACATCTCTTAATTATTTAACTATTTTTAATATACTTTTTGAAATTTTAATTATTTCTTTTTCTGCCATGTATGGATGACAAGGCAAGTTAATTATTTGAGAGCAAATTTTTTCTGTAATCGGTAATTTTGGTATTTTGTTAATATTGGAATAGCAAGTATCTTTGTGGTTTGGAGGAAGATAATTAAGTTTGATGTCTAATTTTTTTTTATATAATTCGTTATAAATATAATTTCTATTCTTAACTCTTATTGGAAAATTTCTCCAAGAAGAAATGCAACCCTTGTCGATTTCTTGGAATTTAATTTTATCTGATTTTAAATGATGTGTATACAATTCCGCATTCCCATTTCTTTTCTTTATATACCAGTTTAAATATTTCAGTCTGATATTTAAAATAGCGGCATTTATAGTAGATAGTTTAGAATTATAGCCAATGATTTCAGATTTTACAGGCCACTTTCCAGGTCTTTTGCTTCTTCCATAATCTCTTAATTTTTTTAATTTAGAGTATATTTTCTTGTTGTTAGTTGTTAAAATCCCTCCAGGACCTATGCCATCCAGAATTTTTCCTGGATTTGTGCTAAAAACAGTAATATCACTTATTGAACCTATCATTTTGTTATCACAGACAGCTCCAGTAGCCAAACAAGCATCTTCAATAACTTTTAATTTATGTTTTCTAGCAATTTTAGATATCAGATTCATTTTAGAAGGGTTTCCAAATAAATGAACTGGCAAAATAACTTTTGTATTTTTATTAATGTTTTTATTAATTTCTTTTACATCTATATTAAATGTGTTTTCTTCAACATCAACCCATCTTATTTTAGCGCCACTTAGTGTTATAGCGTGACTTGTTGGAATATCAGAGTTGGCTACTGTTATTACTTCATCTTTTGATTTCAGATTTAGAGATTTTAATGCCAAGAGCAAAGCCATTGAGCCTGATGAAACTGTTACACAATATTTGACTTTGCAATATTTAGAGAAATTTTTTTCAAATTGTTCAACCTCTTTTCCAAGCTCTAAAATACCTTTATTTAAAACATTATTAATTTTGCGTAATATTTCTTTTCTATTATAATTAAAATGCTTTGTTAAATCGTACATTAAAACAAAAGTTACATATTTATATTTTTATATCTTTGATGGCTTCATTATCGCCACTAACACAGCATACAATTTTACCCAGTGTAGTCAATATTCAAGAACATTTTTCTTTAGAATTTGAAAGAATTATTTATATTTTTTCTATTTCAACTTTTTCTATGGCTATAATGCATGTTTTATATGGCTTTCTGTCTGACAATTTTGGTAGGAAAAAAATAATTCTTTTAGCTCTCTGTTTATATTTATGTTCGAGTTTCTTAATATTGACAATAGATCACTCATTTTTACTTTTATTATTTTTTAGATTTTTTCAAGCTGCAGGAGCCTGTGTTGGGATAGTCTTATCAATTGCAATAATTAAAGACATAACTCCAATTAAAAATACTTTTAAAATAATTTCATTCGTTATTAGTGCCAATATGGCTATACCAATATTCTCACCAATTATCGGTGGAATTTTAAATGAAAACTTTGGCTGGAAATCAATACACTTGTTTTTATTAATCGTATCT
>JAGFWP010000011.1 GCA_017639935.1 Pelagibacteraceae bacterium
CCTCTTCACGGCACTTTTAGCTAAAACCAAGTTATAAAATAGCAGCCTTATTATTGATCTAAGCATATGAATATGATAAGGAAGTGCTAATCGAATTTATTCTTCTTATATTTTATATATTAGCTAAACTAAGATAAGGACACTAAACATGTTAAATAAATATTCTTTGAAAAATATTTTATTACTAATTATTTCTTTTTCCATGTCTTATTTAATGGCTCAGGAAAAAATTGTATTTTATAATGTTAATGTAATTGATGGACTTAACTCAACTGTACAAAAAGATAAGATGGTATTTATCTCAAATGGAAAGATTGAGTCAATAAAGAATATTGGATCAAAACCCAAAGGATATAAAGAAATTGATTTAAATGGAATGTATATACTTCCTGGTTTTATTGATGCCCATACTCATATTAGTTCATTAGATGCTGCTAAGCGTGCTTTACAATCAGGAGTAACTACAGTTCGAAGTGCAAGTACATCTAGTTTTCAGGATGTGTCCATACGTGAAATGGTCAAGGCTAGAAAATTAGTTGGGCCTGATATGATTGCTGCAGGTATTTTTGTAACACCAAATCTTGGAGAAACAATTTTGGCAGATGTACGCCTTGCTACTCTTGTAAACGGTGTTAATAAGGAAAATGAATTAAGAAAGCTTGTTCAAATTAATGCAGATAGAGGTGTTGATTTTATTAAAACAAGGGGTACTGAGCGTGCGGGGCTACCATATACAGATCCAAGGAAACAAACTTATACTGAAAAGCAATTAAGTATTATTGTGGATGAAGCACGTAAGTATAATATTCCAGTTATGGCTCATGCGCATGGAGATGAAGGAGGTTACGCTGCAGTTAAGGCAGGCGTTAGGAGTATTGAACACGGTACTTATTTATCAAAAAGAACTTTATCTCTTATGAAAGAAAAGGGCACATATTTAGTTCCAACATTTACTACTGTAGTTGACTTGACTGAGCCCGGTGGAGATTATGATAATCCTGTACTTTTTATTAGGGGACAACATATGCTACCAGCTTTGGAAACTACCGTTAAAACAGCTTATAAAATGGGGATTAAAATTGCAACAGGTGCAGATACTCGATATGGACCAAATAGTACAACGCGAGTTGGAATGGAAATAACAAACTTTGTAGATCTCGGGATGAAACCTATAGATGCAATTAGATCAGCAACAATTATTGGTGCAGAATTATTAATGATTGCTGATAAAACTGGAACTATTGAAGTAGGAAAAGAAGCAGACCTAATTGTTGTAACCAAAAATCCTTTAAAAAATATTCGTACAATTCAAGATGTTGTTTTTGTTATGAGTAATGGTGAGATAGCATTAAAAAGAATACCTTTCAATAAGGAGTAAGTCAGTCAAATCATCCATATCATCAACAAGAATTTTAACTGATACAAAGATTTTACAGAAAGAGTTAGAAAGAACTTACAAGAATGGGAAAATTTTTCTGTTAAGGAATGATTAAATGAAACACCTCTGGCTCAAATAAAGGAAAGCTGATGTCTATTGATCGTAGAAAGTTTATAAAAAATATGGGTTTAGGATTAGCCTCCATGAGCTTAAATGCAAAAAGTTTATCTATAATTCCTGGCGAATCTGAATCACTATTGGTTAAAGATCGAAAACAACCAAAACCTGCACCCAAAGGTTATGATAGGCTTCCCCTGTCATGGTATTATTCCAGAGTTCAAAATTTAAAAAATCAACTTGAACAAAAAAAAGTAGATGCTATTCTACTTGAAAGTGATGTCAATAAAGTTTATTTCTCTGGATGTTTTAGAGGTAGTGGCGAAAGAACGACTTGGGTTTTATTTCCATTAAATGAAAAAGATACTGCCTATTGGTATTCACCTGGAATTGATAGAGACTTAATTGACTCTTGGTGGGCCACAGATAATAAATATTATTTTTGTTATCCTCATGGTGAAGGTGGTTATCCAAATAAAGGTAAGGTTGTTGCAGGAAGACAAGTGGATTTGTTTGAATGGTTATTAATTCACTTAAAAGATAAAGGTTTGTCAAGTAAGGTGATCGCTACTGATATGAATTTGTCAAATAGCCAATTAAAACAAATCGCCAAAATACTTCCTAAAACAGAGTTTATAAATATCAATAGTATCTGTGAAAAAATGAGAATTATTAAAACTAAAGATGAAATCGCTTTGACCCAACGTGCCTATCGTTATTTTGATAAAATCCATGCTTTCGCTAGAGATTATATTCTAGAACATGGAACAAATACTAATGATTTTGAAATAGGTCAGGCTTTAAAGACATATGGAATAAATCTATTGATGAAGGATCTTTTTTATGATGGGAAACCTCATAACGCTGTTGGGATAGAAGTCACATCAGAATATGTAAGAGCTGGCGTTTCAACTGGGTACCCACATCCAAATCAGCTATTTTATAATCCTGTCAAAAAAGGTCAACCAGTATATGTTAATACAGATATAAAAATAGGTGGGTGTGGAGGTGAAGCTTATAGGAATTATCAAATTTATCCCGTTTCAAAAAATCAGGATAAAATGTGGTCTATTGTTTCAGAAACAATTCAAATTATGGTTGAAGAAACAAAACCAGGTGTATTGTGTTCAGATATTGCTTACAAAGTTCATAAGCATCAAGTTGATAATGGAATGCAAGATTATATATATCATAGACCTGGGCACGGAACTGGTCTGAATTTTGAAGGCCACCAGGCACCTTACTTCTCACTTGGTGATCACACTCCAATACAAGAAGGGATGATGTTTAGTGTTGAGCCAGGTCTTTATGACTCAAAAAGAGGTATAGGTATAAATCCTAGTGATAATTTATTGGTAACTAAAAATGGTTCAGCACTTATGACTCGCGTTCCTTTTTCAAAAGAATGGAGTTATTTAAAAATTTGAAACGCCTCTGGTTCAAATATCTCTCGCTTATATTAATAGTAGTAAATACCTCTATCTTATTTGCTCAGTTTGAAAAGAATGCTCTTGTCCTTAAAAGAGAGTTGATTTTGAATAGTCATGTTATTGGACAAGAAAAACAGGATGTTTTAAAATTTAAAAACGGAAGCACTTATAATGGTGAATTTGTAAAAATAGAATCTGGGAATGTATTATTTAAACATAAAGATGTATATAATCGTCATTCCTTTTACCGAATCAAGATTAATGAAATAAAAATGCTCAAATTATCCGATGGCACGGAAATAATTAACTGGGGAAAAATCAAACGGAAAGCAAAGGAGACCATTACTATTCAACCTGGAGATAAGATTATGGTAACATATGATACAATATCAAAATCAGTTACCGGGTCATTCTATGGTTTTGATAATGGTGAAATCTCTATCCAAAAGTTCGATAAAGACCAAAAAGCATTCTATACAATTATTCCAGCTAATTTAGTTGCGAATATCATTGTTCTTCCGATAAAATCTGCAGAATCTGTTCCGCAAGTAGCTATTTCATGTGGTTTCATTATGGTTGCATTATCTGCATCAGATGGTTTCGATGCTGAAGTAGGTTTAACAATGGGTGTGCTTGGTGCAATTACTGGTGGTTTAGGAGGTTTTATACTTGACAAAATTGAAAACAAAAGAGCATTTAAAGATGCCAGATATACTTTGTTGGGTAAAGATGCATGGTATATTGATAATCAGGATATAAAATAATTGCGTTCAGAATGAAACGCCTCTGGCTTAAATAGCCTCCTCACGGGGGCTTTTTTGTTTGTGGCATGATATGTAGATTTGGGAATGATTAACCGCATCATACCACTGCTATTGTTTATTGGGTTTGTCTGGGGGCAGGCTGATTTGGATAAATTAGTTT
>JAGFWP010000012.1 GCA_017639935.1 Pelagibacteraceae bacterium
AAAACATAAAAAATGGAAGAGTAATCAATAACATAAAAAAAAGAATCAATTTTTTTTAATAAATTTTTAAAAATTAAAGTCGTTTGAAAAGATTTTTTTTTTTTATTTTTTAATAAAAGTCCTGGCGAATCAAATATAACAAGTTCTGGTATTTTTTTAAATCTTTCTTCATGCCAATCTCTTGTTGTTCCGCTATCTTCATGAATAATGTTTGAATTAAATCCTGTTAAAATATTATAAATTGAAGATTTGCCTACATTTGTCCTGCCTATTAATAAAAAATTCATTGTTCAAAAATAGTTGTTTTTCCATTCATTTGAGTGAAAAAAGCAAAATTATCAATAAAATAAATTGATATAATTTCCTTCAATTTTATATTTTGATTAAATAAAACTACACCGCTTATTAAATCAATTTCTAAAATAAGACCGCTGTTAAAAAATATAATAATTCTGTTTTTGTTATTAATAATTTCAACAATTTTTTCATCTTTATCTAAATATTCATTTAAATCACTTTTCCAAAAAATTTTCTTATTTTTTATATTGTATGCTTTCATAATTTTTTCCTTATCAAGGATAATTAAAGCATTATTGATAAAATTATGAGATAATACATTATCAATTTTATCTTTTTCAATAAGGAAATTATTATTCTGTATGTCAATAGTATACAAATATTTATTATTTTCATAAAATGATATTAAGTTTTGGAAAGAATGTAGAGTATTACTTGAATCCAATAAATTATGATCATATTGAATTTTAGAAAATAAAGAATCAATATTCTCACCAATTATAGTATCTATTTCTCCCAATCTTCCATTTGATAAATAAAAAAACAAAAGATGATTTTTTGAAACGATATCTCCACCATAAACATTTAGTGGGCTGTCACTTCTATAAATAAACTCCCAATTTATCTTTTCATTAATAGTGTCTACTGAAAGTATTTTATTGCTTAAAATAACTATTATGTTTTCATTATGAATTTTTATTGGTGTTTTGAGAATGTTATTTAATTCTAATTGCCATATAATATTCCCATTTAAATCAAACTTTATTAAAGTACCTTCAGCATAACCTGCATACAAAAAATTATTTAACATTGCGACTGAAGTTGGATGGGAAAATTCAATATTCGAATTAATAGAAATATGATACGTTTCAATATCTTTTTTGTTATTGAGGTCAAAAATTTTTAAATCAGAGTTGTTATTTAAACCATAAATCTTATCATTAATAATATAAATATTCAGAGGGTTTGAGCTAGGATATTTTACGGAAGAATTGTTTACCGTTAAAACTTTCTTTAATTCTTGCTCGTTTTTCCATAAAAAATTTATCGATTTAGAATAGTGATCAAAATAATTTTCCTTATAGTTTTTAGATATATTATTAAATGTTTCAAGATTTTCAAAATCATCTTTTACTGTTAATAAAATAATTTCATCTTTATTTCTGAAATTGTCTAATTTTTGACAAGAAAGAAAAAAAAGGGGGGTAAATATTATTAATAATTTAATTATATTTTTCAAATTCATTAATCTTTTTTACTCTTTCCTTTATTGATAAAGAGATTCTATCATCTTTGATAATTTGCTCATACAAACTATTTATTTTATTAATATTGCCATTATTTACAGACAGAAGAAAAAGTAATTCTAAATGATAACCAGCAAAAGAATCTATCGATTCATCAATGTAAGTTATAAGTTTATCAATTTTTTCATTATTTATCTTATCAAATAAATTATAAGAGCCATGAACTGCTAGTAAAGTTTTATATAAATTGCCAATGTTTTTATTATTCAATAACTTAAGATAATCTTCATAGGATTCATTATATTTATTATTATTAATCTTATTGTTAATTAACTCAAGTGATGCCAGTAGGCCATAAAAACTTTTAGTTTCTGCTATTTCATTCATATGTCCAATAAAATCCATTTGTGAACTAGAATATTTTGAATCATTATATGCAATACTTAGTTCTAAGATTTTTTTATTATTAATAAAAAAATAAATTTGAAATCCTGCAATAATCAGCACAATAATTAAAGCAAAATAAATTATTACTTTTATGTTTTGTTTAATTAAATTTTGTATTAATGAAAAAAAATTAACTTTGCTTAGAATTTTATTCATTTTTTTTCCATTTTATTGAACAACCAAAACTATTCATTTGTTTTGTCGGACCTTTATTGGTTAAAACAATCATTTTCATTGCATAAAATAATTCTCTTTTAATTTCTTTGTTATTATTATTCATAGTTTCAGAATCAATCCTTCCACGATAATGAAGCTCTAATTTATTATTAAAACCAAAAAAATCAGGCGTACAAACAGCATTAAATTTTTTTGCAACTTCTTGAGTTGAATCATAAAGGTAGGAAAATTCAAAATTATATTTTTCCGAAAATTTTTTCATATTCTCAAAAGAATCTTCTGGGTAGTTTTCAACATCATTCGACATAATAGCTATTGTACTCACACCTATCTTTTTTAGTTCTCTTGCTTCAAAACTCAATCTCTCAGCAATAGCAATCACATATGGGCAGTGATTGCAGATGAATACAATAACTGTTCCTTTATCGCCCTTTAAAGATTGCAGGGTGTGTTTACGATCATCAACTGAAAGCAAATTAAAGTCTTCAGCCTTGATGCCTATTTCAAGTTCTGGAGTTTTTACAGGCATATATTATATTGGTTTATTAATTTAATGAATTCTCTATCACTTGATTAAAAAATTAACAATTCCAATCTATTTTTTTCAAAAAAAAATTAAGCAATATCTAATCTTGTTACTCCCACTCAATTGTTCCCGGCGGTTTTGATGTAAAATCATAAAGTACTCTATTGACACCTTCAACTTGATTAATAATTCTACTGGAAATTTCAGTAAATTCTTTCTTACTAAATAAGTAGAAATCAGCAGTCATTCCATCAACTGAAGTCACTGCACGTAATGAGCAACAGAAATTATAAGTTCTTTCATCCCCCATTACTCCAACAGACTTTGTTGGTAAAAGTACTGCAAAAGCTTGCCAAATTTTATTGTATAATTTTTTTTCTTTTAAAAAATTAATATAAACAGAATCAATATTTTGAAGTAATTTAATCTTTTTTTTATTGATTTTTCCAGGTATTCTAATAGCGAGCCCCGGGCCTGGAAAAGGGTGGCGTTTTATAAGATTGTTGTCTAATCCTAATTTTTTTCCTACCTCTCTTACTTCGTCTTTAAACAATTCTCTTAATGGTTCAATAATTTTTAGTTTCATTCTTTTTGGCAATCCTCCGACATTATGATGGGTTTTAATTTTTGCTGTTGGCCCACCAAAAAATGGAATGCTCTCAATTACATCAGGATAAAGGGTTCCTTGCGCTAAAAATTTAACATTATCAATCTTAGCTGCCTCCTTATTAAAAACTTCAATAAATGTTTGACCAATTATTTTTCTTTTCTTTTCTGGATCCTTAGTCAATTTTAGGTTTTTAAAAAAAATTCTTGATGCATCTATTGTTATAAATCGTTTTTTAAATTTATCTGTATAATAATCAGCAACTTCATTAGCTTCATCTTTTCTTAAAAAACCATGATTAACAAAAATACAATATAAGTTACTGCCAATAGCCTTATGTAGTAAATGCGCAGTTACTGATGAATCAACTCCTCCGGATAACCCACAAATAACATTATCTTGTTTAACAATTTTTTTTATTTCTTGTATTTTCCTATCTATAAAATCATCAATGATCCAATTATGTTTAATTTTACAAATATTAAATACAAAGTTTTTAATAAGATTTTGACCATATTTTGTATGATGAACTTCTGGATGAAATTGTAAACCAAAAATTTTTTCTTTTTTACTTTCAACTATAGAGATTATATTATTATTTGATTTAGCTATTATTCGAAAATTTTTTGGAACAAATGAAATACTGTCACCATGAGACATCCAAACATTTGGGGATTTATCAACCCATTCCTTTGGTAAAATTTCTGATGAACGTAATATCTTTAATTTAGCATGACCGTATTCTCTGCTTATAGATTTTTTTATTTTGCCACCATTAGCGTTTATTAACAATTGTAATCCATAACAAATTCCCAAAATAGGTTTTGATATAAATTTTATGCATTTGGGAATATGCGGGGAACCTTTGTCTAGTGTAGAATTCGGTCCACCTGATAGAATAATACCGTTTGGTTTGAGCGTTTTTAAAAGTTTGAGGCTGATCTTATTATAAGGATGTATTTCACAGTAAACATTATATTCCCTAATTTTTCTTGCTATAAGTTGAGTGTATTGAGAGCCATAATCAATAATTAAAATTCCTCCCTGCATTATTAAAAGATCATTAAACGATAAAATTTTCTGCTACAATGAATATTTCAGATGATTCATCTCTTGACGACTTGGGCTTGAAATAAGAAACTTTTTTATATTGTTTTTTTAACTGATATATAATATTTTTTTCTTCAGAACCTTTCCAAATTTTAAAAACAAAATTACTTTTTGGTGAACTTATATCTCCAAGAATAAATATAACATCTTGAATAATAGAAGTTATTTTTAGATGATCAGTTGATTGATGACCGGTGGTATTTGGAGCCATATCAGATAAAATTAGATCATATTTTTTATTGAATGATTTGAAAATATATTGGAAAAAATCTTGTCTGTAAAAATTAATATTTTCATTTTTATATTTCATCGCCAATAAATCAAAAGCATCTATTTTAGATTGTTTATTTAATTCACAAATTACTTGAGACCAACCTCCTGGCGATGATCCCAATTCAAGAATATTTCTTGATTTAACAATTAATTTATACTTATTTTCTATTTGAATTAATTTAAAGGCAGATCTGGAAACATATCCTTGTGACTTAGCTTTTTTTATATAAGTATCTTTTAATCGTCTTTTCAGCCAAATATTGGATTTCATATTAAAAATACATGTTGTTTTTTTTCTTTAAAAAAAATATATACCCGAATTAACTTCTCAATCCAGATGAAAAAATCAATAATAGTAGCTTTATTAATATTAATTCTTGTCATTGCCTGGTTCTTGTCAGGCTATTTCCTAGAAAGCAATAATTATAGTAAAGTAGATTTGGACAATAACGATAACAAAGTTGAAAAAAATTCAAACACGACTGATATCAATAAAATTCAAGTTGAAATTTTATTATCAAACACAAAAGAAATAGGTCAAACCATTGTATTGCAAGGGCAATCATTATTTAACAGATTTATTGATATAAAATCAGAAACAACAGGCAATATTACAAAAAAGAATTTTATAAGAGGAGATACAGTTCATAAAAATGATTTGTTAATAGAAATATCAATTGAAGATAGAAATGAACTTCTTAATAGTTTTAATAAAGAGCTCAGCAGAATAGAAAAAGAAGTTGATTTAAACAAAGAAAAAAAAGAAAATAATATTTTAAAAGCAAATGAACAAATCAATCTATATCAAATTGAATACAACTCAGCTAAAAAATTATTAGATAAGGGTTTGGGTTCAGAATCCAAGCTGAGTTTAGCTACTTTAAACTTAACTCAAGCCAAGGCAAATTTAAAAGAGATAGATATTAATTTTCAATCTCAATCCATAAACTTAGAATCTCAACTAGAAAATATCAGATCAAAAATAAAAAATATAAAACTTGATATAGAAAATACTAAAATCTTAACTCCTTTTGGTGGAATAATTGAATCCAACTACGTTGAAGAAGGCACCTATGTTAGACCTGGAGATATGATTGTCAAAATTGTTGATTTAAATCCTATTAAAATACAAGGTTATATATCTGAATCAGATGTTAATAAAATAAAAATAGGAAAAACAGCAAATATAGAAATATCTAATTCACTAAAAAAGAATGGCATAATAACCTTTATTTCACCAGTTGCTGAGACTAGTACAAGAACTTTTGAATTCATAATTGAGGCAAATAATGATGACTTGCTATTCAAAAGTGGTCAAACCACAACTATTTCTATTGATATAAATTCTGTTAATGCTCATAAAATTTCACCTTCAATCTTAACTTTGCAAGATGACGGGAGCGTTGGTATAAAAGTTTTAAACAATAATAATAAAGTTATTTTTTATCCTATCGAAAAAGTCAAGGACACTATTGATGGAATGTGGGTTACCGGTCTTCCTGATCAAGTCAGGATAATAGTTACCGGGCAAGAATATGTGACTGAAGGGCAAATTGTTGAAATTCAATAATTTAATTTTATGAATATTATTGATTATGCAATTTCCCACTCAAGAGTAATTTTAGGAATACTTATATTTGTCCTTGTAACTGGAACTTTTTCTTACCTCAACATACCAAAAGAAGCGGCTCCTGATGTAAACATTCCTTTTATTTACATTTCCCTTTCTCAAAAAGGCATATCTCCAGACGATTCAGAAAGACTTTTAGTTAAACCTATTGAGGACGAAGTCAAAACTGTTGAAGGTGTCAAAGAAGTCAGATCAACCTCTTATAGTGGAGGTGGCAATGTCCTATTAGAATTTAATCCAGGTTTTGATGCCGATAAGGCCATAGTAGATGTGAGGGAAAAAGTTGACAAAGCAAAAGGTGATTTACCTAATGAAGCTGATGAGCCAACAGTAAATGAAGTAAATGTCAGTGCTTTTCCTATATTATTAATTTCTTTAAGTGGTGATTTGCCTGATAGAGCTCTTCAGGATTTAGCTGAATATTTACAAGAAGAAATTGAAACTATACCAAGTGTTTTGGAAGCTAAAATTGGAGGAAAGAGAAAAGAACAAGTTGACATCATAATAGATGTGAGGGCCGTAGAAGGATATGGCATAAATTTAAACACACTAATTAACATAGTTAAGCAGAACAATATGATGGTATCTGCTGGTGAGCAAGATACTGGTGATGGAAGTTTCGCTATCAAAGTTCCCGGGCTTTTTGAAAATTTGAATGATGTTCTTGATACTCCAATTAAATCTTTTGGTGACTCTGTGATTACATTCAGAGACATTGCAAAAGTTAAAAGAACTTTTGAAGATAGGAAATCATATGCTAGAGTCAATGGAAAAAATTCTGTAACTATTGAAGTTTCAAAAAGGGTTGGAGAAAATATCATTGATACTGTAGATCAAGTTAAAAAAATAGTTAATGAAGCAAAAAAACCCTTCCCAAAAAATGTAAAGATATCATTTAGTCAGGATACTTCAAAATATATAAAAGACATGTTAGGCAGTTTGCAAAATAATGTCATTGCTGCAGTAATTTTAGTATTAATAATCATTTTGGGTACTCTTGGAATACGTTCTGGTTTTTTAGTAGGCGTATCCATACCAGGTTCTTTTTTATCGGGTGTTCTAGCTCTTTCTACAATGGGTTACACAATGAATATGGTTGTTTTATTCGCTTTAATCTTATCAGTTGGTCTCCTTGTGGATGGAGCTATCGTAGTAGTTGAATACGCTGATCGTAAAATTAATGAAGGACTTACAATCACAAAATCTTTTTCTTTAGCTTCAAAAAAAATGGCCCTGCCTATAATAGCTTCTACAGCAACAACACTAGCTGCTTTTTTACCTCTCATATTTTGGCCTGGTTTAGCCGGTGAGTTTATGAAATATCTTCCAATTACACTTATTTGCGTTTTAACTTCTTCCCTTTTTATGGCTCTTCTTTTTGTTCCTGTTGTGGGAAGCTCAACAGCTACTATCGTTAAAATTTTACTGCAAATAATGATACCTTTAATTATATCTCTTATAGTATTTAATTTGTTAATAATTGGAAAAAATTACATTCCGGAATTAAGCTTTATAAACGCCTTCATTATTTTATTAAATTATCTTTTACCAATTATTATATTTATATTTACCTCTATAAAAATCATACCTTTTGCAAATAAAATCAAAATATCATTGAATGCTCCAGTCAAAACAATTTCACAAACAGCTGTGGTGTTATCTTCTGAAAATAAAATATCGCCTCTTGAACTCACTGGCTTCACAGGATTTTATGCCAGACAAATTAACAAATTATTATTTCACCCTACTAAAGTATTAATTACAGTATTATTGATAATAGCTAGTATTCAGTTTTTATATTCAAAATTTGGTAGTGGGATTCAATTCTTTCCTGAAGTTGAACCTGATCTTTCAAAAATAGTTATTTATGCACGAGGAAATTTATCTGTAGAAGAAAAAAATCATTATGTCTCTAGAGTAGAAAATCTAATATTAGACACTCAAAAAAATAAAAAAGAATTTAAAAATATATATTCTAAAAGTGGAAATGTTTCTGAACAATCAGAAAGTTCTGAAGATTTTATTGGATCAGTTTCACTAGAATATGTTGATATAGAAAAAAGAAGACCATCTAAAATAATTTTAAAAGAAATCTTAGAAAAAACGAAGGTAATAAACGGCATAAAAGTTGAAACTCGAGAACAAGAAGCTGGCCCCCCAAGTGGTAAACCGATAAATATTAGATTAACTTCACAAAATAGAAATTTATTATTTTCAGAAGCATCTAGACTTAAAGAATTTATGGATAATTATCCTGGACTTGTAAATATTGAAGATAATCTACCTGCTCCGGGAATAGAATGGGAAATTAGAGTTAATAGAAAACAAGCTTCAAAATTTAATGCTAATATTTCAAGCATTGGCAATGTTATTAAATTATCTACAAATGGTATTAAATTAGGCGAATATAGGCCTGATGATACGAGTGAAAGCATCCCTATTTATTTAAGATATCCTCAAGAAGGAAGAACATTAGACATACTTCAGAACTTAAGGGTGAGTACCCAGAGTGGTTTAGTGCCAATTTCAAATTTTGTTGAAATTGTCCCCAAAAATAGAACTGGAAACATTGTAAGAATTGATTCTAAAAACGCTATTAATATTAAAACCGATGTAGATATAGGCATCTTCGCTGATAGCAAAATGAAAGAACTTGAATACGTCCTAGGTCTTACTTCTGTTAAACCCTCTTTCAGGGGAAAGGAAATAAATAATATACCAACTTTTAATTTAAACAACAATGTAAGGGTAAAATTAACTGGTGAAAGTGAAGATCAAAAAGAAGCCCAAGCTTTTTTATCTAAGGCTTTTGGTGTAGCTTTGTTTTTAATGTTAATGGTTTTACTTTTGCAATTTAATAGTTTTTATAGCAGTTTTTTAATTTTATTTGCTGTAGTAATGTCTACTACAGGAGTTCTAATTGGATTAATGGTAACTGGACAAGCTTTTAGCATTGTTATGACTGGAGTTGGAGTTATAGCCCTTGCGGGTATTGTTGTTAATAATAACATAATTTTAATCGACACATTTGACTCTTTAAAAAAGCAAATGTCTTCAACTAGAGAAGCAATAGTTAAGACAGGTGCACAAAGATTAAGACCTGTACTATTAACAACATTAACAACTGTTTTAGGTCTGCTTCCAATGGTAACTATGACTAATGTTAATTTCTTCACTAGACAAATAAAGATTGGAACCCAAGATACTCAATGGTGGGTACAACTATCAACAGCCATAGTGTTTGGTTTAATTTTTGCTACAATATTAACCTTGGTTGTTACCCCTTCATTATTAATGCTAAGAGAAAATTTTATGTCGTGGTATCAAAAAAAAATAAGTTCTTAGTTATTTTTTATTAAATTTATTACTATTGTGTAAACAATTGATAAAACATAGAGAAGACCAATTACAATTAATGTAAGCCAAATATTAGAAATAAGCGATATACATATAATAACGCTTAAAATAATTATCCAAGGTATATATTTTTTCGAAAAAACTATTTTCTTAAGTGAAAAAGTTGGAATTTTACTTATCATCAAAAAACCAATTAAACCTAAGTTGATTAAATTTAAATAAGCATTCCTTAAAAAAGAAAACTCAAATTCAATATATAAAAAAATAGGTAACAAACTTAATCCAGCTGCACCAGGGGAAGGAATTCCCACAAAGTAAGCATTTTTATCAATTCTTATTGGAGCTAAATAAATATCAGCAGTAAAACGTGCTAATCTTAAAGCTGCACAAACAACAAAAAACATAGAAATACTCCATCCAAGAGAATTTAAGTCAGATAATGTCCAAAAATATATTAATAAACTCGGTGCAACACCAAAAGATATAATATCACTTAATGAATCAAGCTCAGCACCAAAGTAACTTCCGCCTTTTAGTTTACTAGCAAACCAACCATCAAAAAAATCAAATATTGCTGCAAATATAATTAGTAAAATTGCTGTTTTCCAATCTTCATTTATTGAAAAACGAACTGAAGAAAGACCGCAACAAAGTGAGAGTACTGTAATGGTATTCGGAATGTATTTATATAAAAAATTGGAATTGTTATTCATTTTTATATTTCATTTGACTGGGTAATGTTAAAAATGTGCTCTGGATTAGATATAATTGTTTCGCCTCCAATAACCATTTGTCCAACACTAACCATTAAGTTATAATTTATTGGTAAATATAAATCTACCCTGCTTCCAAATTTGATAATACCAAACCTTTCTCCTTTTAATACTTCTTGATTAATTTTTAAGTCACAAACAATTCGTCTAGCAATCAGACCTGCGATTTGAGTAACAATTATTTTTTCTTTTTTTTTATTTTCTATTGTAACAATATTTCTTTCGTTTTCTTTGCTTGATTTTTCAACATTAGCTCTAAAAAATTTACCCGGAACATATTTAATATCTTTAACAGTGCCAGACATCGGCAATCTGTTTACATGAACATTAAATACATCTAAAAAAATACTAATTTTAAGAAACTTTCCTCTAATACAACATTCTTCCGGTAAATTTGATTCACCAAGAAAAACTATTTTCCCGTCAGCAGGAGATATAATAACGTTTTCATTTGGAATTATTCTAATTGGATCACGAAAAAAATAAAAAAAACAAAAAGAAATAAATAAAAGAAAAAGACCGATTATTGGAAAAAAGGGAAAAGCAATAATAGTCAAAATAACACTGACTACCAAATATACCCAACCCTCATTATGTATTCTAAAATGCATTAAATTATATTAATTGATTAAAATAATAAAAAATACATATATAATTATGGATATAAAATCTCTAACAATTTACTGCTCATCTTCAAATTTATTAGAACAAAAATATTATGATTTATCCAATAAAATTGGTGAATTATTAGGTAATAAAAAAATATCTATCATTTATGGTGGTGGAAAAGTTGGTATGATGGGAAAAATTTCCCAATCTGCAATGAGCTCAAATGGTAGAGTCATAGGTATTATTCCAAAATTTTTAAACTCTAAAGAAATTATAGATTCAAATGTTTCAGAAACAATAATTGTAAATAACATGAGAGAAAGAAAACAAAAATTATTTGAATTAGGTGATGCTTTTTTAATATTACCAGGAGGTTCCGGCACTATAGAAGAAGCAACTGAAATAATATCTTGGGAATATTTAGGATTGCACAATAAACCTATTATAATCTTTAACTTTGAAAATTATTGGGATTCTATGATACAAATGTATGACAATGCAAAAAAAAATAAATTTGGAGATAAGAATTTACAATCTATATTCAAAATTGTAAAAACATTCGAAGAATTTTCTAATCTTTTTTAACCATGGCTAAAATAAAAATAAAAAATCCAATTGTTGAGATGAATGGTGATGAAATGACTAGAATCATCTGGGATTTTATTAAAGATAAATTAATCTTGCCCTATTTAGACGCAAATATAAAATATTATGATTTGGGAATACATAATAGAGATAAAACTAATGATCAAATAACCATAGAATCTGCTAATGCAGTTAAAGAATTTGGCGTAGGTGTTAAATGCGCAACTATTACCCCGGATGAAAATAGAGTAAAAGAATTTAATTTAAAACAAATGTGGCGTTCGCCTAATGGAACAATACGTAATATTCTAGGGGGTACTATTTTCAGGCAACCTATAATTTGCTTGAACGTCCCACGTATAGTATCCAAATGGAATAAGCCAATTGTTATCGCAAGGCATGCTTTTGGTGATCAATATAAAGCCACTGATACAATTATTGATAAAGCAGGTAAGTTAAAAATTGTTTTTGTACCTGATGATGGCTCTACTAATATTGAAAAAGAAGTTTTTCATTTTGAAAAACCAGGAGTTGCCTTATCAATGTATAATTTAGATAATTCAATAATTGGTTTTGCTCGATCGTGTTTCAATTATGGATTAAACTTAAACTGGCCAGTTTATCTGTCTACAAAAAATACCATTCTTAAGATTTATGACGGTCGCTTTAAAGATTTATTTCAAGAGGTTTTTGAAAATGAATTTAAAGAAAAATTTAATGAAAAAAACTTAGTTTATGAACACAGATTGATAGATGATATGGTGGCCTCATCAATGAAATGGGAAGGTGGTTTTATCTGGGCATGCAAAAATTATGATGGTGACGTTCAATCAGACGCAATTGCCCAAGGATTTGGTTCTTTAGGATTAATGACTAGCGTTTTAATGTCACCGGATGGTAAAACGATTGAATCAGAAGCTGCCCATGGAACAGTCACAAGACATTATCGAAATCATCAAAAAGGATTGCCTACTTCAACAAACCCAATTGCCTCTATATTTGCATGGACTAGAGGTTTGCATTTCAGAGGTAAATTTGATGATAATTCTGAATTAATTTCTTTTGCTGAAACATTAGAAAAAGTATGTGTAGAAACTGTGGAATCTGGGAAAATGACCAAGGATTTAGCTATGTTAATAAGTCCAAATCAAAAATGGCTTAACACAGAAGATTTTTTAAATAAATTGCAACAAAAATTAGAGGAAAATCTAAGTTAATTTTAATACTTCCTTTTTTATTTCATTATAAATTTTATCAGCATTATCTGGAATATTGCCGCCAGCCTGAGCTAAATCCTTTCTTCCTCCGCCACCTTTTCCTCCAACAATAGATGAGGCAATTTTTACAATATTGGTTGCATCATAAATATTTGTTAAGTCATCTGTTAAGCCCACTATTATAGTAACTTTATTTTTATCAGTAGACACTAAAACAATAATGCTTTCTTGTGGATGTGATTTCTTTTGCTCATCAATAAATATCTTTAACGCCTTGGCAGGATAATTATTCGCAAGCAAATAAATGAGATTATAATTTCCAATTTTTTCAATTTTGATATTTTCTTTATTTTTTTCAATATCCATATTTTGTTTATTGTTATTATAAATATTTTTAATTTCCTTTAATTGTTCTTCTAAATTTTTCTCAAGATCGATATTGTATGTTTTTTGAGGGTTAATATCCTTTATCAAGCCAATGTATTTATTTATTTCTTTTTTTATTTGAATCTTAAAATCTTTTTGTTTTGATTCTTGATCTCTGTTAAATATATTAACACTTATATTTGTTAATGCCTCAATTCTTCTAATGCCTGAAGCTATTGAAGATTCATTGGTAATCTTAAACTTTTCAATATCTCCTGTGTTATTAACATGAGTTCCTCCACATAATTCTCTAGAAAAAATATTATCTCTGCCCTTTCCCATTACAACAACTCTAACCTCATCTCCATATTTTTCACCAAATAGGGCTATCGCACCACTATTAACTGCCTCGTTATGATCCTGTATCTTAATTTGAACAGGACTTTTTTGTTTAATAATTTTATTAACAAGTAATTCTATTTTTTCTAAATTTTCTTCCGAAATTATATCATTATGGCTAAAATCAAATCTAAGCTTTTCATCATTAACTAATGATCCTTTTTGAGAGATATGATTACCCAATACTTCTCTTAAAGCTGAGTGTAAAAGATGAGTCGATGAATGATTACACTTTATTAAATGTCTTCTATTATAATCAATGTAAGCTTCTAATACTTCCCCCACATTACACGAGCCTTTGATGACTTGTCCCCAATGAAGGAAATAATTTCCAAAAATTTTTGTTGTATTTATTACGTTAAATTTAAAATTTTCATTTTGTAAATAACCATTATCTCCAACTTGACCACCGCTTTCACCATAAAAAGGTGTTTGATTTAGTATAATAACTCCCTCCTCTCCTTTATTTAATTTATCAACAGATTTATTATCTGATATTAAACTTAGTATAATGCTTTCGGATCCAGATTGTTCATATCCAAGAAATTCTGTTGATTTAATTTTATCAGTCACCTCAAGCCAAATTTTGTTCTCTTCTATATCTCCAGTACCTTTCCAACTTTGCCTTGCTCGCTTTTTTTGTTCTTCCATTTTTTTGTTAAATGAATCGACATCAACTAGAATTTTTTTATTTTTTAAATAATCTTGAGTTAAATCAAGAGGAAAACCGAAAGTATCATACAATTTAAAAGCTACTTCCCCACTAAATAAATTATTTTGTGTATTATTAATTTCATCTTCCAAAATTTTCATACCTTTATCAATCGTTTGTTTAAATTTTGTTTCTTCATTCAATAGTATATTTAAAATTAAATCTTTTGCTCTATTTAACTCAGGATAAGAAAATTTCATTTCATGAAGTAATGTTGGAAAAATTTTATGAAAAATTGGTTCTTTATTACCTAAGCTATGAGCGTGCCTCATACCCCTTCTCATAATTCTGCGAAGCACGTATCCCCTTCCCTCATTTGAAGGTAAAACTCCGTCAGTGATCAAAAAAGAGGCTGATCTCAGATGATCTGCTATTACTCTGTGACTAGCAGAATTTGCTTTTTCCTCTGAATTAGTGAGTTCAATGGATTTGTTAATTAATGGAGTGAATATATCTGTAGCATAATCATCATTTGTATTCTGAAGTAAGGCTGCGACTCTCTCCAAGCCCATTCCTGTATCTATTGAAGGTTTTGGTAGATCTTCTCTTATATCTTTTGTTATTTGTTCATATTGCATAAAAACAAGATTCCAGATTTCAATAAAACGATCTCCATCTTCATCATCACTACCTGGTGGTCCACCTGGATAACTGTCTCCATGATCATAAAAAATTTCTGAACAGGGTCCGCATGGTCCTGTTTCACCCATTGACCAAAAATTATCAGAAGTATTAATTTTAAGAATTTTATTTTCTGATAAACCTGCTATTTTTTTCCATAGAATAAATGCTTCTTCATCTTGATCAAAGACTGTCACCAAAAGTTTATTTTTATCAATTCCAAACTCTTTAATGATAAGATTCCAAGCTAATTCAATAGCCAAATCTTTAAAATAATCACCAAAAGAAAAATTTCCCAACATTTCAAAGAAAGTATGGTGTCGAGCAGTGTAACCCACATTCTCTAAATCATTGTGTTTTCCTCCTGCCCTTACGCACTTTTGAGCTGTTACGGCTCTTTTGTAGTCTTTAGTTTCTTTGCCTGTAAAAACATTTTTAAATTGAACCATCCCTGAATTAGCAAACATCAATGTTGGATCATTTTGCGGAACTAAAGAACTTGAATGAACAATTTTATGATTGTTTTTCTTGAAATAACTAAGAAATGTTTCCCTTATTTGTGATGATTTCATAAAATATTATTACAATAACATATAATTTTGACTATTTTTATTAAAAAAGGCGTTGATTAACAACGCCTTAATACTGAAACTAAAATTTATTTTTATTTAATTTTATTGTTAAGTTCTTCTTTTTCTTTAACCACAGTGTCACCTTCCATCATTGCTTTTTCAACAATACCAGCATTCTCTAAAATTTTGTTTTCAATTTCATTAGAAATGTCAGGATTCTCTTTAAGGAAACTTTTTACATTCTCTCTTCCTTGACCAATTTTATTATCTTTATAAGAAAACCAAGATCCCGACTTTTCAATAATTTCTGCTTTAACACCCAAATCAACAAGCTCACCTAGTTTAGATATGCCTTCGCCATACATAATATCAAATTCTACAACTTTAAATGGCGGGGCCACTTTATTTTTAACTATTTTAACTCTGGTTTGATTGCCAATTATTTCATCTTTATCTTTAATTGCCCCTATTCGTCTAATATCAAGACGTACTGAAGAATAAAATTTAAGTGCGTTTCCACCTGTTGTTGTTTCTGGGCTGCCAAACATCACTCCTATTTTCATCCTTAATTGGTTAATAAAAACAACAAGGGTATTTGATTGAGCTATAGAACTTGTGAGTTTTCGAAGTGCTTGACTCATTAGTCTTGCCTGAAGACCTGGAAGAGAATCTCCCATATCGCCTTCTAATTCTGCTCTAGGAACCAAAGCGGCTACTGAGTCAATAACTAAAACATCAATACCTCCAGATTTAATTAATGAATCAGCTATTTCTAATCCTTGTTCACCAGTATCCGGCTGCGAAATAAGCAGATCTTCAAGATTCACCCCTAATTTTTTTGCATATGCGGGATCTAGGCAATGTTCAGCATCAACAAAAGCGCAATTGCCACCCATTTTTTGTGACTCTGCAATAATATGTGTGGCTAATGTTGTTTTTCCAGAACTCTCAGGACCATAAATTTCAACTATCCTTCCTTTAGGAACTCCTCCAATACCAAGAGCTATATCAAGACTGAGAGAACCTGTTGAAATTGATTCAATATCAACGTTTGTTTTAGATCCAAGTCTCATAATTGATCCTTTTCCATAATTTTTTTCAATTAGACTCACAGCTGCTTCTAGAGATTTATTTCTGTTTTCTTTGTCCATATTATTACTTTCAATTACTTTAAATTTAGTCTGAGACATCAATTTTCTCCTTTGTACGTAGTTTTTTAATATGATTCTTGCAAATTTGTTTTTTGTACACGTTTTGTTCTTGTTTTAAAAGTTCTATTTTTGTTCTTTTTAATAATTTAATTTAACTTATTGAATTATAATAATTTTTAATTATTTTTTTATTATCTTGAAATTGTAAAAAACTTTGGATAAATCCATCGCCCATTAAATTATGACAACTATTTCAAAAAATTATAAACCTACTAAAAAAGAAAAATTTATGAATTCTAAAATGAAAGAATATTTTAAATTAAAACTGGTTAATTGGAAAAAAGATCTTTTAAAAGAATCATCGCAAACCTTAAAAAAACTTCAAAAAGAAGAAAATTCTCCAAAGCCTGATTTAACTGATAGAGCTACTGAAGAAATTGAAAGATCTTTAGAATTAAGAACAAGAGATAGGGAAAGAAAATTAATTAACAAAATTGATGAAGCTTTGAAAAGAATTATTGAAGGAAGTTACGGATATTGCAAAGAAACTGGTGAACCCATCGGGATTAAACGTCTTGAAGCTAGGCCTATCGCTACTTTAAGCCTAGAAGCACAAGAAATACATGAAAAAAAAGAAAAAAAAGTTAACTAATTTTTTTTATTAACTTTTGTCAAATTATTCAAATTCAGTATTATTACCTAGACGATAGTTAATAATATAAAGTAAAATATTTAGGATATAGATTATGTATTATTCTCAAATAACAATCGATATTGCTTTAAATTTTTTTATATATAAAAAAATTACTAATTTGAAAAAAATTAAAGTTAAGATATCAAAATATAAATGCAGCTAACAGATCAGTATAATAGAAAAGTTAATTATTTAAGAATTTCTGTAACAGATAGATGTGATTTAAGATGCGTTTATTGCATGAAAGAAAAAATGACTTTTCTTCCAAAAAAAGAAGTTCTTACTTTAGAAGAAATTGAGAGGTTATGTGACAATTTTATTGATCTTGGTATAAATAAAATTAGATTAACCGGCGGTGAGCCTTTAGTTAGAAAAGATTTGATTAAATTGATTGGAAAATTAAATTTAAAGAAAAAATATACAAATCTTAAAGAAATTACTTTAACAACAAATGGCACTCTCTTGGAAATCTTCGCAAAGGATTTAAAGAAAAATGGCGTGGATCGCATCAACGTATCTTTAGATACAATTGATGATAATTTGTATAAGAAAATAACAAGAACTGGTAATTTAAACAAAGTAATAAAAGGTATCAATGAAGCAAAAAAGAATGACATTAAAATAAAAATTAATGTTGTTGCAATCAAAGATTTTAACGAAAAAGAATTACATACAATGGTTGAATGGGCTAATCAAACAAAGGTTGATTTAACTTTTATTGAAGTAATGCCAATGAGTGAAACAGACTCCGAGAGACACTTACAGTTTTTACCCTTAAATAAAGTTTATGAAAAATTAAATTCAAAATATAATTTTTATAAAATTGATAAAAACACTGGCGGACCTTCAACATATTATCGAAGCAATAAACTACTAATTGATGTTGGTTTTATAGCTCCTCTAACTAATAATTTTTGTTCAAACTGCAATAGAGTTAGAATTACAAGCACAGGAAAACTATTTATGTGTCTTGGACAAAATAATTATATAGATTTAAAAAAAATTTTAAGAAGTGATTATAGTGAAAATTATATAAAAGATAAAATCAAGTCTGCTTTAAAAATTAAGCCGCTAAGACACGATTTTATTATTGAAAAAAACACAAAACCGTACTTAAAAAGACATATGAATGTGACAGGTGGTTAATGAAATTTTTTTTTATTTCTTCTGACTCGAGCGAGGCATTATCTTCAAAGAAAAAACTTATGGATGTGTATGGACAGAATAGTGTTGAAAAAGCTGATGTAATTATTCCATTGGGAGGAGATGGATTTTTATTAAGATGCCTTCATAACTTTAATAAATTCAACAAGCCTTTTTATGGTATTAACTACGGCTCTATAGGTTTTTTAATGAATTCAGATTATTATGAAAAACTAGATAAAATTATTTCCTCTGCACAAAAAATTCAACTTAAACCTTTAAGTTTGAAAGCAAAAAATAATAATGGGGAATCTTTCAAATCAATAGCTTTTAATGAAGTCTCTATTAGAAGACAAACACATCAAGCCGCTAAAATTAGTATTAAGATTAATGATATTGAAAGATTGAAAGAATTAATATGCGATGGAGTGTTAGTTTCAACTGCTGCCGGGAGTACTGCTTATAATCTTTCAGCGCATGGAAGTATTATTCCTCTTGATTCAAAACTGTTAGCCTTAACTCCCATTAGTGCCTTTCGACCGCGGAGATGGAGAGGGGCATTATTGTCAGAAAAAACAAAAATAAATTTTCACGTCATCAATTCTGAAATTAGATCTTCTAGTGTTTCTGCTGATAATTATGAGTTAAAAAATATTAAAGAGGTAGAGATAACTTCATCGAACGATCTCACATGCACTATTTTATTTGATAACAATCATTCAATAGAAGAAAGAATATTAAAAGAACAATTCCTTTCTTAAAATTTTGTGGTAGCCTCGGCCGGACTCGAACCGGCACTCCCAATTGGGCAAGGATTTTAAGTCCTTTGTGTCTACCATTCCACCACGAGGCCAGAAACTCTATCTATCAGACTATTTTACTTTTTCCATTTAATAATGAAATCATATCTTCAATTTCATCAGCAATGTTGTCTAAGTTTTTCAATTTCCAAGATGAAATGACTATGTTAACTCCCATGATCTTAGAAACATGATTAAAGTAAGGGTAACTTCCTATAGAGCATTTCGGATTTTCTTCTTGAATTATAGAAAGTTTTTCTGCTATCAAACTTTCATACAAATTCGTGCTAATTGTAATTATTTTTTTTGGCTCGCCTTTCTGAATATTTTTTAAAACATGAACAAACATCTTCTTCATTATTTCAGGAACACCTGGAAAAACGAACACATTCTCAATCCTAAAACCAGGACAAACAGTAAGTGGGTTTAGAATTAGCTCAGAAGATTCAGGCATTTTAGCCATTTTTTTTCTTCCCTCGTTAAATTCTCCTTTTGGATAATAGTCTTCAAGTATTTTGAAAGCCTCTTTATGAAAACAAAATTCTTTATTAAAGGCAATTGCGATGCTTTCGGAGGTAATATCATCATGAGTTGGTCCAATCCCTCCGGTTGTAAAAACATAGGTGTACGATTTATGAAATGCTTTAACTGTGTCAATGATAGTTTTTTGATTATCCTGAATAGTTCTTATTTGTTCTAATTTTATTCCTGCTTTAACAAGTTTATTGGCAATAAAATTTGAATTAGTATCTTGTGTTCTTCCTGAAAGAATTTCATCTCCAATAATTATTAAGCCAGCTGTTAAATTAGTCATTTAGATATTCTAAACAATTAATTGTTTAAATAAAATCAATTTATTTATATTTGTTTAAGCATTATTAAAATTAGTGTATCTATAAAAATTTTTATGATTTCAGATAATATACCTATTCATAATTCGAAAAATGATTATGCAGGAATGAGAAAAGCCGGATCTCTTGCGGCACAAATTTTAGATAAGCTAAAGGAAATAATAAAACCTGGAATATCAACTAAAGAAATAAATGATTTTTGTGAAAAAATAATCAAGGAAAATAATGCTACTGCGGCACCAAAAGATTACAAAATTCCAAGTATTAAAAGACCTTTTCCTGAATCAGTGTGTACTTCAGTAAATCATGTTGTTTGCCATGGTATTCCAAGTGAGAAAAAAATTTTACAAAATGGAGACATAGTTAATGTAGATATAACGGTTGTCTTAAATGGTTGGCATGGAGACAGTTCAAGAATGTTTGCACTTGGAAGAATTAATAAGAAAATTGAATCATTGCTTAGAACAACTTATGAATGTCTCCTATTAGGCATAAAAAATGCCGAACCTGGCAAACATCTTGGTGACATTGGTAATGCAATACAAAAACACGCGGAGTCCAGAAACTTTTCAGTAGTTAGAGATTTCTGCGGTCACGGAATTGGAGAGAAATTTCACACACCACCAAGCGTCCTTCATTATGGCAACTCAGGAGAAGGTATTGTATTAAAACCAGGAATGTTTTTTACAATCGAACCAATGATTAACATTGGAGATTGGCGTATTAAACACTTAAGGGAAAAAGATGGTTCAAATGCATGGCCAGCAGTAACCAAGGATAGATCCTTATCCGCTCAATTTGAACATACTATTGGCATTACTGAAAATGGTAATGAAATATTCACTCTTTCTCAAAACAATACTGATTTTCCAATAAATACAATATAAGATAAGAAATATCTATGATCCCACGTTATACTAGACCTAAAATTGAAAAAATATGGTCCGCTGAAAATAAATTTGCAATTTGGACTGAAATTGAATGTCTTATAGCTGAAAAACTATCTATCAATGGAGTCATTCCAAAAAAAGCAGCAAAAGAAATAAGAAATAAAGTAAAATTTAATGTTAAAGAAATTGAACTTATTGAAAACAAAACAAAACATGATTTCATAGCTTATATTAATAATGTTAGTAGTTATATTGGAGAAAGCGCGAAATACTTTCATCATGGCGTTACTTCAAGTGATATTATTGATACTTCATTTTCAATTCAATTAAAACAATCTGCTGAAATTATAATTAAAGAATTAAAAATTCTATTAAAAGAAATCAAAATAAAAGCTATTAAACACAAAAAAACAATAATGATCGGAAGAAGCCATGGTATTCATGCTGAACCAATAACTTTTGGATTAAAGTTAGCTTCTTTTTATTGTGAGTTTAAAAGAAACCTTGACAGAATGAAATCTGCAAAAAATGAAGTTTCTATTTGCGCAATTTCTGGACCTGTAGGCACCTATAATTCTATTGATCCAAGCATTGAAAAATATGTAGCTGCGAAATTAGGTCTGAAAAATGAAAATGTTTCCACTCAAGTTATTCCTCGTGATAGGCACGCAATGTTTTTTTTGACTTTAGGTGTTCTAGCTTCTTCAGTAGAACGTTTATCTACTGAAATTAGACATTTACAAAGAACTGAATTATTGGAAGTTGAAGAATATTTTGAAAAAAATCAAAAAGGCTCGTCAGCTATGCCTCATAAAAGAAATCCTATTTTAAGTGAAAACTTAACAGGAATTTCAAGATACATTAGAAGTAGTGTTGTTCCAGCTATGGAAAATATAACTTTGTGGCATGAAAGGGATATAAGTCATTCTAGCGTTGAAAGAATTATTGCTCCTGACGCAACTATAGCAATGGATTTCGCTCTATCACGTTTATCTAATCTAATAAAAAATCTACTAGTTTATCCAAAAAATATGAAAAAGAATTTAGATAAACTTGGGGGATTACACAAGAGCCAGAATATTCTGTTAGCGCTCACCCAAAAACGCTTATCTCGACAGGAAGCATATTCAATTATCCAATCTGCTGCGATGAAGTCATGGAATTCAAATAAACAATTTAAAGATATTCTTCAAAAAGATGAAAAAATAAATAAATATTTGAATAAAAATGATTTAAATAAATTATTAAACTCTAAAGATGCAGTTACTCATATAGACAAGATTTTTCAAGTAGCATTTAAAAAATGATAAATGTGTACAAGCATTATTTTATTTAGAAAAAATAATTTATGGCCAGTAATTATTGGTACAAACAGGGATGAAAAACTTGATAGGAAGAGTCTATTTCCTAACAGGCACTGGAAAAAAAAATATCCTAAAATTGTTGGTGGAAAAGATTTAAAAAAAAATGGTTCTTGGATTGGTGTGAATGATTTTGGTATAACTGCAATTATTCATAATAGAAAGCATAACAAAGAATTTGTTAAAAAAAAGAATTCTCGTGGAAATATTATACTAGAAACATTAAGACATTCTTCAATAAAAAAAGCTTTGAATTATATTTCTTCAATTGATAAAAATAATTACAATAGTTTTAATTTGTTGGTTGCTGCTTATAATGAATGCTATTGGATAAAACATGATATAAAAGTTAAAAATCTTCTGATTAAAAAATTAGATGAAGGCCTGTCAGTAATTACCGATAAAGATCTGAATGATAGAGAGAACAAAAAAATAAATTATTACTATAAATTATTTTCAGATTCAAAAATACCAAATCCATCAAACAATGACTGGAATGATTGGATAAAAAATCTCACTAATACACAAATAAATCAATTAAAGGATAATGAAAAAATTTGCTTTATTAATGAGAAAATAAATTATGGAACTAGATCTTCTTCTTTAATCAGCTTGCCTAATAGGCAAATAAATAATAAAAATATTGTTTTTAAATCAACTAATTCATTTCCTACAAAAGAGAGTTATATAGACATTATATTTTAACAATATTATAGGATAAATATTTGCATTTATTTATAGATATATTATTTAATGAATTAATATCATGGCAATTACAAAAAAAGAAATTGAAGCGCTTATTAAAGAATCCATTCCCGACGCTTCAATTAAAATCGAAGATTTAAGGGGGGATGGCGATCACTACAAAGCAACAATCATTTCAAAATCATTTCAGGGTAAAAGTAGAATTGCTCAACACCAAATGGTATATAGCTCACTTAAGGGTAAAATGGGTAATGAACTTCATGCGCTGATGTTAAAAACAAAAACGGAGTAAATATGAATGAAAATACAAATATAGATATTACTATGAATATAAAAAATGAAATTAAATCAAATGATGTAGTTCTTTTTATGAAAGGAACTCCTGCTTTTCCTATGTGTGGTTTTTCTGCTGCTGTTGCACAAATTTTAAATAATATGGGTGTTAGATTTAATAGTATTAATGTTCTTGATAATGAAAAAATGAGGGAAGGAATAAAAAATTATTCGAATTGGCCAACAATACCTCAGCTGTATGTAAAAGAAGAATTTATTGGTGGTTGCGATATTGTAAAAGAAATGAATGATAGTGGAGAATTATTAGAATTATTTAATAAAAAAGATGTGCCATTAAAATCTTCATAAAGTTTTGAAAAGAAACTTTTTGTTTAAGGGTATTTTTTATACTTCCATTGCTTCAATTTTTTGGGGTCTTCCTCAACCTTTATACTATAATGAAATTAAATTTATTCCAGCGTTTGAAATAGTAAGTCACCGATCAATTTGGTCATTTTTTTTTCTATTGATAATAATATTATCAATGGGAAAAATTAATGAGTTTTTTAATATTTTTCGTAATCGATCACATTTAATATATTTATCATTAACTGGATTTTTGATTTCATGTAATTGGACGGGGTTTATTCTTGCTGTTAACTTAAATAGGGTACAAGACGCCTCTATGGGATATTATCTCAGTCCCATAATAAGCATTGGTTTAGGTAATATTTTTTTAAAAGAAAAACTTTCTATTTTAAAGATTATATCTCTTCTTCTTATGTTCTCATCAATAATTTTTCTACTCATAAGCATTAAAACTATTCCATATATAGCTATACTTATTGGTTTAACTTGGGCTTTCTATGGTTTGTTCAGAAAAAAAATAAATGTTTCTGCTGAAATAGGTTTGTTGTATGAATCTGGTTTTATAAGTATTTTTGCGATTATTTATTTAATATATTTAAGTTCAGTCGGTTCGGCTTATTTCTTTAATTATAGTAAAATAACAACTTTTCTTTTATTTTTTACAGGAGCTATGACTGTTTTCCCTCTTTTCTGTTTTAATTTTGGATTAAAAAATATTCCTCTCGGATTAGCAGGTGTAATTTTTTATTTAGCCCCAACTTTTCATTTTTTAACATCAATTTTGATACTTAATGAAACTTTCAGTAATTATAAATTAATCTCTTTTGTAATTATATGGATTGCTGTAATAATTTTTATTTTTGATAAACAAAAAAAGGAATATATTTAACGAGAATAATACTCAATTACTAAATTAGGCTCCATTGTTACAGGATAGGGAACATCGTGTATTAAGGGTGCTCTGAGAAATCTGCCTTTAAATTCCTTTATATCAACTTCTAAATATTCTGGTATTTCTCTTTCTTGAGAAACAATTGATTCTTGTATGAGATTAATTTTTTTACTTTGATCTTTTAAAGATATCTCGTCTCCATCCTTAACTGTATAAGAAGAAACATTTACTCTTTTGCCATTTACTTTAACATGACCATGATTAACTAATTGTCTGGCTGCAAAAATTGTAGGGACAAATTTCATTCTATAGACAATTGCATCAAGTCTTCTTTCTAAAAGCTCAATTAATATCTGACTTGTGTCACCTTTTGTATTTGAAGCTTTTTTATAAATATTTCTGAATTGTCTTTCAGTAAGATCGCCATAATAGAAACGAAGTTTTTGTTTGGCAAATAATTGTGTACCATAGTCTGATATTTTTCTTCTCTGTCCTTGAGAGCCATGCTGACCAGGTCGAGAGTTTCTCTTGTTAAATGGACTTTTTGGACGACCCCAAAGATTACATCCTAATCTTCTATCAATTTTATATTTGGCCGCTATTCTTTTTGTCATATTTATATAATTCGAAGTTTTATAGAGATATAATTTATCATGTCAATTCTATAATCGCTTATTTTTTTATGTATTTCTTAGCTTTTTTATCATTCCCCACAAAGTTTGAATTTCAATTTTACTTAGCGCCGAACGTAAAAACATTGTTTGAATATTATTAAACATACTTTTACTTTTATCTTTTGGGTATAAAAAACCTATTTCATCAAGTTCATTTTTAAGATAATCCATAAATAGTTGAAATTCTTCTTTTGATGCTATTTTTCTATTTGCAAAATTAGAACTATGTAAATTTGAAGGTATGTGAAAATATTCTTTCCATTTATATGAAAATAATAATACTGCATGAGATAAATTAAGAGATTTATTTGTTTTAGACAGTTCAATATTAAAAGTTGAATCACACAACATAAGATCTTCATTTGATAATCCTGAATTTTCTGGTCCAAAAACTACAGCTATTTTTTTATTCGTTGGAATTTCTTTAAAAAACTTAATAAAATTATTATAATTGGGCTTCTGTAAAAATCTTTTTCTACTGGATGTGGCTATAACATAGCTGAAAGATAATAAAGCTTTTTTAAGAGATAGAAAAACAACAACTTTATCTATAATTTTTTTTGAGTTAGCTGCAGCTTTAATTGCTTTTTGATTAGGCCATTTTTCTCTTGGAGAAATTAAAATCAGTTTATTAAAACCACAATTGTCCATAGCTCTCGCAACCATACCAATATTTTCAGGCAACTGAGGTCTAACTAATATTATTGAAGGATTATTACTTATCACTATAGTGATTTTAAATCATAAAATAACTTGTAAGCAATGCTATCATAAATTGCATTATAAGATGCATCTATAATGTTTGGTGATATGCCAATGGTTGTCCAATGTTTATTTCTTTCATCTACAGATTCAATAAAAACTCTTGTTATTGCTCCTGTTCCTTTTTCAGGAGAAAGAATCATAACTTTATAATCAGAAAGTTTTAAGTTTTCTAAGGTGGGAAAAAATTTTATCAAAGCTTTTCGTAATGCGCTATCAAGTGCATTTACAGGACCATTACCTATTCCAACAGTCATTATTTCTTCATTATTAACTATAACACTGATGTTAGCCTCAGATTCAGTAACTAACTGACCTTTTGCATTCCATCTTCTTTCATCTGTAACTCGAAATCTTTGCAAGGTGTAATAATCCTTAATCTGATCCAACTCTTTTCTCACTAAGATTTCAAAACTAGCTAAAGCAGTATCATAAGAGAAACCCTCGGATTCTTTTTGTTTAATTATACGAAGAATATTTTTTATCTGACTTTCATTTATATCAATAGACATTTTTTTTAATTGATTAAGCAAATTTGATTTTCCTGACTGATCAGAAACAATCACATTTCTTGAATTACCAACTAATTCTGGATTAATATGTTCATATGTTGACGGATTTTTTTCAACACCAGAAGCATGTACTCCTCCTTTATGTGAAAAAGCATATTCCCCTACATAAGGAGCTTGTTTAGATTGTGGCACGTTTAAAATCTCATCTAATATTTTAGAAATCCTTGGTAATATTTTAACATTCTCTTCTTTTATATTAGTATCAAAATTGGTTTTAAAAATTAGTGTAGGTATTAATGAAATTAGATTAGCATTGCCACATCTTTCACCCAAACCATTTAGAGTCCCTTGAGCATGTCTTACTCCTGCATTGATAGCTGCCAATGTATTTGCAACTGCATTATCAGTATCATTATGCGCATGAATACCTAAGTTTCTTCCAGGAATAATCATAATAACTTCTTTAACAATATTATAAATTTCATCAGGAAGCGTTCCTCCATTTGTATCACATAAAACGACCCATCTTGCGCCTGAATCATAGGCGGATTTTATACATTTTAGTGCATATTCACGATCAAATTTATATCCATCAAAAAAATGTTCAGCATCAAAAATAGGTTCTTTGTTTTTATTTTTAATTTCTAGGATACTTTCACTTATCATTTTAACATTCTCATTTACATCAATTCCAAGTGCTTCTTTCACTTGAAATAAAGATGATTTTCCAAAAATACAAACAGAAGTAGCTTTAGAGTTTATTAAAGAATTTAAACCAGGATCATTTGCTGCACTACTACTCGGTCGTCTGGTCATACCAAATGCTGTCAGAGAAGCATTGGTTAATTGTATCTCTCTGTTAAAAAACTGATCGTCTGTTGGATTTGCTCCTGGCCACCCTCCTTCGATGTAATCAATTCCTAATTCGTCAAGTGCTCTAATAATGACCATTTTATCACTAACTGAAAAATTTACGCCAGTGGTTTGTTGACCATCTCTTAGTGTGGTGTCAAATAAATAAATCTTGTTTTCCATTGTTTTGGAGTTGCTAAATTAAAAATGTTTTAATGTCGAGTAATTTAGTATGATTATATATTTAGCAATATTTTTTATATATAAACAAGTTTTTTCAATATATGTTCTTTAGTCAATAAAGGCAGCAAATATTTTAATTCAGGGCCTTTTTCTTTACCTGTAAGCGCTAATCTTATAGGCATAAATAGATCTTTTCCCTTTTTGCCAGTTTTATTTTTGATTAAATCAATCCAAATATCCCATGTTGTTTCATCAAAAGGGCCTTCGGGTAAAAGTTCAGCAGCTAAATTTAAATAATCATTTGATCTATCTATATAAATTTCTGTTGAATTAATTGTATTAAACCAATCCAAGCTTTCAGAAAAAATATTAATATTATTTTTTACAAAAATCCAAAAATCTTCATTTACATCCTTGATATTTAAATCAAAAAATTTTTGTTTAACGTCGGAAAAATCAAATGATTGAAGCATATCCTTGTTTAATAATTTGAGTACGTTTATTGAAAATTTAGGAGATGAAGATGCCAAGGAATTGATATCAAAATTATTAACTAACATATCTACGTTTTTTTCTTTTGATAAGTTTTTACTTGTTCCTATGCTAAGTAAATAATTAAGCAAAGTTAAGTTTTCAAAACCTTCTTCATACATTTTTTGAATTGATAGGCTGCCTAATCTTTTTCCAAAACTTTTACCTTTTTCATCGGTAAGAAATGGATGATGGCCAAAACGAGGAATATTAGCATTTAATGATTTAAATAATTGAATATGAAACGCGGTATTAGTAATATGATCTTCTCCCCTGATTATATCTGTTATATTTTCTTCTACATCATCAACAACAGAGGGCAAATGATATAATAATCTGCCATCTTCTCTAATTAAAACTGGATCGGATAAATTCTTACTGTCAAAGGATACTTTTCCTTTTATCAAATCTTGCCATTCAATTATTTCCTCTTCCAGTTTAAAACGCCAGTGAGGAGTTTTTCCTTTTTTGATTAAATTTTCTATTTGATCAGAAGTTAATTTTAATGAGCTTCTGTCATAAATAGGTGGTTTTCCTGATAACAATTGAGTTTTTCTTTTTAATGAAAGTTCTTCAGCACTTTCAAAACAGGGGTATATTTTTTTTGATTTTTTTAATAAAAAAATTTTTTCATCGTATATATTTTTTCTTTGTGACTGATTAAATGTTTTTGACCATGAAAGACCGAGCCATAAAAGATTTTCTTTAATCTTATTTTCATATTCTTTTTTACTTCTTTCTAAATCAGTATCGTCAATTCTAAGAATGAACTCTCCACCTTTATTTTTTATATATGCCCAATTTATTACAGCAGACCTAGCATTGCCTATATGAAGCAGGCCAGTTGGGCTGGGAGCAAAACGGGTTTTTAATGTCAATTAGTCATCCTCAAACAAACAAATAGGTATTGGTTTCATTTTATGTAAATTTAGTTTTCTGATTTGCATATATTTTTCATAATATTTGCTATCTTTATTGTCCATTGCCTCTTCTATTTGCTTATAAGTTAAACCAAGTTGTCTTTCATCATTGCGGCCATCATCCCATAAACCATCTGTTGGTTGTGCTTCTATGATATCTTCAATAATGGACATTTTTGATGCTATTTCCCAAACTTGTGTTTTTGTACAATCAGCTATAGGAGAAATATCTACCCCGCCATCTCCGTATTTTGTATAAAAACCTACTCCAAAATCTTCAACTTTATTGCCAGTTCCGACAACTAATCCGTTGTTAGATTGTGCAATTTGATACAAAGTTGTCATTCTTAACCGTGAACGGGAATTAGCAAAAGCAAGGTTATTTTTGAAATCTTGCATACTTTCTTCAAAAGAAAAAAAAATACTATCCAAACTAATTTCTCTGGTGATAACATTCTCAAAGTTGGATTTAAGCCAATCTAGATGTTTGATGCTTAAATCATGTTGTTTATGATTTTGCTTAATAGGCATTGAAACTGCTATCGTTTTTAAACCAGTTTTGGCTGATAAAGTGCTAGTAACTGCTGAATCAACGCCACCAGATACACCTATAACAAGAGTTACTGGCTGATATTTAATTGTATTACAATATTGCTTTATCCAATCAAGAATATATTGAATTCTTACCTCTGTTTTCATAAATAATTATATAGCAGTAATATTATATTTTGGAAGTCTGCTGGATTCTTATTCTTTCTTCTTTTAGGAATTCAGACATTAAAAAAGCTAATTCTAAAGACTGTGAAGCATTTAAGCGGGGATCACAATAAGTATGATATCTGCTCTTTAAATCACTTTCTTTAATCTCTTGAACGCCTCCAATGCATTCTGTCACGTCCTGACCTGTCATCTCTATATGTATTCCTCCGGGATATGTCCCCTCAGCCCTGTGAATATTAAAGAATTGTTCAATTTCTGAAATAATATTTGTTAGTGCCCTAGTCTTATATCCATTTGATGCTTTAATTGTATTTCCATGCATTGGATCACATGCCCAGACTACTTTTTTTCCTTCCTTGCTAATTGAAGAGATTAAAGGAGGTAATTTTGAAGAAATTTTTTCAGCACCCATTCTACAAATTAGAGTCATTCTTCCTTCAGTATTATTTGGGTTTATAGTGTCGATAATCTTAACAAGCTCATCGGTGTTGGTTGTTGGGCCTACTTTTATTCCGATTGGATTTGAAATTCCCCTAACAAATTCAACATGCGCACCATCCAATTGACGGGTTCGGTCACCTACCCAAAGCATATGGGCGGAAACATCGTACCACCTACCGGTTGTGCTATCTATTCTAGTCATTGCTTCTTCAAAAGGCAATAAAAGTGCTTCATGGCTTGTGAAAAAATCTGTTTCACTCATTTGTCTAACATTTTGATCATTAATTCCACAGGCTTCCATAAAGATTAAACATTCATTAATTCTCTTTGCCATTTCTTCAAATTTTTCTTTTGATTGACCTTCATCAACATAATTTAAATTCCATTGGTGAATTTGTTTTAAATTTGCAAACCCCCCTTGAGCAAAAGCTCTAAGTAAATTTAAAGTTGCGGCAGACTGATTATAAGCTTGAATTAATCGTTGGGGGTTGGATTCTCTTGAATTTTCATCAAAATCGATTTTGTTAATAATATCACCTTTATAAGAAGGAAGTGAGATATCATTTTTCACTTCTGTTTCCTGCGAGCGAGGTTTAGCAAATTGACCTGCTATCCTACCAACCTTAACTACAGGGCATGATGCTCCGAAAGTTAAAACGACAGACATTTGAAGTATAACTTTAAATAAATCACGTATGTTATTTGGATTAAACTCAGTAAAACTTTCTGCGCAATCGCCTCCTTGAAGTAAAAAAGCTCTTCCATTTACAACTTCAGCAAGTTGCTTTTCAAGATTTCTAGCCTCACCAGCAAAAACTAAGGGAGGGTATCTTGATATTTTTTTCAAAACTGATTCTAACGCTGCTTCATCCTTATAAATTGGTAAGTGCTTTGCTGGTTTGTTTTTCCAACTACTTAATTTCCAATCTTTATTCATATTAATTTACAATCTTTATTCATAAAATTAGACAGCGTATTAGACCTTCTTGAATCCTCAAACAAGATTAAACTTTCTATTTTTTTCTTGTTTTCTTTGAAATTACTAATTTATCATGTCCTACAACTAATGAATTACTAGGAATATTTCTCGTAATTACACTCCCTGCTCCTGTTTTTGAATTTCTCTCAATTATTAAAGGCGCAACAAGTGAAGTGTTAGATCCAATAAAAACTTTATCTTCTATGATAGTTTTATTTTTCTTCTTCCCATCATAATTGCAAGTAATAGTTCCTGCACCGATATTAATATTTTTTCCCAATATGCTATCACCAATATAACTAAGATGCGGTATTGTGCATTTATTTCCAATTTTAGAATTTTTTATTTCTACAAAATTACCAATTTTAACATTCTCTCCTATCACACTTCCAGGTCTGAGTCGTGCAAACGGCCCTATTGATGAACCTTTGCCAATTAATGAAGATTCAAGAACAGAATGGCTTTTAACAATAACTTGATTTTTTATTTTTACTCCATTTTTTATAAAAACAAATGGCTCTATTATAGAATTTTTTCCTACTTGAGTGTCATAGCTAACTCTTACAGTTTTAGGATTTATAATTTTAACCCCTTTTTCAATTAGATTTCCTATTAGTAAATTCTGATAGATTTCATCAATTTTATTAAAATCATCTAAGGTATTAATGCCCAGCATTTCTTCTTCTTTACATAAAATATATTGAAAACTTTTTCTATTTTGATGACAGATAGCAAATATGTCAGGAAGATATTTTTCTCTTTTTTTGTTTTTATTACTTATTTTATTAATGAATGAATATAATAATTCATATTTACATAACATTATTCCAGCATTACAAAGTGAAATTTTCTTAATTTTTGAATTGGCGTTAAGTTCTTCTACCACAGATTCCACTTTTTTTCCCTTAGTGATTACTCTGCCATAACCAAATGGATCTGTTGAATCAAAAGCTATCATCAATCCAGGTAATTTATCTTTTATGAAAATATTAGTTGCTTTTTTTAAAGTGGATAAAGTTATTAAAGGTACATCACCAAATAAAATCAAAATATTTGTTTTTTTTTTAATTAATTTTTTAGCTGATAGTACAGCATCTGCTGTTCCATTCTGATTTTTTTGAAGAGCAAATTTACAATTATTAAAGCGTTTTTTAAGACTATTAATATTAGTTTTATTACAAACAAATATAATATTGTTTTTTGAAATTTTCTTAGCCTTATTATAAATGTGATCAATGACTGGTAAACCTGCTAACTCATAAAAAATTTTTGATTTATTGCTCTTAAATCTAGAACTTTTACCTGCAGTCAAAATAAGTGTAGTTATATTGGTCATATTATTTTGCTTTGGTAAATAAACTAATTATTTGTTAGTTGAATAAACTAAAGATTTCTTAAAATTTCATTGCCTAGATTAATTATTTCTTTTGATGCGTCAGAATTAACACTAATATCAACCACCCCTCTTCCTACAGAAAAAGTTTCTGCATAAATTGTTTTGCTTGAAATTCGTGAACGCGCAATTCTAGCTCCGGCATACCTTAAACGCAATATCATTGCCTCAGTTAATCGAACTCTCGGCAATACCCTATTTAAAACAACTGTTGATTTTTTTCTTTCTTGTTTTGTTAAATTTAAAAATGGTATGGTTGCCATCAAATCCACGGGGCTCGGCATCACAGGAACAAATACCCTGTCTGCATTCTTGACTATTTGTATCGTATCGTAGGTAATTGAAGGAGGACTATCTATTATGATGAAGTTATATTTTCTTTTTATATTCTTGATGTCTTCGCCTAAACTATGTGAATTATAGGGAAGCACATCAATGCCAATCTCTCCTTCTCCGTAGTATTTTTTTCGTGCCTCAATCCAGTATGTAAGGCTTTTTTGATGATCTCCATCGATTACTGCAACTTTATACTGACTATTGCTCCAAAGTACTGCAAGATTTGCGGATAATGTGGTTTTGCCTGTTCCGCCTTTTTGATTTGTGAATGCTAAAACTTTACCCATGATAAAATAAACTTATTATGTTAATAAGATAATATCAATTTTATTAACTTATGAAACCTATTTTAAACAAAAATGATGTGGAAATTAATATAAAAAAGGCCAAAAAAATATTAGAAAACGGCGATCTAGTTATTTTTCCAACGGAAACTGTTTATGGCTTGGGAGGAAATGCTATCGATGAAAATGCTATCAAAAAGATTTATAAAATCAAAAATCGCCCAAGTAATAATCCATTAATTTGTCATTTTAAAAACATTGATAGTATTGAAAAAGATTTTGTGATTAATGATAAATCTTATGAACTTGCAAACCAATTCTGGCCTGGCCCTTTAACGCTTATTTTGGAAAAAAAAGAGACTTCAAATATAAGTCCAATACTTTCTAATCATAAAAAATTTGTTGCTTGTAGGATTCCAAAACATCCTACAGCACAAAAATTGCTTCAAAATCTTGAATTTCCCATAGCAGCGCCAAGCGCTAATATTTCTACAAAACTCTCCTCTACAAGAATAATTCACTTATCAAAAAAACTAAAAGATAATATTTTTCTTCTAGATGGTGGAAAAAGTTTCTATGGCCTGGAATCCACTATTATTAATGCCTGCAATGGCAATCCAAAAATATTACGTTTAGGGAGTATAACTTTAGAAGTTATTGAAAAAATAATTCCAAATATTATTTTAGAAAATCATAGCAATTTTTCAAACCTGTCTCCCGGACAACAGATAAAGCACTATTCCCCGAATCTACCCTTGAGAATAAATGCAAATTCAGTTTTGAAAGACGAGGCTTTATTGAATTTTGGAACTAATAATTTAAAATCTGAAATTATGGAACTTAACTTAAGTACTTCAGGAAATTTAGAAGAGGCTGGTAAAAATCTTTATGATTTTTTACATATATTAGATAATTCACAAAGTATCGGCATCGCTGTAGCGCCAGTACCTGATCATAATTTGGGAAAAACTATTAATGATAGACTGACAAGGGCTTCAAAAAGCTAATTTAAACTAAAAAAATCTTTTATTTTGTAATAGATAATTGCAGAAGCATAAATAGGTCTACGCATAATATCGCCGCCAGGTATTGAAAGATGCTTTATCTTCTTAAAGAAATTAAAACGTTCTGACTTTCCAGATATTTTTTCCGCTATCAATTTTCCAGCAAGCGTACTCAATGCTAATCCATGGCCAGAGTATGCATGGGCATATATAATTTTTTCTTCCATTAATGTGCCAAAACTTGGAAGACGATTTACAGTAATAGCCAAAGTGCCTCCCCAAGAATAATCTATTTTATATTTTTTAAGCATTGGAAAAACTCTATACATTCTTTGCTGCACAAATTTCATAGAGTTATGAGTAAATCTTGATGTAAAAGTTTCTCCTCCGCCGAAAAGAAGTCGCCAATCTTCTGAAAAACGATAATAATCAATTATAAATCTTGTATCCGAAACCGCATAGTTATTTTTGATTATTTCTCTTGCCTTCTCTTCTCCTAATGGTTCGGTAGCAATCACATAATTATTGATTGGCATAAATTTATTTCTAATATTTCCCAAAAGTTTGTCTAAATATCCATTGCAACATACAATCACTTTTTTAGCCTTTATAATTTTAAACTCTGAATAAACTTTTACACCATCTCGATCTTTCAATATTTTGGTAACGGGTGTATTTTCATAAATTCTAACTTTCAACTTAACCAACTCATTTGCTAATCCTAATAACAACTTTAATGGATTCAAATGATAATTATCATTATTTAACAAGCCAGAATTATAAATATCACTATTAATCTCTTCTTTAATTTCATATTTGTTGAAAAATTTATATCCATCATAATTGTAATGCTTGTGCATATGATCTATTTCAAAATGAAAATCATCCATATTTCGCTTTGAAAATCCTGCATGTATGACTCCTTTTTGTAAGGCACACTGAATATTGTATTTTGAAATTAATTTTGTTGTTTCGCTCACAGCCTCCAGTCCAAGATTCCACAACTCTTTTGCATGCTCAAAACCTAACTTTTTTTCAATAAAGAACTGATCTTTTCGCATGCCAATGCCAAGCTGACCTCCATTCCTTCCTGAAGCCCCCCAACCCAAAGTTCTTGCCTCACATAATGCTACAGAATATCCTTCTTTAGCAAGATTCAGAGCACTTGATATTCCTGTTAATCCACCGCCAATAACACATAAATCTATATCAAGATTATTCTCTAACCTTTCACTAAATTCAAAAGGTTTTACAGAGTTTTTATAAAAACTTCCTTCTTCATTATCGTGTTGTTCATATGTTTTTTTTTTGATAAAGGTCATAATGTTAAATGCGGACAGTAATATCGCAATTTTTTTTATAAATAAGAATTACATATTTTATTAATAATATCAATTATCCATGATAAACAAATTTGAAAATTGGTTAAAAGAGAATTCTATAACTGAAGTGGAATGTTTAGTGCCAGACTTAGGCGGCATTGCCAGAGGAAAAATACTTCCTTCAGATAAATTCATTAGAGGTTTGAAAGATGATAGCCATAGGCTTCCCCAATCTATTTTTATTCAAACAATCTCTGGAGGCTATGCAACAGAAGATGATGAAGAATTGCCAATAGATGTTTATAACCCAACTGATATTGACGTAATTCTAAGACCTGACTTTAACTCTATTCGTCCAGTCCCTTGGTATGAAGATCCTACGGCACAAATCATATGTGATGCGGTTAATTTAAATGGATCTCTAGTAATTAACTCAAGTCGTGCAGTTTTAAAAAAAATCTTAAAAATGTTTGATGATGAAAATTATAAGCCCGTAGTTTCACCAGAAGTTGAATTTTATCTAGTAAAACCAAATCCTGATTCTGACTATCCTTTAGAAGTGCCCATAGGACAATCAGGAAGAAAGGAAACTGGTAAACAGTCTTATGGAATTGATGCTATAAATGAATTTGATCCTTTATTTGAAGATGTCTACAACTATTGTGAAGAGCAGGATATTGAAATAGATACAATAAATCACGAGAGCGGATCTGCGCAAATGGAAATAAATTTTCAACACGGCGATCCACTGGAATTAGCTGATCAAGTGTTTCTTTTTAAACGAACACTGAGACAGACAGCTATCAAACACAAACTGTATGCAACATTCATGGCAAAACCTATTGAAAATCAGCCTGGAAGTGCGATGCATCTTCATCAATCATTATATTATAAAAAAAATGATAAAAATGTTTTTTATAATAAGAAAAATACTATTTCTCAGACAATGAAAAATTACATTGGGGGCCTGCAAGAATACACTCCAAAATTAATGCCGATTCACGCACCCAACGTAAATTCTTATCGACGTTTATTTGCTACATGGGATGCTCCGCGAAACACAAAATGGGGTATTGGCAATAGATCCTGTGGTTTTAGAGTCCCTTCAACTGAAGAAATAAGTATGCGCATAGAGAATCGCATATCAGGATCAGACACGAACCCCTACCTTGTATTTGCTGCAAATTTAGCAGCAGGTTATTTAGGTTTGAAAAATAAAATTAAACCCTCAGAAGAAACCAAAAAAAGTGTTTATGACAATAAAAAAAGCTCTCTTCCAAAAAATATGGAGGAAGCAATTTCATTGTTTGAAAAAGATGAGCAAATAACAGAAGTGTTTAATCAAAAATTTATTAGAACTATAGCTGCAATAAGAAGAGTTGAATACCAAGCATATTTGAAAGTGATTAGTTCTTGGGAAAGAGAGTTTTTATTATTAAATGTATGATTTAGTCTAAAGCTAGTTCCAAATGTTTTAAATACCAGGATTTAAATTTTTCAAGACCTTTTTCCATTTGAGATAAAGGTCCTGGCATATATTTACTTGAAAGAACTCCTTTTTGATTATCTTCAATAATTCTTTTATCTGCTTTTGTTGTTTCGTCCCACATCCATATCATTTCACTAAGATCATAATCTTTTCCCTCTTTAGCGTCTTTATGCACTAACCAAATCAGTTCAACGTCTGTCTGCAATGTTGATTTTGGAATAAAAGTAAACAAAGTCGCGAAATCATTACACATAAGAAGACTGTTAAAAGGAGAGGTTCCAACTGAAGTATATCCTCTGTCATACTCCTTAAACTTGCCCATCAATTTAGCTATAGGTTTTCCTTTTTTTGTTTCTGTAAACTTTCCTTTTTTTAAAGGTGTTCTTTCCGCACTTCTAGAGTATTTGTTAAATTCTTTTTCAGCATACTCACCGGTAAGATGACCTAATTTTTTTACTTTTTCATTCCATTCATTCAGAATTTTATTAAATTTTTCAGAAGCAGGGCCGGTTCCACTTCCAGCTCCGTAAGACAATATATACTCCGGATCATGCACTGAACAATATTCTGGATGAGAAGGCTGGCAATGATAACATTCGTGAAAATTATCCAATGCCAACTTCCAATTTCCATCTGTTGGATATATTTTTCTAAAAGCTATTTTTGCTTTCCCTAATTCATGAAATTCAATATATTTTCTTGTAGGTTCAATGAATTCTTCAAAATCACAAGGATTTTCAGATAAATTAATAAAAATTAATCCCTCAAACACTTTTAGATTGCATTTGTGAAGACTCCATTCATCTTTGTTAAAATCTTCTTCCATTAACCTTGCTGATTTAATTGTCCCATCCAAGTTAAAACTCCAAGCATGATAAGGGCATAATAGAAGTTTCTTATTGCCTTCTGTTTCAAGACAAATGTGAGATCCTCTATGCCTGCATACATTATAATGCGCGTGAATAATATTTTCCTTGTCTCTAATTATAATCATTGATTCATTGCCTATATCAAATAGAAAATAATCTCCTATATTTGGAATTCTTGACGTATGGCCAACAAAGACCCATTGTTTAGAAAAAATATTCTTGATATCTAGATCAAAAATTTTATCATTCACATAAAAAGGTCGATCAAGAGAGTGATTAATTTTTTGATGTTTTATAAGATCTTTAATTTGAATATTATTCACAATAATTAATATATTATATTATTGATTGAATAAGCATTCAATGAAATTTATAATTAAACAATGTCAAATTTATATCACAATGATATTTATAAATTTGAAGAGCCAGTAAAAAGTTATTGGGAAAGCACAACTACTTCAAATTACAAATATGAAAAGTTAAGTAAGAATATTAAAACAAACATTGTGGTAATTGGTGCTGGATACACAGGAATTTCATGCGCATTAACTTTAGCAAAGAAATATGATGAAGATGTTGTTTTGCTTGAAGCTGGGCACATTGGCTGGGGTTCTTCAGCTCGAAATGCTGGTTTTTGCTGCATTCCTCCTGCAAAAATGTCAGTTGCAAAAATGTTTAAAAAATATGGCAAAGAAGAAACAAAGAAATTTTTCAAAAATACCATTGAGGGATCAAATTTTACAAAAGACTTAATAAAAGAATACAAAATTGATTGTGATTTGACTGGTGACTGTAATTATGAAGTAGCTCCTCATCCAAGTTATTTTGAATCCATCAAAGAAGAGGCCTTGATATATAAAAATGAATTTGGAATAGAGACTGAAGTATACTCACAAGAAGAATTTAATGAAATTGGTCATACTGGAGAAGAACAGTTTGGAGCGTTTTCCTACAAACCTGGGTTTGCAATTAATCCCTTAAAACTTTTATTGGGTTTAGCTGAACAAGCCAAAAAGGCGGGAGTTCTAATTTATCAGAAAAGTAAAGTAACCAAAATTGAAAAAAAATTAGAAAAATTTAATGTCATTGCAAACGGTCATATTATCACATCAAACAAAATTGTTATGGCAACTAATGGTTTCTACAAAGATGACTTATTTCCTGATTTAAACAATATGATTTTGCCTGTTATTTCTAACATAATAATAACAAGACCGCTTACAAATGAAGAGGTAAAGTCCCATAATTTTGTTACTCACAATCCTATTTTAAATCTTAGAAATCTGCTTTTCTACTATAGGTTATTGAAAGATAATCGTTTTTTATTCGGAGCTAGAGGTGACTTAATTGGTAGCGATCAATCATCTCTATTAAAATCAAAAAAAATGGAAAAACAAATGAAAAGCATTTTCCCAAATTGGAAACACGTTGAGATTGATTTCTATTGGAGAGGTCTTGTCGCAGTAACAAGAAAATTAACACCATCCATAGGAAAATTAAATGATGATGAAATTTACTATAGTTTTGGCTATCAAGCTAATGGCGTTAATACTGCTCCTTGGTCTGGCAATGAACTAGCAAAGCTAATTTTTTCCAATAGTAAAGAACTAAACATATCTAAATTTTATCAAAGTTTGCCTAAAAAATACCCTTTTCCTTTCTTGCGACTTTTGTATTTTCGAATAGCCTGTCTGTATTATGGCCTCATAGACAGATAATTAGAATCAATGACTCCTTATGAACAAAATTTTAAAGTGCCTGGAAGATTTGAAGAACATGAATGTACTTTCATTACTTGGCCCTGCAAAGATTCAGATCTAGAAATTTCTAATTATGAAAACGAGATAGTGATATTTGCAGAAAAGCTATCCAGGTTTGAAAAAGTAGTCGTAATTACAGATCCTTCAAATTTTAATGAAGCATTTGAAAAATGCAATAATTTTGCATTAATTTGGTCTATACCTACTGAATTTTCATGGATAAGGGACAACGGACCTATTTTTATAAAAAATGACAAAGCAGAAGTAGCCGGGGTGCATTTTAAATTTAATGGATGGGGAAACAAGTTTGGAAAATGCGAATCAATTAAACAATTACCAAAACATCTAATAGATAAATTAATAATTAATCGTTTTACTTCTGACTTGATCCTAGAAGGAGGAGGAGTAACCTTTGACGGTCAAGGCACAATGATAACTACTGAACAAATGCTTATGAACAAAAATAGGAATCCAACTTTTTCAAAAAAACAAATTGAAGATGAAGTAAGAGATTTATTAGGTATTCAAAAAGTAATTTGGTTAAAAAAAGGTTTAGTCGAGGATGAGGGAACTGATGGTCATGTTGATTGTGTAGCTGAATGTCTTGCTCCTAATAAAGTTTTAGTGCAAACAGTATATGATAAGAATAATCCAAACTATGAACTACTGAAAATTAATATGGAAATACTTAAAACAGAAAAGGATGCTCAAGGAAATAAATTAGAAATTATTGAAATGCCTTATCTCCCCTACTTTCCAGAACTGCATAATAATACTCAATATGTTTCCCCCTACACCAACTACTATGTGGCTAATAAATCTGTATTGGTACCAGAGGTAAATCCAAAACTTGATGATAAGGCTTATAAGTTAATTCAAGATATCTATGTAGATCGAACAATAGTTCCTGTTCCGGCATTTTATCAAGCAATTGGTGGTGGTGGCCCTGGATGCATCACTCAACAATTACCCAAGGGCAAAAATATATGTGTTTAGGAAAATAACCCTGTTAATTTTTTTAAGCTTTGCTGTTCTTGCGTGCAATGAACAAATTGACAGAAAAGGCAAGAAAGGTGATTTTTTGTTTCGAAAATGCGCTAAGTGCAAGAATTAATTAATTACAAAACAATAAAACAACCATATTAAAAAAACCTTACTTATTTTAATTGATGGTTTATTAATTAATTTTTTGAGACGGAACTTTTTTCTTTGAATCTATAAAAGGAATTTTTGTAGTGATGCCCTTGAGTGTTCCTTCAGTTGATTGGATCTCCAATTCAATGCCTGGTTCTGAAAAGTCTGTTGGCACCCAGACATAGCCGATATTTTGTTCGAGCCTTGGTGACCATGCAAGACTCGTTATTTTACCAATTTGTTTTCCCTTTTTGTGTACTGGCCAAGAATCTTCTATCCATAACACGGTTCTTACCATTTCTACTTTGATGCCTATCAATTTATTTTGTATCCCCTCCTGCTTTATTTTTGCTAAAGCTTCCTTACCTATAAAATCCGCACTTTGGTCTTCCACTAAACGCTCCAAACCCATAATTTGATAGGGGTTGTTTTTGATAGTCATATCTTGACCATGGTTCATAATTCCCGCTTCAATTTTTCTAGCTTCACATGGTGCTATCACTCTTATATTATGAGGCTTGCCGGCTTCCATAATTCTTTCCCACAACTCATTTCCACGTGAGGGATCTCGAAGATAAATTTCAAATCCTATTTCTCCCGTCCAACCTGTTCGACTGATGACAACAGGTATGCCATCAAGATCTGTTTCCAAGGTCCAGTAATACCGTACTTGTAATATTTTCTCTCCAAATAGGGCTTGCATAACCTTTATTGATTTAGGTCCCTGCACTTGTACTGGATAAACTTCTGGTTCCGTCACTTTCACTTTTAATCCTGAATTGATTGCAGCGCCAAGGGCGTACAAACCTGTGTCATTATTAGCAAGAGCCATCCACCATTGATTTTCTCCTATGCGCATTAATACAGGATCATTCACTATTCCACCATCTGGTGCAGTAACCAGCATATATTTTCCTTGTCCTACAGCGCATTTTGTCAAATCGCGGCAAGTTAAACTATTTGTGAACTCTGAAGCGTCTGGCCCTGTTATTTCGACAATTCGCTCGACACTCACATCCCACAAAGTGACATCATTGATTAGGGACCAGTATTCTTTTACAGGATCGTCATAGTACTCTGGTAAGTACATATGGCAATATATGCCATATGCTTTCGCGCCGTATTTTTGGGTAGATTCAAAGAAAGGGGATTTTCTATCCCAGGCACCAAAATACAATTTTGTGTAGTTATTAGTTTCTAATCGTTTCTCCATATCTACATTTATAATATTTTATTTTAAATTTATATCTTTCCCAATTTCTGATTAATGTAAAATCTTTTATTAATTTTTCGTTTTTTATTGATTTAAATCAATTTATCAATACTTTCTCGTGATCAAAAAGTTATCCTTCAATATCCCTTCTGGTTGTTGGTAGGATAACGATACTGATTAAATAAAATAAAAAGGTTTTAATAATTAATAGTTAATTTTTTTTTAAATAAATAATCATATTATTATGATAAATACTGCTTTTATGTCACCTAAAGAGCAAAATTACAGTATGCCTGCTGAATGGGAGAAACATGAATGTTGTTGGATGCAGTGGCCACATGATAATCAAGATTTTGATGGATATGGCAGTGTACCAACTTGGTCTCATTTTGACATTGAAAAAGGTAGAATAGCTTGGGCAAATGTCGCCAGTAAAATTTCTGAATTTGAAAAAGTTAAAATGATTGTTCATCCCAACAATATTGTAAATGCATCAAAATTATTAAATGAAAAAGTTGAAATTCTCAATTTTAAAAATGATGATGCCTGGGCAAGAGATAGTGGTGCAATTTTTCTATTAAATAAAGAAAAGAAACTGGGCGGTGTAGATTGGGAATTTAATGGATGGGGAAAATTTTCTCCATATGATTCTGATAATAAAATTGCAAAATTTATGATTGAAAATGCAAATGCAACCTATTTTAAAAATGATATGATTCTTGAAGGAGGATCTATTCATACGGACGGAGATGGGACCTTGCTTACTACTGAACAATGTTTGTTAAATAAAAATAGGAATCCTGAGTTTTCACAAGAACAAATTGAAGGAAATTTAAAAGACTATCTTGGAGTAAATAAAATCATATGGTTAAAAAATGGTACGGATGAAGGCACAGATGGTCATATTGATAATATGGCTTGCTTTGTTGCGCCTGGAAAAATTTTAGCGCTATCCTGTTCGGATAAACAAGATACTTTTTATGATAAAATTAATGAAAATTTGGAAATACTTAAGACATCCGTGGATAGTAAGGGTAGGGTTTTAGAAATAATTGAATTGGAAATGCCATATAAGAGACTAATTCCTAATGATGATGAACCTAGTTCATACATCAACTTTTACATTGCTAATAAGGGTATAGTAATGCCATCATTTGATGATGAGAAGGCTGATAATAATGCTCAAAAAATAATAGAAGAAATCTTTCCTAATAGAAAAGTTATTGCTATTAATGGGATAGATATATCAATGGGCGGAGGAAACGTTCATTGCATAACTCAACAACAACCATTAAGTGTTTGAAATATATGAATATATTTATTAAGTCTAAAAAACACTACGATAAAGCTAATGAAAGTTACTTCAAGCATATGATTTTTGCTCTTGTTGTTTCTTTTAACCTATTAAAAACGTCTTTAATGGCCGCAATACACTCTGTAATTCCCGCTTTATTTGAAA
>JAGFWP010000013.1 GCA_017639935.1 Pelagibacteraceae bacterium
AAGTTTGAATTTCAATAATCGTTAAAATGAGAAAACTATCAATGCTATTGAAAGATAACGATACTGTGATTTATTCGTTAAATAGGGTACACCTCTACATTTCGAATATGCAAATCAGCATTTCCCGACACAGGATCAATCACCAAATCATCCCCTAATGCATTCAGATTCCCTCCTTTATTTGAGCCAGAGGCGTTTCATTTTAAAAGAAATAATAATTAATAGATGTTTCAAATTTTTAAATAACTCCATTCTTTTGAAAAAGGAACTCGAGTCATAAGTACTGAACCATTTTTAGTTACCAATAAATTATCACTAGGATTTACACCTATACCTCTTTTTGAGTCATAAAGACCTGGCTCAACACTAAACATCATCCCTTCTTGTATTGGAGTGTGATCACCAAGAGATAAGTAAGGCGCCTGGTGGCCTTCAAAATTCAGGCCAGTCCCGTGCCCAGGCCTATGATATATATAATCTTGCATTCCATTATCAACTTGATGCTTATGAACTTTGTAAGCGATATCTGAGCACAATGCACCTGGCTTTGTTTCTTCAACCATGATTTGAATTGTTTCTGAAACAATTGACCACATTTTATCCTGGTTTTTTGAAACAGGATAAATTTGATAATTTCTATAAGCTTCACCTCCACAACCACCTATTTTTATATCTGTATTAACATATACTGGTTGACCTTTTTTGACAGGATTATAAAATAGTTGATTTGGATGTGGATACCCAGTTGAAACGCCAGCTCTTACATATTCTGAAGTGACTTCTATTCCGACAGCATTATGAGGTTTCCCATCATAAAAAAGATCCTTCATCAATAGATTTATTCCATATGCCTTTAAAGCCTGACCTATTTCAAAATCATTAGTATTTGTTCCATGTTCTAGAATATAATCTCTAGCAAAAGCATGGATTTTATCAAAATAACGATAGGCCCGTTGGGTCAAAGCGATTTCATCTTTAGTTTTAATAATTCTCATTTTTTCACAAATACTATTGATATTTATAAACTCTGTTTTAGGAAGTTCTTTACCTATTTGTTTTAATTGGCTATTTGACAAATTCATATCAGTAGCAATCACTTTGCCTGACAAACCTTTATCTTTTAAGTGAATTAGTAACCATTCAAACAAATCCACTTGTCTTCCTGCTATAACCTTACCTTTATTTGGATAACCACCTTCACCGTGAGGATAACAAAAATAATACTTATTATCTGTGGCCCACCAAGAGTCAATTAAGTCTCTATCAATTCCAGGTGAATACCAATAGGCAGTATCTTTTTCATTTAATGGAAATAAGACCCAAGTCGTTCTTTCGCCACTACCTCTAAAACATCCAGAGAAATAAACTTTATTGACATCACTTTCAAGTAGAATAGCATCTACTTTTTTTTGTTCAAGTTGATTTTTTAAATTTCGAACTCTGAAATAATACCATGACAGGGGAAGCCTATCATAACCTTTGGGTGCAGGTTTTGGTTGTTTTCGATCTTTAACCAATAGTGATTCAGATTCGCCAGGAATTATAGATAAACTTTTTGCATTTAAGCTCATCGAGGCTAATCCTAAACCCATATTTTTTATAAACTTTCTACGATCAATAGACATCAGCTTTCCTTTATTTATGCGGTTTTAACGATTTATCGCTTTTCAATTTGAATAATGATTGGCAACCTTACGTTGAAATTTAGCTGAAATCGATTTAGCGATCTTCATGGTTAGATTATCAATCGATGGCGCAAATATTTCCTTGCGATTTACCAACCTTTTGTACCTATCACTTAAAGCACGTTTATCTCCATCATAGGTAGCCCATTCGTAGAAAAAGTTTTCTTTTCCACTTAGATTTCCAGTAAAAATAGTTTCACCGTTGTTTATGTCAGTAATTTGATAAGATATGTTCAGAGTTGCTCCGGTACTTTTTTTATAATAATTTACAGTTGCTTTCACTTCCCCTTTAATCTTTTTTGTTTTTTCGACACCTGTAGAATCCACATATTTTTCTTTACTTATAACAACTTCTTTTTTCTGTTTAATTTGTTCTTCCGAAATTTTTTCCACGGGCCTATGTGTAGTGACTATAGTAGCGCTTAATATATGATCAGCTCCGGAGAGCTGCCCAATTTTGATATAATTGTTTTCTGAAATTCCAGCCTGTACTAATCCTTGCTCATTAAGAATTGTCCTTAACTGTTCACGTGTAATAATCCGTAAAAATTCTTTTGAAGCAGTGGTTTGCTTCATCATCATTTGATTTCGAATAAAACTTGTTAAATTAATATTCCCGTTAAACGGGCGTATCAATAGCGTAATGGTAGCGGCTGCTCTTGTTTCTTCATACAATTCTTGAGCATTCTTATAGTTAGCGACAAATTTTTGCGCCAATTTGAAATTGATTGCTGCTTTTTTCTGACTTTTCTTTGAGATATCATCTTGATATTTCATTCCCATGGTATAATGATAATCTGCAGCTAATGGCCTGGATTTTTTTAGTTCATCAGAATAATCTCCAATTGCTAAAGTCAGATTATAATTCATTTGAATTTTAAGAATGGATTTAAGCAATTCAACTTGATTTCCCAAACTCTCGAGTGCTTCATATTTATAAACCAAATCAGGCCATTTTGAAGCGTCCTCAAGGGTCTTAAGTTTATCGATATTTGATTGATGACGTGTTACAGCCAGAGGATAAGCTATTTCAAGCAAAGATATCCCTTTTTGATTATCTGCTTTTATCTGAAGGGATCTTGATACAGCATGAACGGCAGAATCATAATCACCAATTTGATAATATTTTTTAGCCGATGAATATTCACTATAGCCTGGTATAAATATCGCACAAGAACAAATGAGCAAAATCGATGATATTATAAAGAAAGATAGTTGAGTTTTATGCTTCATAGGATATTTTGAGCAGGCGATGAGAATCGAACTCACGTCTCCAGCTTGGGAAGCTGGGGTAATAGCCATTATACGACGCCCGCGAATGAATTAAATTTATATTAGAAAAAACAAGTGGCCCAGAGGCGTTTCATTTAATTAGTCATCACAGCCACTATTACATTCTTCCATTATCTGATAAATTAGACTTTGATTGAATAAGCCAAAATTTCTCTTGAGGCCCAACAAGAAATCGCGCCCTACTTCCAT
>JAGFWP010000014.1 GCA_017639935.1 Pelagibacteraceae bacterium
GAGCATATGGCAGTGGTAAACGGATAGATTTAACTACCACGCGATCAATATTGAAAAAAAGCATTTCGGATTCTTTTGAGGAAAATTGTTTTGTCAAAAGCAAATATTACAATTTGTCCTTTCCCTCCCACCTGGATTCTGAAAAAAACATTTCTTTAAACCCAGCGAAACAATGGTCTGATCAAACAGAATACGAGAAGGCTTCAAAAAATTTATTACTGTTATTTAAGAACAACTTAGACAAAATGAATTTACCAAAAAATTCTGCTATTGAAAAAGGATCTATTTTTTCTTCAAAATGATTTTTCAGGAGTTTCGCTCGGCAAGGAAATCACATATATCGCAACCGAAACTAGGATTATAACTAATCCTATCGTTAAATATAAATTTTGTAACGAATAATGAAATAAAACTACGGCTGACGACATCAAAATTACCATTAATATTTTAGCTCTTCGAGGCACCACCTTATGTTTCTGCCAGTTATTAAGAATAGGACCAAATCTTTTATGATGTAAAAGCCAATGACGAAGTTTTTCAGAACTTTTTGTAAAAGCCCACAAGGCAATAATTAAGAATATTGTAGTGGGAACGCCTGGAACGAAAATTCCAACAAAACCAAAGCCAACGCAAAGCCATCCCAGAGATATGAGTATTATTCTTTTCATGGAATTTATTCTATTAAATTAATTCTTATAAGAAAAAAAGGCAAAGTTTTAATGATTATAATGTCACCGGTTCTCTTTTTCTGCTTGTTCCAAATCCGTGGAGAATGACCGCGATCGTTATAACAATCCCTCCTATTAAAACCGTTAAACTTGGAATTTCATTGATGCCAAAAACGGGGAGCCAAACCCACAAAACGCCCCCCACAACCTCCATTAATGACAGTAAGGCAAGTTCCGCGGACGGCAGGTATTTTGCACCCAAGCTATAAAGAATTAATCCTGAAGAAACTATAGTTCCATGTAATAAGCTCAAATAAGAATTGATAGTCGGCATTGATTGAAAAGATTCAAGAGTAAAACCTAAAAGGATAAAGGAAAAAATTGAACAAAAAATTCCCGCAAGAACAACGGTAGTAAATTTTGGCGTCTCTGGTTTCCATCGTATGGTTACGGTATAAAAAGCGAAACCCGATGCTGAACAAAAACCAATCAAGGCCCCAAGAATACTGCCTCCCAATGAATCATTATAAATCATGATCAGTATTCCACAAAAAGCAATAATCATAGAAACTAATGTCATGGGTCTTAATTTTTCTCCCAATACAAAATAGGCTGCAATCGCGGCAATAAAAGGCATTGCGGCTAACATGAATAACGTTACAGCCGCGGTTGTCATTGTAATCGAAAAAATAAATCCAATGAAAGCTGTGCTTAAAAATACTCCCCCCAATATTCCTGAAATGCCAATTCTGAAAAAATTCTTATAAAATGACAATCCTTCTCGTATGAGAAGGTATAAAATTAATAGAACTGTAATGGACAGGCCTCTATAAAATAAATATTGAAATACATATTGGTGTGCATCAACCATGTACCTCACTGTTACCACCCCGAAGCTCCAAAACAATCCTGCGAAAAACACCAGGGAAAAACCGGTAAAATAATAAGAATTTTTTGTTTGTTCTGACAAATTATAAATTATTTTTTTATTAATTCACTAATCAACAAGTCACCATGTCCTTTTGCTTTTGCCTCTTCATAAAAAGATTTTGCAACTGAAGATAGTTTTTCAGCATTGGGCATGTCTTTAAGCAATTCATTGATATAAGTTAAATCCTTTAAAGTGTTGTTAACGCTAAATATGTATCCCTTATAATCATTATTAAGGGCTTTTTCGGCAATACGATTTAAAGCCCCTGAGTTTCCAGAGCCAAGTTTGGCTACATCATAAAGTTTCTTTAAGTCAATTCCAAGCTTATCAGCGGCTTTAAGTGTTTCGATAACAAAAGTTGCTGTTCCGAGTGAAAGAAAATTATTAACCAGTTTTGCTTTTGCACCCATGCCAACAGGACCAAAATAAAAAACATCCTCACAAAAATTCATTAAAATTTCTTTCGCAAATTCAAAATCCTTCTCTTCACAACCAACTATTGCCCCTAAAACCCCCTCTTCTGCCTGAACAGGTCCTCCCATTACAGGTGATTCAACATACAGAATATCTAAAGAACTTAATTTTTTGAAAATTTTAATTGAACCGTCAGCTTTATGCGTTGTTATGTCAATTATCATAGTTTTTTTTTGTAAATGAGGAGCAATTTCATCAATTATATCTATGGCTATTGGAGTATTGGTAACGCACATAATAATAACGTTAGATAAAATTGCTAATTCCTCTAAATTAGCTACTTCTTTTGCACCTTTTTGAACTAAATCATCAATTGGTTTTCTATTTTTATGCGCAAAAACTGTGAGATCATAATTATTGATCAAATTAAGTGCCATGCCATAACCTATGTACCCAGCACCAATAAAACCAATTTTTGTTTTATCTTTATTCATTTACTTGTTCTTTTTTTTTAAATTATTTATTATTACTCGTTTTCAGACATCATAAATAAGGTGGCATTTCCCCCGGCGGCCGTAGTATCATATGAATAAGATTTTTCATTAACAAATTTTAATAAATAATTTGGACCTCCTGCTTTAGGTCCTGTTCCTGACAAACCTCTACCTCCAAATGGTTGGGCGCCGACCACCGCTCCAACTATATTTCTATTAATATAAATATTTCCAATGCTGGCGTTATCAAAAATATAATTGATCGTATTTTCTATTCTACTTTGAATGCCAAGCGTTAATCCATAATTCATTGAATTTATATCTTCCACAAGTTCTTCAATTTTATCCGCATGATATCTGTAAACATGAATGACTGGACCAAAAATTTCTTCGTTAATCTCTTTTAAATCTTTTATTTCAATAATCGTGGGCTGAACAAAGTGACCTTTATATTTTACATCTAATGGAGCTTGGGCCAAAACTTTGGATTTAAATGAATTAATATGATTATTAATCTTATCTTTAGCTTCCCGGTCAATTACAGGACCAATGTCAGTACTTATTAAATTAGGAAGCCCTATTTTAATTTTTTCCGTCGCTCCTGATAACATTTTAATGGTTTTATCATATACTTCGTCTTGAATAGCTAATATGCGTAGAGCGGAACAACGTTGTCCCGCGCCATTAAACCCTGACTCAATAGCATCATCAACCACCTGTTCGGTCAGGGCTGAAGAATCAATAACCATAAAATTTAAACCTCCGGTCTCCGCAGTTAGAGGAACTATTTCTCCTTTCCTTTCACTTAAATTTTTTTGAATTTTCTTTGCTGTTTCGCATGATCCTGTAAATACAACTTTTTTGATTCTCTCATCACTTAATACTTGGGGTCCAATAATTTCCCCGTCTCCTAACAATAATTGTAGAGATTCAACTGGCAAACCTGCCCTGAAAAAAAGTTTCACTATTTCATATGCGATAATTGATGTTTGTTCTGCGGGTTTTGCAATAACGGTATTGCCGCTAAGCAGGGCTGCTACAATTTGACCTGTAAAGATCGCGATAGGAAAATTCCAAGGACTTATTGCGAAAACAACTCCCTTGCCTTCATAAACAAGTTTGTTTTTTTCACCTGTGGGTCCTTTAAGAATATTGGGTTTAGAAAATAAACGACGTGTTTCACTTGAATAGTAATAACAAAAATCAACTGCTTCACGCAAATCATCAATAGAATCTTTAATAGTCTTACCAGCCTCTAATACGCACATCTTTATTAATTTCTCAGCATTATCTTCTAACAATTGTGAAAATGTATTTACTATTTTTATCTTTTTTTCTAATTCAAACATTTTCCATTTGTGAAAAAAATTGTAGGCGATATGTAAAGATTGCTTAACTGAAGCATCCTCCGCAAATGCAACCTGCCCCAAAGGTTGATCAAGATTTGCAGGGTTAAATACTGTGCGCAATTCCTCGGCGGTCTCTTTGCCCTGAATAATCGAGGTTGCTTTAATTTTTTGATCAGTGGAACTAAATAAGTTTTTCATCTGTATTCTG
>JAGFWP010000015.1 GCA_017639935.1 Pelagibacteraceae bacterium
TTTCATAAATTTTTTTTGAATTATTTGATAAATATGTAAGAATTTCAGCTTGTTGTCCCCATCCTAAACTTTTAAGTTTAGAGACAGGAAGGTTTTTTTTCTCAAAAAAACAATAACAACAATAAATATCTGTAAAAGTGGTATTATTTATTAAATTAAACAAGAATGTAATAAATTTATTTCCTAACATATGCCAAAAATGCAAAACACTTCTTTCACTAGCTATAAATCTGCTACCCATAATTAAATCAGCTTTGTATTTCTCGGCAATTTTAATAAATTTAATCGAATCTGTTGGATTATATTCCAGATCGGAATCTTGAAAAAAAACGTAATCCATTGATGAAATATTTAAACCTTCTATTATAGCTTTCCCTTTTCCCAAATTTTTTTTCAAATGTTTTACTTTATCAAAATATTTTGTATTTTGATCAATTAATCCTTCCGAATTATCGGTTGATCCATCATTAATTATAATTATTTCCAAATTTGTATTCGTTTTAATTTCATCTATCTTTTTCAAAATTTTTATAATTGTTTTCTCTTCATTAAAAACAGGAATTATAATACTTATAGAAATCATTATCTTTCTTTCATTTTTAGAGCATTTAGAAATACATTTTGAGGAATATCTATTTTGCCAAATTGTCTCATTCTTTTTTTACCTTTTTTTTGTTTATCTAAAAGTTTGTTTTTTCTAGTAACATCTCCGCCATACAATTTTTGTGTTACATCTTTACGAAAAGATGAAACGGTTTCTCTAGCTATAATTTTTCCCCCGATAGTCGCTTGAATAGCAACTTTAAATTGCTGACGCGGTATTAAATCTTTTAATCTTTTGCATAAAGCACGGCCTCTTTGTTGAGATTTATCACGATGTACTATTAGTGATAATGCATCAACTGTATCACCATTTATCATAACACTAACTTTTACTAAATCATTAATTTTATAGCCTATTATTTCATAGTCAAAACTGGCATACCCTCTAGTAATAGATTTTAATCTGTCATAAAAATCAAAAACTACCTCATTTAATGGAAGCTTAAAAATTATTAATGCCCTTGTTCCGGAATATGACAATTGTTCTTGAATTCCTCTTTTTGAAACACATAATTCTAGAACGTGACCCAGATATTCATCAGGTAAAATAATTGTAGCTTTTATCCATGGTTCTGCAATTGAGTCAATCTTGACAGAATCAGGCATATCTGTTGGATTGTGAAGATCTAAAACGCTATGATCTTTCATATTAATTTTATAAACTACTGATGGAGCTGAAGTTACAAGTTCTAAATTGAATTCTAATTCAAATCTATCTCGAATAATTTCTAAATGTAACAAACCTAAAAAACCACATCTAAAACCGTAACCTAAAGCAGGACTTACTTCATGTTCATAAGAAAAACTTGAATCATTTAATGATAATTTAACCATACTGTCTTTCAAATGTTCATAATCATCAGAATCTATCGGAAACATTCCACAAAAAACAACGGGTTGAGATGGTTTAAATCCGGGTAAGGGGAATGTGGTGAGATTTTTTTCTTCAGTAATTGTGTCGCCTATCTTACAATCAGCAACACTCTTAATTCCTGAATTTATAAATCCAATTTCTCCAGGGCCAAGTGATTCTATTTCAGTAAGTTTGGGTGTGAATATTCCAACTCTGTCAATAGTATGTGTTGCTCCTGTTGCCATAAAACGGATTTTTTTGTTTTTTTTAAGTTCACCATCAATTACCCTTAGCAAAACAACAACTCCCAAATAACTATCATACCAACTATCTATCAACATACACTTTAATGACTTATTTTTTTCGCCTAAAGGATATGGAAGATTTTTAACTATTTTCCCAAACAAATCATCTATACCTAAGCCTGTTTTAGCAGATACTAGCACTGCATCTTTGGTGTCTATGCCTATAATATTTTCAATCTGTTCTTTAACTTTTTGTGGTTCAGATGATGGTAAATCTATTTTGTTTAGTACTGGTAAGATTTCATGATTACTATTTATAGCTTGATAGGCATTGGCCAATGTTTGTGCTTCAACTCCTTGAGTTGAATCAACAATTAATAATGATCCTTCACAGGCAGCTAGAGATCTAGATACTTCATATGAAAAATCAACGTGACCAGGAGTGTCCATTAAATTGAGAATATATTCTTTCCCATTATTTGTTTTATATTCTAATCTAACTGTTTGTGCTTTAATGGTTATTCCTCGTTCTCTCTCCAATTCCATTGTATCTAAAACTTGTTCTTTCATTTCACGATCAGTAAGACCTCCGCAAAACTGAATGAGCCTATCTGCTAATGTTGACTTACCATGGTCAATATGGGCAACTATAGAAAAATTTCTTATATTTTTTAATTCTGCCATTATTATTGTCTTAATTTGCCCTCAAAAGTTTTTGAGATAAGATCAATAATTGTATTCGATATCATTTCTATTTCTGAATCAGTAAAAGTTTTTTCAGTAGGTTGAAGCATTACTTTAATAGCAATGCTTTTCACATTTTCTGGCAGTTTATTTCCCTCAAAAACATCAAAAATTGTAACTTTTTTTATCAATTGTTTATCAATTTTTTTTATTTTATTAATAATCTCTCCGGCTTTAATATTTTTTGGAAATAAAAAAGCAAAATCTCTTTCAATTGCTTGCAGGGCGTTGCTATTATATGCTTTTTTAGTTGATGAAGTTTTTAATTGGAATTGACTTACTTGGTCCAAATGAATTTCAAACCCATTAACATTAGTATTAATCTCAAATTTTTGCAAAATAAATGGATGTATTTCACCAAATTGAGCTAAAATATTTTTTCCTATTCTTAGTTGGGCTGACTTTCCGGGATGAAAAAAATTGTTTTCTGATTCTTCATACAAAATATTATCAACTGGCACATTAAGTTGATCAAGAACAAAATAAACATCACTTTTGACATCAAAAACATCTGACATTCTTTTTTCATCTCCCCATGTTTCTGTATGAGCTGTTCCGTATTGAATACCAGACGCTACCATTTGCTGATCTTCCTCTTTAGACCCTGAATATTGCGGCCCAACCTCAAATAATTTTCCATTATTGTATAAACGGTGAATATTAATATTAATTGAACTTAATAAATTTGGGAAAATAGAAGAACGCATAGTATTCAAATCACTACTAATAGGATTTTTTATTATTACATTTTCTTTTTCATTTTCCAGACTAGCTTGTTCAGAAGAGACAAATGACCATGTAACAACCTCTAAATACCCCCTACTCGCAATTATTCTTTTTGATTTATAAAATGATTTTAATTTTCCATTTAAAATTTCTTTTTTAATTCTAGGATCTTTTATAACAGATTGAGGTTTAATTTTATCGTAACCATAAATTCTAACAATTTCTTCAACTATATCTGCCGCACCATCAATATCTGGTCTAAAGTGGGGAACTTCAATTGTGGTAATTTCATTTTTTTGCGGATTAATTACAAATCCTAAATTTTCTAAAATTTTTATTTGGTGATTTAAGTCAATATCAATTCCGCCGAGAGTTTTTGTTTTAATAAAATCATATTCAATAATTTTTTTTGTGTGTTCTATTGATTGATCAGTGGTTATTTCACTAACTTCACCGCCACATAACTCTAAAATGATATCTGTAGCTTTGTCAACACCCAAATCTATAGAAGTACTATCAATGCCTCTTTCAAAACGAAATCTAGCATCACTTTGCAAATTAATTTTCCTACCTGTTTTTGTTATGGATATTGGATCAAATAAAGCAACTTCTAAAAACACATTGGTTGTATCCATATTACAACCGCTATCCAATCCACCCATAACACCGCCAATCCCATGAAGTTTGATGTCATCAGCAATTACAACCATATCGCTGGATAAAATGTATTCTTTTTCATCAAGTGTTTTACATTTCTCGCCATCTGTTGCTAAACGCATTGAAAGGTTTCCTTCTAATTTGTCAGCATCATAAACATGAAGCGGTCTTCCTAAATCAAATGTTATATAATTTGTTATATCAACTAATGCGGATATTGGTCGCAACCCAATAGCTAATAACTTCTTTTTTAACCAATCAGGGCTTTCAACATTTTTTACATTCTTAAATAATCTACCAGAAACCCCGGGGCATAATTTTTCTTCATCTTTTTTGAACTTTCTTTGCCATTTGATAGGACTATTAAAAGTTCCTTTTATTTTTTTTATTTTTAGCTTCTTAAGACTTCCTATGCCGGAAGCTGCAAGATCTCTTGCAATACCTCTCACAGACAAACAATCAGATCTATTGGGTGTAATATTTATTTCTATTATAGGATCGTCTAATCCATAGATTGCAGAAAATGAATCTCCAACTTTATATTTTTGGTCAATTTCAATAATGCCTTCATGTTCATCTGATAAGCCCATTTCTTTTTCGGAAACAAGCATCCCGCATGATTCAACTCCTCTAATTTTTGTTTTTTTTAACTTTATTTTTGTTCCAGGAATATACGTGTTCTCAAATGCAAATACTCCAAGCATTCCAGTTTTAGCATTTGGAGCGCCGCAAACTACTTGGAAATTTCCTTTAATAGTTTCTACTTCACATACTTTTAATCTGTCTGCATTAGGATGTTTGCTAGCGTTTATAACTTTCGCAACAGTAAAAGATTTGAGTTCTTCTGTTCTATCCTCAATTGACTCAACTTCTAACCCAATATTCGTTAATTTAGACTCAATAACTTTAATATCAGCGCCTGTATCTAAATGTTCACGAAGCCAACTTAAAGTAAGTTTCATTATTAGATTCCAGATGATGAAGAAAAGTCAAGCGGACTAAAACCATAATGATTAATCCATCTAAAATCACAATCGAAAAAACCTCGCATATCGGTGATACCATATTTAAGCATTGATAAACGTTCGATACCCATCCCAAATGCAAAACCTTGGTATTTATTAGAATCAATATTGCAGTTTTCTAAAACGCGAGGATTTACCATTCCACAACCTAGAATCTCTAGCCACTCATTGCCTTCTCCTATGTTAATCACATTATTTTTTTTTGTAAAGGCAATATCCATTTCTGCACTAGGTTCTGTAAAAGGAAAATAACTAGGTCTAAATCTATATTGTAGATCGTCAATTTCAAAAAATTCTTTTAAAAAATCAATCAAACAACCTTTTAAGTGAGCCATTGTTGATGTTTCATCTATTAAAAGTCCTTCAATTTGATGAAACATCGGTGTGTGTGTTGCATCTGAATCACTTCGATATGTTCTTCCCGGTACAATTATTCTAATTGGAGGTTTTGAATCAAGCATAGATCTAACTTGAACTGGACTAGTGTGAGTTCGCAACACTCTATCTTCTTCGTTTGATTCTCCTCCTATATAAAAAGTGTCCTGCATTTCTCTTGCTGGATGGTGTGATGGAATGTTGAGTGCTGTAAAATTATTGAAATCAGTCTCAATATCCGGACCACTCTCAACGGAAAATCCCATTGATGCAAAAATATCTATAATTTTATATATAGATTGACTAATGGGATGAATTTTCCCAGTAAAAAAATTTCTTGAAGGCAATGTTACATCAATTTTTTCACTTTTTATTTTTTCATCAATAGCTATATTCTCAATTATATTTTTCTTCTTTAATAATTCATTATCAAGAAATTTTTTTAGAATATTTAACTTTTGACCTTTTTCTTTTTTTTCTTCAACAGATAATAAAGAAAGGGATTTCATCTCAGATGTTAATAAACCTTTTTTTCCAAGATAGTAAATTCGCAATTCTTCAAGTTTGTCTAAGCTAGATGCTTTATCAATCTTGTTTGCTATGTCATTCTTATCAAGTGTTGAAGACATAAATATATATATAAATTATGTGACGATAAAAAACTACCTGGCAGATTGAGCTTTTTCAACTAAAGCTTTAAAAACTTTTGGTTGATTGACGGCCAATTCTGCTAGTATTTTTCTATCTATCTCAATTGTAGCTTTTTTTAATCCATTGATAAATTGGGAATATGTCATACCATACATACGAACACCTGCGTTGATACGTTGAATCCACAATCCTCGAAAGTCACTTTTTCTTTTTTTTCTATCGCGATAAGCATACTGCATTCCTCGCTCAACCGCTTGTACAGCAACTCTGAATACATTTTTTCTTCTTCCATAATATCCTTTTGCTCTTTTAAGTACTTTTTTATGTCTTGCTTTTGCTGTAACTCCTCTTAATACTCTGGTCATAATTGTCTCACCTATTTATTGTAAGGCAACATATGATCAATTAATGCAGCATCACTGGGAGCCATAATACTTGTTTTTTTTGTATTGCGAATGAATTTATTAGAGCGCTTACTCATACCATGGCGCTTTCCTGCTGGCTTAAATTTAATTTTACCGGTTGCTGTTCTTGTAAATCTTTTTTTTATACTGCTTTTAGTCTTTAGCTTAGGCATTCTGTCTCCTTAAAAAAATTCAACTGCTGGGCTGCCATATAAGGCCACAACTAGTTTTGATTTGGCTTATAAACAAAATGTGAAAAACTAGCAACTATCTTATTTTTTATTGTTTATTTAATTGAGGTGCTAATACCATCATTATTTGTCTTCCTTCAGCTTTGGGGGGTGTTTCTATCTTAGCATATTCTGATACTTCTTCTGTTAATTTTTTTAACAATTCCATACCTAAATTTTGATGCTCCATTTCTCTACCACGAAAGCGCAAAGAAACTTTTACTTTATTTCCGCCAGAGATAAACTTAGAAAGTGCTTTAATTTTTACTTTATAATCATGTTTATCAATGCCTGGACGCATCTTAATTTCTTTGACTTCAATTGTTTTTTGTTTTTTCTTTGCCTCTTTTTTGCTTTTTTGTTCTTTATATTTTAGTTTGCCATAATCAATAATTTTGCAAACTGGTGGATTTGCATCCGGTGATACTTCAACTAAATCAAATCCTTCATCCTCAGCATGATATAAAGCTTCACGAATGCTAATAATGCCAAGTTGTTTACCGTTAGATGAAATAACCCTAACCTCACTTGCAGTAATTTGCTCATTCGTTCTTAGGGAAATATCTTTTTTAGCTCTGTAATTTAAAGTCAAAAAAGCTACTCTGTTTGAAAATCGCTATATTTAAATAGCATATGGGAAAAATTTATGTATTTTCATATATTTTACAAACGATATAGTTTGATTTAATAAAATGTTCAAGAGGAAAATTTGTATTTCAAGAATTGATAAAATAGGTGATATGATTCTCACCTTGCCTGTTATCAAATCAATCAAAATTCAAAATCCTAGCATGGAAATACATGTATTGGCATCAGCCTATAATGCAAAAGTACTGAAGAACATTGAATATGTTGATAAGGTTTTTTCAATTGGATCAAAAACACTTTCATTCATTGAAGGGATAAGGCAATTAAGAAAAATAAAATATGATTATTTTATTAATTTTTCTCCAAATATAAAAAGTTTTATTTTATGTTTTTTTTCAAAATCCCAAAAAAAAGCAGCTCTTATTCTACTTTCTCGTTACAGGAATAATTTTTTTTCAAAAGCGCTTTTGAGAATTTTTACAAAAATTTTTTGTCATTTTCAATACGTAGTAAATCGCTTTGAAAGACTGAGTAAAAACCAAGAATTACATCAGACTAAAATGATGTTTAATCTTATCGAGGAATGCAATATTAAATATAGTCAGGGTGTTTCTATTGATATTGATTTACCTTTAAAAAAATTGATTTTTTGTCAAGAAAAAACAATTGCTATTCATTTATCTAACAAATGGATTAACTCATTTTATTCTGAAAATAATTTATTGGAATTAATATCTTCTATAAATAATAAGAACTGCAAAGTAATATTAACTACCGACCACTCTACCCAAGATAAATTTAAAAAAATTTATGATTATTATAAAATGATTTCAGGTATTGAGTTCAGAAATTTAACTGATACAATTGATAATAATGGATCTAATAAGAATTCTATACAACTAATCAGTGAAGCTTTTACAAACAATAAATCAATACAAAAAAACACAATAATATTAGATAATTTAGATTATGATTCTTGGGTAAGGGTAATGTATTCTTCTTCTGTGGTTATAACTCCTGAGTGTGGCTGCTCTCACGTTGCTGCTGCTTGCAAAACTCCTGTTAATATTATTTATGATCCAACCAATTACCCTGAAGCAATACATAAGGAATATGCCCCCTGGAAAAGTAAATATAATAAATTTATTTTTAATGAGAGAAACCTTAACAAAAATCTAATTAAATATCTTTAGCAATTCGTTTTTTTCAATATATTCTATTACTTCTTTAGAAGAAATATCCTTTACGGATGTTGACATAATTCTATGATTCCTTTTACTTTTATTTATGTTAGCTTTTGAAACATTATTGTCATTTAGTAACCAGATCATATTATTATTAGCCAAAGATGCAATATGTGCTGGACCTGTATCATTTGAGATAACTAAAGATGATTTTAAAGCAATTGAATAAATTACTTCTGGTGGAGAGGAATCAATTTTATTTATTACATTATTACATTTATTTAATATTGCTTCTGCGCTTGATAAGTCTTGTTTCGTGCCTACAACGCAAATTGTGAATTTTTTTGATTCACAGTACTGTGCAATGTCTGCAAATCTTTCAGGATCCCATTGTTTGTATTCACTGTTTTTAGATATTCCCGGAATAACAAGAACATTTGGTTGTGTTATTTCATCTTTCATATCAACTTTCAGCCAATTATAATTTGGATCTTCATCAGTAATGATATTTAGGAGATTTAATTGATTTGATAATCCAACTCTCACTGCCTCTTTTCCCTGAGATGGTATTTTATATCTTAAATGCGCAAAGGGTCGAGAACTGCATACCAAGCTTTTGCCAAACAATCGAAAAACTAAATTATATATTGATGTTCTTTTGGAGTTTTGAAGATCTATTACTGTGTCATACCGCATTCTTGACAATATAAAAACATCGAGAATTGATTTTAAAAAAAATAAATTTCTATTGTCTATAATGATTTTATCAAAGATCTTTGATTTCATTAACAATGAAACATATTTTTCTTCAGTAAGTAAATAAATTAATGCTTCGGGGTATTTTTTTCGTATCGAAATCATCGAAGGCAAAGCAAAAATTATATCACCTAAAGATCCATGTTTGATAACAAGTATTTTTTTCACAAAACAATATTTTGATAAAAATTTAGATACCTTTCAAGCATTTTTTCTTTAGAAAAATTTTCAATTATATGCCGTCTAGATACAGAACCAAGATTATCTTTGTTCGACTTAGATAATTTTATTATTTTATCAATTTTATTTTTCATTTCTCCCTGATCATTTGGAGAAACTTTATATATTTTATCTAATCCATTTAGCTGGTCTTTTGCGCCTCCATAATCGTAACAAAGAATAATTTTTTTCATTGCCAAACTTTCACTTATAACACGACCAAATCCTTCTGGTTTTAATGGGGCAGAAATAACTATATCAGCACATATGTACATCATTTTAAGATCTTCTTTAGAGAGATGTCCAATGACTTTACAATTTTGTTGGAGGTTTTTCTTGTTAATTTCACTAGTCAATTTAGAAGCATAGGATTTATTTTTATCATCTCCTGCAAAATAGCAGATTATTTGATCATCATTGTAAGATTCCATTATTTTTAAAAAATTGATCTGGCCTTTCCATTCTGTTAATCTTCCAGGGTACAAAATTATTTTTTTTTCAGTTGATAAATTATATTTATCTAAAAAATTAATAAAATAATTGGCATCATTAATTTCTGCATTAAAAAATTTTGTATCTATCCCTCTATTTATAACAGTTATTTTTTTTTCGTTAATTTTGTAAGCATTAATTATTGTTGATTTAACAAAATCTGAAATAGCAACAATATGATCAACTCGACTTAGCGCTTTATTGTAAATTTTCTTAAATAAATTTTGCGATCCATAAACATTATGAAATGTAGAAACAGTTTTAAATCCTTTATTTCGAATTATTCGTAAATACCATGCAGGAAAACGGGATCTAACATGAACTATGTTGATTTGTTTATCTGTTATAATTTTACTTAATTTTTTTGTAACAAATGGCAGGGAAAAAATATTTTTTGAGTGAATTGGAAGTTTGAAATGATCAGTTTTATTCTTATTTAATAATGTAAGCATCTTACCTCCATTTGAAACAATAAAAGAGCCTAGATTTTTTTCTCCTATAAAATTTGCTAAATCAACTGTGCCTTGTTCTACTCCTCCCGAATCTAATGATGGTATAATTTGCAATAAATTAAAATTTTTCATAAATCTAAATATGTTATAAACTAAATTAATTCAATTTCACGATGGCTTATTATATCAACAAATTTAATCAAAAAATTGCTTATAAATATACTAAAGGTAAGTCTCCTGGCATAATCTTTGTTCATGGTTTAAATTCAGATATGCAAGGCATAAAGGCATTAAGTATTGAAAAATATGCTAAAAAAAACAAACTTTCTTATCTAAGATTTGACTGTAGAGGACATGGTAATTCCTATGGAAAATTTGAAAATTTTACTATTTCCGATTGGAAAAAAGATCTTTTAGATGTTTTAGACAATATAACTAATGGACCACAAATCATAATTGGTAGTAGTATGGGTGGATGGCTTATGATGCTTGCTGCTAAATCAAGAAAGTCAAGAATTGCTGGTTTAATAGGCTTAGCCCCAGCTGCTGATTTTACATCATATCTGTTTAATGAATTACCAATGAGGGTTCGGAAGGAGATTAACAAAAAAGGAATTTCAAAATTAAAAAAATGGAATTACAATTATATTTTTACAAAAAAATTTTTTCAAGAAGGTAGCAAAAACTTTGTTTTAAAAAACAATTTTCTCTTTAATAAACCAGTAATACTTATACATGGCCTTCAGGATAAAGATGTGTCGCCAGACATATCACAAAAAATTTTAAAAAAAATTTCAAGCACTAATATACAAATTAGATACCTAAAAAATAGTAGTCATCAACTTTCAAATCAAAATGAACTTAAAACAATAAATAATGCTATCGATAATATATTAGGTTTGATTTAAGCTGATTTTGTTTGTTCAATTAATACAGGTTTATCAAATTTATTAATCATTTCTTTCGGAATAACTTGCCAAAAACAAAATTTTTCTTTTCCCCAATTATCTATTAAATACTTTGCATGAGATGACAAAGTCTTAAAATGATGTTCTTTAATTTTAAACAACAAAAAATCTTCCCAATAAGTAGTCATTTGTTGTTGGTATATCACATCATCCAAGTTTATTCTCATTGGAAGACTTCCTTCTTTATCATATACAAAGGCCATCCCTCCCGTCATTCCTGCTGCAAAATTGTTACCAACAGTGCCTAAAATAATTGCTGTGCCATTGGTCATATATTCACATCCATTGTCGCCACAACCCTCCACAATAGCTTCTGCGCCAGAATTTCTTACGCAAAATCTTTCGCCAGCAGTTCCTGCTGCATATAATTTCCCTTTTGTTGCGCCATATAATGCTGTGTTACCAATAATTACATTGTTCTTTGAAATAAGTTTTGAAGAGGTATTTGGACGAACAATAATTATTCCTCCTGACAACCCCTTACCAACATAATCATTAGCTTCCCCAATTACTTCTAAAGTAATGCCTTTAGCAACAAATGCACCAAGTGATTGACCTCCTGTTCCCTTTAATTTTAATATTATATGATTGTCTGGCAAGTTATGCATCCCATATTTTCTTGTAACTTTAGAAGATAATAATGTACCAATCGCTCGATCCGTATTTTTTATATTATAAGTTAATTGAATCTTTTCTTTATTTCCAAATAAAGCCGATGCATCATTAATAATTTGTTTATCGATATTTTCTTTTACAGGATTTATATTTTGAGTTTTAAATTCATAATCGCCGATGTCAGAATCAATTTTAGTTAAAATTGGGTTTAGATCAAGGTCATCAAGATCAGAGCTTCCTCTATTTGATTGATATAATAAGTCTGTCCTGCCAACAATGTCTTTAAGTGAAGAGAACCCAAGAGATGCCAAAATCTCCCTTACTTCTTCAGCAATAAAAGTAAATAAATTAATAACTTTTTCTGGAGTGCCTGTATATTTTTTTCTTAGTTTTTCATCTTGAGAACAAATGCCTACGGGGCATGTGTTTGAATGACATTGCCTAACCAATAAACATCCCATAGCAATTAAACTTGTGGTGCCAATGCCATATTCCTCAGCTCCTAAAAGTGCGGCGATAATAATATCTCTTCCTGTCTTAAGGCCGCCATCTGTTCTAAGAATAATTTTATCTCGTAAATTGTTAAGTGATAAAACTTGATGAACTTCACTAAGACCCATTTCCCATGGAAGTCCAGCATACTTGATACTTGACTGTGGGCTTGCACCCGTGCCCCCATTATGTCCAGATATTAAAATTATATCAGCTTTTGCTTTTGCAACGCCAGCCGCAACTGTTCCAATTCCTGATTGAGCAACTAATTTAACGCAAATTTTTGCTTTAGGATTTATTTGCTTTAAATCATAAATTAACTGAGCTAGATCTTCTATGGAATAAATATCGTGGTGAGGTGGTGGGCTAATCAAAGTTATGCCCTTAGAAGAGTGACGGAGTTTGGCAATTAGTGATGTTACTTTATTCCCAGGAAGTTGGCCTCCTTCCCCGGGTTTAGCACCTTGTGCTATTTTAATTTCTATTTCTTCACAATTATTTAAATATTCAGCTGTAACACCAAAGCGTCCACTAGCAATCTGTTTGATTGCTGATGATGAATTATCTCCATTAAGCTTTGGTATAAATCTATCAGGATTCTCGCCACCTTCTCCAGAGTCTGATTTTGAACCTATTCTATTCATTGCAATGGATAAAGTTTCGTGAGCTTCAGGACTTAATGCACCTAGAGATATTCCAGGTGCAATTAATCGTCTTCGTATTTCATTAATATTCTCTACTTTATCATTTGTGATTGATTGACGTGATGACTTACAATCAAGCAAATCTCGAATATTTATTGGTTGGTTTTCATATATAAGACCAGTATATTTTTTGTATGAAGAATAACTGTCACTTTCAACAGCATTTTGCAAAATATGAATAGCGGTTGCATCAAACGAGTGTTTTTCTTCTCCTTTTCGAAAACTATAAAAACCACCAATCTGTAAAGTTGTTAAATCATTGTCAAAAGCTCTGTGATGTGCTTCTAATGAACGTTTTTCAAGACCAATCAACCCCATACCAGAAATTTTTGAACTCATTAAAGGAAAATAATCTGTCATTAAACTTCTGCTTAATCCAATAGCTTCAAAATTGTTTCCTCCACGATATGAACTTATAACTGATATTCCCATCTTACTCATAATTTTGAGTAATCCATTTTTTACAGTTTCAATATATCTTTCAACACATTGTTCGTATGTTAAATTATTAAAAAGCCCTTTTTTATGACGATCTGCTATTGCCTGTTGAGCAACATAAGCATTTATGCTTGTCGCACCAACTCCTAATAAAACAGCATAATAGTGAATGTCTAAGCACTCTGCAGACTGAATGTTAAGGGATACATAGGTTCTCAGTTGTTTTTTAATCAAATAATTATGCACAGAACTTGTAGCAAGTATCATTGGAATAGCCATTCTTCTTTCAGATAATTCTTTATCAGTTAAAATAATATGGACAAATCCTGAGCGCACAGCTTCTTCGGCCTCTTTATTGATTTCATCAATCTTTTCTTTAAAAGATAAATTGCCAATATATAAATCGATTGTAGTATCAATTATTTTGACTGCATCTTTCATATATTGTCGCATTGTTTTGAATTGATTAATTGATAAAACTGGTGAACTTAATTGAAGATGTTCACACTGATATTGGTCTTCATCAAGTATGTTGCTTAAGTTCCCAATCTTTGTTCTGAGACTCATTACAACTCTTTCTCTAAGGCTATCAATAGGAGGATTGGTTACTTGGCTGAAATTTTGCCTAAAAAAATGATGTAGTCCTCTATAGTTATCAGAAAGAACAGCAAGAGGCGTGTCATCACCCATTGATCCTGTAGCTTCTTTTTGTTCAACAATCATTGGATGTAAAATGAGCTCAATATCTTCAATAGTCCAAGCAAAAGACGCCATTCTTTTTCTTAAATTATTAGAATCAATATCTCTAAATTCTTCATCTACAGATTGTACAAGTTTATCAATGTGAATAATTTTTTTTGTCCAATCACCAAAGGGCCTGGAAGAAGATAGGGTGCTTTTTATTTCTTGATCATTATAAAACTTCTTCTCACGAAAATTTATTCCAATCATTTGTCCTGGCCCAACACGCCCTTTTTCAATAATGTTTGATTCATCTATGCTGACCATTCCAGTTTCAGAACCAGTTATTAAATAATCTTCGGTCAATGTATATCGAAGGGGTCTTAAGCCATTTCTGTCCATACCCGCAATAGCCCACTCATCATGAACCCCGCATATTGCTGCTGGTCCATCCCAAGGTTCCATAACAGCGTTTGCATAAGCATATAAATCTTTTAACTTTTTTGAAAAATCACGACGATGAGCCCATGCTTCTGGTATTGTAATAATTTTTGCCATAGGTAATGATCTATTTGAATGAACTAGAAGCTCTATAGCTGAATCCAAAGCCGCGGAATCAGAGGCATCCGGATCAATAATGGGTTTAAGATCTTTTATGGAACTGCCATAATTTATATGATTTAAACGAGGCTCATGGGCCATCATCCAGTTTTTATTTCCTTTAAGGGTATTTATTTCTCCATTATGTGCAATAGTTCTAAATGGTTGCGCTAATGACCAAGTTGGAAACGTATTTGTAGAATAACGCTGATGATATAATGCAAATTTTGAAATAAATCGATCATCTAAAATATCAGGATAAAAATTTGACAATTGTTCAGCTAAAAACATTCCTTTATAAATGATTGATCGTGAAGAAAGAGAACAAATGTAAAAATCATTGATGTTTTCTTTTCTAACTATTTTTTCAATGCGTTTTCTAATCACATACAATTTTGTATCAAAAACACTTTTATCTTCGAAAATATCATTACATATTAATATTTGTTCAATTTCCGGTCTAGTTAACTTAGCTTTTTCTCCAATTACTTTGATGTTAACGGGAACATGACGCCAACCATAAATTGTTAAACCTTCTTTCAGAACCTCAGATTCAACAATGCTCCGTGATCTTTCTTGTGCGGCAAAATTTGTACGAGGCAGAAAAATCATACCGACGGCGAAAGGGTAGTTATTTGGCTTGTGGCCTGTCCGCCCTATTTGTTCAATAAAAAAATCTTTAGGAATATTTAAATGAATGCCAGCACCATCTCCTGTTTTTCCGTCAGCATCTACAGCTCCTCGGTGGTATAAACATTTTAGTGCTTCTATTGCCATATTAACAACTTCTCTGGAATTTATACCTTTACTTGAAGCTATAAGACCAACTCCACAGGAAGAATGTTCGTCTAATTCATTGTAAATATGATTCTTTATTAATTTATTTTTTTGTTTGTTCCACTTTGTTAAATATGAATCATTAAGCATGATCTAGCTCTCTATTCTTGGAATTATCTTCAGTGATTTTCAAATCTTTTTCTAAATATTGATGGATTTGATCTGCGACATCTCTGCCATCTTTTATAGCCCAAACGACTAAACTTGCCCCTCTAACAATGTCACCCGCTGCAAAAACACCACTTATATTTGTCATCATTGTTTTATTGTCTACTTTTAATGTTCCTGATTTTGTTACAGTTAATTCTTCTAGATCAAACATTTTAGGTAAATTTTCAGGTTCAAAACCCAGTGCTTCTATAATTAAATCGGTATCAATCATTTGTTCAGATCCTGAAACAGGTTCTGGATGTCTTCGCCCAGACTCATCAATTGAACCAAGTTGCATATTTGCTGTTTTGGTTTTTAATATTTTTCCATTACCGATATATTCTATTGGAAGGGTTAACCATTTGAAATCCACGCCTTCTTCAAGCGCATTTTGAACCTCTTTTTGAGATCCTGGTATATTGTCTTGATCTCTACGATATAAACATTTAACAGATTTAGCGCCCTGTCTTACAGCTGTTCGAACACAATCCATTGCTGTGTCACCGCCTCCAACCACTAGCACGTTTTTATTGAGACTATTTAGTTTTCCACTATCAAATTCTGACACTTTATTATTTAGATATTTTTTATTGCTAGCTATTAGAAAATCTAATGCAGATACTACATTCAATAAGTCATTTTTATTTAAATTAATTTCTTTAGGTTTGTAGACACCAGTTGCAATAAGAATAGCATCGTGTTTATTACCAATATCATCAAAACTAATTGTAGATCCTATCTCACTATTAAGCTTGAAAACAGCTCCGCTCTCTTCAAGTCTTTTAGTTCTATTCATCACCACTTCTTTTTCCAACTTGAAATTAGGAATTCCATAAATAAGCAACCCCCCGGATCGATCATATCGATCATAAATTGTAACTTGATAACCTTTAATTCTAAGTTGTTCAGCTGCTACTAATCCTGCGGGACCTGATCCAATAATTCCAACTGATTTATTTTTTTCTTGCTTTATATTGATATTTTTTATCCAACCTTTTTCCCACGCTACATCTGTAATATACTGTTCTATTGATCCAATAGTTACCGTCCCATAACCTGATTTTTCAATTACACAATTACCTTCACATAATTTATCTTGTGGGCAAATCCTTCCACAAATTTCAGGCAAATTATTTGTTGAACTTGATAGTTCGAACGCTTCTTCTAAACGTTCTTCTGCTGCAAGCTTTAACCAATCTGGGATATTATTGTTTAAAGGACAGTGAATATGACAAAGAGGAATTCCACACTGAGAGCATCTGGATGCTTGAGCTTTAGCCTTATCTTTTACAAGCTTGTGATATATTTCATCAAAGCTATTTTTTCTAATCCTGGAAGAAAATTTATCCGGAAAACTTTGGGAAATATTAACAAATTTAAGCATTTAGTATAAAAATGGTACAAATTTAATTATGAAACACTAATAATAACCAAATCTTACACAAATATATACTAATAAATTATAAAATTAGTCTCATAAATAGACTAATATGAAAAAAATACTTATTTTCATGGAAAAATTGGTTATTAATTAATAATTATTCTAAATTATTTGATCTTTAAAGCTCTTGATCAAGATTCCGAAAAATTCAACTATATTTAGAAGGCAAATTATCATTTTTAAAAGGATAGTGGTATAGCGTTATTTTTTAACAAATAATAAGATTAGTCAAATTAATAAATATGAAAATTAAACTGCATAAGAATGATCTACCAAAAAATATAAATTTTGGTAAATCAGTTGCTATTGACACGGAAGCAATGGGCTTGAATCATTCAAGGGACAGATTATGTCTTGTACAATTATCAAGTGGAAATGGAGTTTGTCATTTAGTACAGATTCAAAATATTGAAATAAAACCAAAAAATTTAATTAAATTATTAAAAAATAAAAAAATATTAAAAATCTTTCATTATGCTCGTTTTGATATTGGGATTTTAAAGCATACCTTTAATATTAATGTTGAAAATATTTATTGCACAAAAATTGCATCCAAATTAACGCGCACTTTCACTGACAAACATGGATATAAAGATTTATGTAAAGATTTATTAAATAAAGAGATTTCAAAATCTCAACAAACATCTGATTGGGGATCAAATAAATTAACCCTTGCACAACAAAAATACGCATCTATTGATGTATTATATCTTCATCAAATCAAAGATAAACTTGATAAAATGTTAATTCGCGAAAATAGAGTTAAACTTGCTAACGCCTGTTTCGATTTTATCAAAATTAGAACAGATTTAGATTTGTCTGGATGGTTAGAACAGGATATTTTTAAACATTAAAATCAAAAAATATGAATAAATCTCAAGTAATTAAAGAAGCAAAAAAAGTTCTCAAAATTGAGATTGATAGTGCTAAGACTCTCAGCTTATCATTCAACCAATCATTCTATAATGTTGTTAAAACCATATTCCATACTCAAGGAAGAGTTGTAGTTACAGGTATCGGTAAAAGTGGCCACATTGCAAATAAAATATCCGCTACCTTTTCGTCTACTGGAACTCCTTCACAATTTGTACATCCTACTGAAGCCAGTCATGGAGATCTTGGCAGCATAACTAATAGTGATTGTATTTTAGCAATTTCAAATTCTGGTCAATCTAATGAATTAAATGATGTTATTGATTATGCAAAAAGATTTAATATTCCTTTACTAAGCATTTCTTCAAATAAAAAAGGCCCTTTGTATAAAAAGTCAGATTATGCAATTTTATTTAGAAAACCAATTGAAGCTTGCCCTCTTAATTTAGCTCCAACTAGTTCAACAACTATGACTTTGATGATTGGTGATGCAATCGCAATATCATTATTAAAAATGCGTGGATTTGATAAATCTAACTTTAGCAAATTTCATCCAGGCGGCAATTTAGGCAAAGATTTAGTTAAGCTTTCAGAGGTAATGCATAGAATAGAAGAATTACCTTTAGTAAAAGAAAACGAACTTATGTCTAAGGTGCTTCTAATCATTACAAAAAAAAGCTTTGGTTGCGTTGGTGTTCTTAATAAATCTAAGAATTTGGTAGGTATTATTACTGATGGAGATTTGAGAAGAAATATGAAAAAAGATATTGTTAACAAAAAGGCATACGAAGTTATGACAAAAAGTCCAAAGGTGGCTAAAGGTGATACTTTAGTTGGTGAAGCACTTAATATGATGAACTCAAAAAAAATTACAAGTTTGTTCGTTTGTGCAAATGCAAAGCCTATTGGCATTGTTCATGTGCATGATCTATTGCGACTAAGAACTTAAATTGAATAATTTCCTTAAAATAAACAAAAAAACATTATTAATTTTATTAATTTTTTTAACAGCAATATTTTTATCAACAATTTTTTTTAATAAGATAAGTACAAATGTAACAAAAGAAAATTTTTTATCAATTGATCCAAAATTTGATATAATAAATCCTAGTTTTACAATAAATAATGAAAAAGAAAAAATCTCTGTAACAGCTAATAAGGGGAATTTTTTAAATAATAATAAAATATTACTTAAAAATAATGTATTTTTTCAATCTAGTAGTTTTACAATTTTTTCCGATGAGGTAACATTTGATAAAAAAAATCAAACAGCTATCAGCAAAAGCAATTCAAAATTTAAATCAGAGGGAACAGAAATAATTTCTGAAGGATTTAGCATTTCTGAAAATGGCGATATTATTTTATTTAATGGCAAAACTTCATTAATATTAATAAAATGAAATATATAATTACAATATTATTATTTTTTTCTTTTCATACAATTGGAAGAGAATCTGGTCAAACAGAAATTACAACTGATGATGGAATTGAGGTTTTTAATCAAGAAAAATATTATTTGTTAAAAACAAACGTTAAAATTATTTCTGATGAATATGTATTAAATGCTGATTTAGTTAAAGCATATTTTTTAAAGGACTTATATGACATTACGAGAATATTCTCTGATGGAAATGTGACACTAAATTCTTCAAAAGGAATCAAAGCATCAGGTGAAAAAATAGATTTTGATATAATAAATGAAGATTTACAAATATTTGGAAAAAACTCCCTATTTATCAATAATGAATTAAAGATGACCTCAGACAAAGAAATAAAAATAAATAATACAACTGGAAATTTTATGATAAATGGACCAAATTCAAGATTAAAAACCAATAAAATAGATATTACTGGTTATCTAATTAAAGGAAAATTTACACAACTTGAAAATGACAATGAAGTCGAATTGTTAAATGTTGAAGATGAAACGCAAATAAACATAAAAACGGAAACATTAGATATGTATGCTCGAAGAGCAGAATATGATAAACAAAATAACATTATCGAACTGTTTGACAATGTTAAAATTCTGAGAGATAACGAATCAATTTCAGGAAACTACGCAAAAATAAATACGTTGACTGAATCATACAAAGTTACTTCTAAGGAATCAGGAAAGGTTAAAGCTTTGCTCGATAGAAAAGATGAATAAATTTAATGTTTTAGACAACGGTTTAATTGTCAATAAAATTTCTAAATCCTTTGATAATAAACCAATAGTAAGGGATTTAAGTCTAAATATCAAAAGAGGGGAGATAGTTGGACTCCTTGGACCCAATGGTGCTGGTAAAACTACGACTTTTTATATGATAGTTGGATTGGTAAAACCTGATACGGGTTCAATCATTCTTGATAAAATTGATGTATCAGACTTGCCAATCTATATTAGAGGAGAAAGGGGCATAAGCTACTTACCTCAAGAACCTTCAATTTTTAGAGGAATGAATGTAGAAGATAATATACTGTCAATTATTGAAATTATTGAGAAAAATAAATCAAAACACATCATTATATTAGAAAATTTATTAAATGAATTTAATATTGCTCATGTAAGAAAATCAAAATCTATAGTTTTATCAGGAGGTGAAAGAAGACGTTTAGAGATAGCTAGAACACTGGCTTCAAATCCTAGTTATTTGCTCTTAGATGAACCTTTGACTGGCATAGACCCCGTTTCAATTGATGAAATCAAAATAATTATAAAAAAGTTAAAAAGAAAAAATATTGGTATTTTAATAACTGATCATAATGTCAGGGAAACATTAAAAATAGTTGACAAAGTTTATATAGTTAACGAAGGGGCAGTGTTTTTTGAAGGCAATCCCAACGATGCTATTAATAATGAAAAAATAAAGAATTTTTATTTGGGTTCAAATTTTTCTATCTAATATTTGATGCTAGTTAGTTCAAAAATAGTAAATGGAATTAATGGCACTGTAAAAATTCCTGGGGACAAATCTATATCGCACAGATCAATTATAATTCCTTCAATTTCAAAAGGAGTTACGCAGATATCCAATCTGCTTAAGTCTGAAGATGTTTTTAGAACCGTTAATGCTTTTCAGTCAATGAATGTCAATATTCAAATAAATAAAGATGATGTAATTATCGAAGGTAAGGGACTTAATTCTTTGAATAAATCGGATAAGGTTATTGATCTTGGAAATTCAGGAACTAGTGCGAGACTGTTAACAGGTCTTTTGTCTTCTCAAAATTTTGATTCAATACTTGTGGGGGATACATCTTTATCTAAAAGACCGATGGCAAGAATCACAAAACCATTAGAAATTATGGGGGCAAAATTTGATAATAATCATAACAAACTTCCTTTAAAAATTTATGGCAAAAAACTCCATAAAATTGATTACGAGCTTGAATTGCCCTCGGCTCAGGTAAAATCAGGATTAATTTTTGCTGCGTTAAATACTGATGGTAAAAGTAGAATAATAGAAAAAAAAATTACAAGAAATCATACAGAAATTATGCTTGAATCTTTCGAAGCTGATATTAAAATTAATCAAGTAGATTCAGAAAATCACATATTTGTAAATGGTAAAAAAGAACTTGTTCCAAAAAATATTTCCGTACCTTCGGATTTATCAAGCGCTTCTTTTTTTATAGTTGCAGCATTAATAAATAAGAACTCATTTTTAACAATGAAAAATATTAATCTTAATCCTACTAGAGATGGAATTCTAAAAGCTTTAAATTTAATGCAGGCAAATATCCAAATTAATAATAAAAGAACAACTAATGGTGAATTAGTTGGTGATCTTGAAATTAAAACTTCTGAATTAAAAGGATGTGAATTAGAGAGTGATAATGCCAGATTGATGATAGATGAATATCCAATTTTATCTATTGCTGCTGCTTTTGCAAAATCTCCTTCAATATTTAAGGGTTTAGGAGAATTAAAAGTTAAAGAAAGTAATAGATTGGATCTTATTAGACACAATTTGTACAATTGTGGCATATTTTGTAAAGTTAGTGGTGAAGACTTATATATTGACCCAACAAAAAAAATTAGTCCAAAAAAAAACCAAATCAAAACCGATAATGATCATAGAATAGCAATGTCTTTTGCTATTATGGGTATGAAATTAGGTGTTGATCTTTATATCCCTGGTTCTGAATTTATTAAAACAAGTTTTCCTAATTTTATAGTTTCTCTTAATAATGTAGGAGGTAATCTAAGTGAATGATTTGATTGTTTCTGTTGATGGTCCATCAGGTTCTGGCAAAGAAAGAATAGCAAAATATATCTCAAATAAATATAATCTTTATCATTTAGATTCTGGTCTTCTTTATAGAAGATTAACCTACTTAATTCTGAAAAAAAAAATAAATTTCAACAATAAAAATGAATTATTTTTTTTTTTAAACTCATTAACATCGTTATCTTTAAAAAAACATAAAACTCTTAGAAAAGAAGTTATTAGTAAACGAACTTCAATTATTGCAACTATTCCAATAGTAAGGGAATTTATTAATAATCAACAAAAATTAATTGTAAAAAAAATACTTAAATCTAAGAAGGGGTGTGTGATAGATGGTCGTGACATTGGATCTAAAGTTTTCAAAAATGCAAAAATAAAGCTTTTCATTAAAGTTAAAACTGAAATAAGAGCCAAAAGACGACATAAACAGTTGATTGAACAAGGTGAAAAGTCTATATACAGCAAAATTTTTAAGGATATTAATTTGAGAGACAAAAATGATAAAAATAGGGTTGTGTCACCGTTAGTTGTGCCAAAAAAAGCTATTATTATTGATAATTCTTATTCTTTCAAAAATACAATTTTTCAAATAAATAAAGCTTTTAAAAAATTGTAAAATTATATGGCTTTAAATCAAAAAACTTCAAAAATTACTAATTCTGAATACGATAGTCTAATTTCAAAAAATAAGGACTTAAAAAACAATAAAGAAAAATCAATTATAGAAGGTAAAATCGTTGCAATAGAAGCTGATACAATAATCGTCGATGTGGGGTTGAAAAGTGAAGGCAGAATTCCTATTACAGAATTTGCAAAACCGGGAAAAAATCCTGAGATTAATATTGGTGATTCTGTTAAAGTTTTTGTTGATAAACTTGATGGTGCTAACGGTGAAACTAAGTTATCGTATGAAAAAGCTTTAAAACAATCTGTTTGGAATAGTTTACAAGATAGTTTTGATAATAATAAAACTGTAACAGGAACCCCTTATAATAAAGTTAAAGGAGGTATGAGTGTTAATTTAGATGGCGTTACAGCTTTTCTTCCTGGGAGTCAAATAGACAATAGACAAATCATAGCTGATACTAAGGAACTTATAGATAAGCCTTTGGAGTTAATGATTTTAAAAATGGACAAATATAGAGGCAACATTGTTGTTTCTAGAAAAGCAATATCTGATAATGAAATAAAAAAACAAAGAGAAAAACTATTAACCAACATTAAAGAAGGATCAGTTTTAGAAGGAAGAATTAAAAACATTACTGACTATGGTGCGTTTATTGATTTGGGCGGTATTGATGGTTTAGTACATATTACAGATATTGCGTGGAGAAAAATAAATCATCCGTCTGATTTATTAAAAGTTGGGAACCAAGTTAAAGTTAAAGTTTTAAAATACGATGAAGAAATAACAAGATTAAGTTTAGGTATAAAACAATTAAGTGAAGATCCATGGACTAATGTTGATAAATATTTTGAAATCGAAAAAAATTATGATGGTGAAGTTTCTGGAATTAATGATCAAGGTATATTTCTTTCTATAAATGATTTTGATGGATTTGTTCAAATAACGGAACTTAGTTGGTTAAAAAAACCTCCCCATCCTTCTAAAATTTTTCAAATTAAAGATAAAATAAAAGTAAAAGTTCTTGAAATCGATTCAGAAAAAAGGAGACTTAACTGCAGTCTAAAAAGACTTAAAGAAAATCCATGGTTCAATATTAAAGAAAAATTTAATGTTAACGACATTATTGATACAGAAATAGTTAACATTGTTGATTTTGGTATATTTGTTAAAGTTTATGATGAAATAGATGGAATGGTGCATATTTCCGATTTAGATTGGGATGAATCAAAATGCTCATCTATATTAAGTAATTATAAAAAAGGAGAAAAAGTTTCAGTAAAAATATTAGATATAAATATAGATAAAGAAAGAATTAGTTTAAGTATAAAACACTTAATCAACAATCCAATTTTAGATTTTATATTAAAAAAACCAGTAAAATCGATTGTTTCTGGCAAAATAATTTCAATAAATGAAAAAGGATTAACTGTTAATATTACTAATAATGTCAACGGTTTTATAAAAAAAACAGATTTAGCAAAAGATGAATTAGAACAAAAAATTGATAGATTTGCTGTTAATGAAACGGTTGACTCTATGATAATGTCATTTAACGAAAAATTAAAAAAAATTAACTTATCAATTAAAGATATTGAAATTGATGAAGAAAAAAAATTACTCAGCAAATATGGATCAAAGAATTCAGGAGCGTCTTTAGGTGGTATTTTTAGTGATGCGCTTAAAAAAAAATCTAGCTAATGTTAAGATCTGAGTTAATACTTAAAATACAGAATAAATATACTTCCTTGGGATTAAGTGATGTAGAAAATATAGTTGATCTTTTTTTTAAAAAAATTTTATTAGCCTTGCAGGACAATCAAAATATTGAAATTAGAAATTTTGGAACATTCAGTAAAAAAATAAATAAGGAAAAATATGTTAGGAATCCAAAAACAAATGAAAAAATTTTTAAAGTTGCAACTAATAAAATTCATTTCAAAATAGGAAAAATTCTTCATCAAAGAATTAACAAAGATATTCATTTCAATAATGAATGATAAAAAAATCATTGTTGCTTTAGATAATATCAATTTATATGACTCAAGATATCTCGTTGATGAAATAAAAAATCAAGTTTTTGCTTTCAAGATAGGTTACGACTTTTTTTTAAATTTTGGTCTTGATGGATATAATCAAATAAAAAATAAAAAGGTAAATATTTTTTTAGATTTAAAATTGCATGATATACCAAATACTATAAAAAACGGAATCGAAGCTATTGCCAATCTTAGTCCATATTTTACGACAATACATATAACTGGCGGCGATGAAATGCAAAAAATTACAGGTTTGAGCAAAAAAAATGTTAAAGTTTTGGGTGTGTCGATTTTAACTAGCATTGATAGTGCACAAGCTGAAAAATACTACAGTGAAAAAAATATTACTAATCTTGTAGGTAAATTTGTAAAAAATGCTTTAGAAAATAAATTAGATGGTGTTGTCTGCAGCCCTCTAGAAATAGAATTAGTAAAAAAAATATCATCTGGAAAGCTAATCATTGTTACTCCCGGTATACGACCAGAAAATTATAATAAAAATGATGATCAAAAAAGATTTATGTCTCCAAAAAAAGCTGTTAATTTGGGGGCTAATTATTTAGTAATTGGAAGACCAATTACTCAATCAACAAATCCATTATTAGAGATAAAATCTATTAATTCTTCAATTGAATAAATCTAAAATAAAAATTTGCGGAATTAATGAAATAAAAATTATTAATTGTTGCATCAATAATGGCATAGAATATTGTGGCCTAATTTTTTATGAAAAAAGTCCGAGATTCGTTAATCTAGAACTTGCTAAAAAAATAATCAATTATGTTTATAATAAAAAAATAATTCCTGTTGGGGTTTTTGTTGACAAACCTCTTAACGAAATTAAGAAAATTATAGAAAAAACATGTTTGAAACATATCCAGCTTCATGGAAATGAAGACAATGATTATATTAATCAATTAAAAAAAGAATTTGACCTAAAAATAATTAAGAGCATTGGAATTAATAATAAGGATGATTTAAAAAAAATGGACGATTTGCAATTATCAGATTATTTTTTATTTGATTATAAACCAATAATTAATGAATTGCCTGGAGGAAATGCAAAAAGGTTTGATTGGTCGTTACTTCAAAATATCACAATAAGTAAACCATGGTTTATTTCAGGAGGAATAAATATAGGCAATATTGGACAAATTGATAAGAAACTAATTCCTTATGGAATTGATATTTCATCAGGTGTAGAAGAGAAGCCAGGAATAAAAAGTTCTCACAAAATTAATGCTTTATTGAAAATCTTAAATGCGTAACAAAAATTCTTATTCTCAATGGCCAGATGAAAAAGGTTATTTTGGTAAATTTGGTGGAAGATACGTAGCTGAGACGTTAATGCCCTTAATTATGGAAGTTGAGAAAGAATATAATAATATCAAAAAAGACAGTTCGTTTAAAAAAGAATTTGATTATTATCTAGAAAAATTTGTTGGTAGACCAAGTCCTCTTTTTTTTGCTGAAAGAATAACTGAAGACCTGAAAGGTCCTAAAGTTTATTTTAAAAGAGATGAATTAAATCATACTGGAGCTCATAAAATCAACAACTGTATTGGACAGATTCTCCTTGCAAAAAAAATGGGTAAAAAAAGAATAATTGCAGAAACAGGTGCTGGTCAACATGGGGTAGCAACAGCAACGGTATGTGCTCTTTTTAACCTTCCTTGTATAATCTATATGGGTGAAAAAGATATTGAAAGACAGTCGCCTAATGTATTTAGAATGAAATTGCTTGGAGCAGAAATTAGAAGTGTAACAAGTGGATCAAAGTCACTAAAGGATGCTATGAATGAAGCTCTTAGAGACTGGGTAACAAATGTTGATAATACTTTTTATATCATAGGCACGGTAGCTGGCCCACACCCTTATCCATCAATGGTAAGAGATTTTCAATCTGTTATTGGAAAAGAAGTTAGAAAACAAATCCAAGAAGCAGAAAATAAATTACCCGATCTTTTGGTTGCCTGTATTGGGGGAGGATCAAATGCTATTGGTTTATTTCAGGAGTTTTTAGATGATGCAGAAGTCAAAATGTTAGCTGTAGAAGCTGCTGGTTTGGGTTTGGAATCAGGTAAGCATGCCGCAAGTTTAACAGGGGGTAAGCCTGGAGTTCTTCATGGTAATAAAACATATTTATTACAATCAAAAACTGGTCAAATTGAAGAAGCCCACTCTATATCCGCAGGCTTGGATTATCCGGGTATTGGTCCTGAACATTCTTTTTTATTTGAAGAAAAAAGAGTTAAATATATGTCCGCCACCGATGAAGAGGCCTTAGAAGCTTTTAGTTATTGCTGCAAACTAGAGGGAATAATTCCTGCTCTTGAGCCCGCACATGCTCTTGCAGTGCTCAAAAAAATCGCTCCTGATATGAATTCTGAAGAAATTGTTGTTATGAATATGTGTGGAAGGGGAGATAAAGATATTTATACTGTTGCTAAAGCTCTTGATATTGATATCTAATGAGCTCCCGCATAATTAAAACTTTTTCTGATAATAAAAAGAAACTTGTTACTTTTATCACCGGAGGTGATCCTAACTTTGAAACTTCAAAAAAAATTATTAAAACTATTGCTGAAAGCGGAACAGATATAATTGAAATTGGAATGCCTTTTTCTGATCCAATGGCAGATGGACCAACAATTCAACTATCAAATTTAAGGGCAATCAAACAAGGCATAAATTTAGATCATATTTTTTCAATTTGTAGGAATCTCAGAAATGCCAATGATACAATACCAATTATTCTTATGGGATATTATAATGTTGTATTTCATTATGAAGTGGAAAAATTTGTTTATGAATGTCAACAAAATGGTGTTGATGGACTAATAATTGTTGATTTACAACCAGAAGAAGATCCTGAATTATTATCTGCGATTAAATCTACCGATTTAGATCTAATTCGATTGATAACACCCACCACTAATACAGAAAGGCTTGAAAAAATTCTAAAACATTCCTCAGGTTTTTTATATTATGTAACTATAACAGGTGTTACAGGGCAGAATTCAGCAAACTTGAAGGAGTTAAAACAATCTATAATTAATATAAAAAATAAAACAAAGCTACCTGTTGTCTCTGGATTTGGAATAAAAAATAGAGAACAGGTCAAGAAAGTGTGTGAAATCAGTGACGGCGCTGTTATTGGCTCATCAATTGTGAAAATTATTGAAAATAATATAAATAATGAAGAGAAAATGATAACTCTTGTGGCAAATTTTGTTAAACAATTAAAAGAAGGTATCGTAGAATGAACTGGTTGACAAATTTTGTTAAACCCAAACTTAAGGCCTTCGTCAGCAAACGTAATGATGTTCCTGCCGATTTATGGCAAAATTGTCCAAATTGCGGAAATATAATGCATCATAAAGATATGTATGAAAATTTTCATATCTGTAATTCTTGTGATTATCATTTTAGAATGCCGGTTGAAAAAAGAATTGAAATGATTTTTGGCAAAGAAAGCTTTCATGAATTGCAACTAGATAAAATAGAAGATGACCCTCTTAATTTTGAAGATACAAAAAAATATAGTGATAGACTAAATGAGTATAGGAAAAAAATACAACGTAATGATGCTTTTATTTTAGGCAAAGCCAAAATTAATAATAATAAAATAATTGCTGGATTTATGAATTTTGATTTTATGGGAGGCTCAATGGGAAGGGCCGTTGGAGGAGGTATTGTCAAAGGTGCTTTAGAAGCAACTTCTGAAAAATGTCCTTATGTATTATTTACATGTTCAGGAGGAGCTCGAATGCAAGAAGGGATAGTCAGTTTGATGCAAATGCCCAGGACTGTAGCTGCTATAGAGTTATTAAATGATAAGAATATTCCCTATATAGCAATCTTAACTGACCCCACAACTGGCGGTGTTACTGCTTCATTTGCAATGCTAGCCGATATTACCATTGCTGAAAAAGGATCAACTATTGGTTTTGCCGGAAAAAGAGTTATCCAAGATACTATTCGTGAAGAATTACCTATAAATTTTCAAAAAGCTGAGTATCTTCAAGACCATGGAATGATAGATATTGTTGTACATCGTAAAGAATTAAAAAAAACTATTTCGAATATTTTAAATCACATTTGCAATAGTTAAATATGTCGCAAAAACTTGAAAAGTTGCTTGATCAACTTGTCAAGCTGCATCCAAAATTTATCGATTTATCTCTCAATAGATTGATACTATTGTTAGATAAGCTTGGAAACCCACACTTGAAATTGCCGGCAATAATTCACATAGCAGGCACAAATGGTAAAGGTTCAATACTCAGCTATATTCGTAATATTCTGCAGGAAAGCAAATTTCTTGTTCATTGTTATATATCCCCTCACTTAAAATCAATTGAGGAGCGTTTTATTGTATCAAATAAACAAATTGGAAAACAAAAATTACTAAATACATTAAGATATATAAAAAAAATAAATGCTCATAATCCAATAACATTTTTTGAAATAACTACTGCTGCTGCTTTTTACATTTTTGAAAAAGAAAAAGCTGATTTTGTTATATTAGAAACTGGACTTGGAGGAAGATTGGATGCCACAAATATAATAGAAAAAAGTATGATTGATATAATCTCTCCAATTAGCGCAGATCATCAGGAATTTTTAGGTAACAGTATAAAAAAAATAACTAATGAAAAAATAAAGATAATTAAACCATTAAGTAAAGTTATTATTAGCAAACAGAATAAAATTGTAAAAAATGAAATAAAGCAAAAAATAAAAAATTTAAAAAATGATAGAATATTTTTCGGTGAAAAGTTCAAATTAACAAATATAAAGCAAAAATCATTTTGCTTGAATTATAAAAATGAAAATATTAATTTTTCTAGACCTAATCTCAGAGGAGAACATCAAATCGAAAATGCTGCAACAGCAGTAATGGCAATTTTGAAAATCAAAGAAATGGGAATGAGAATATCAAAAACATCAATAAACAAAGGTTTAAAAAAAACAATTTGGCCAGGAAGGCTCGAAAAAGGGTATCTAAAAAATATTCCCGTATATTTAGATGGAGCACATAATGTAGCAGGCTCTAAACAGATAGTAAAATTTTTTAAAAACAACTCAATAAACAGATGGTTGGTGATTGGAATGCTAAACAATAAAGATTTAAGAAATTATTTATTAACGATTAACAAAATTATTTCAGGTGTTATAGCAATTAAAATTCCTGGTGAAAAAAATTCTTTTTCAACAGATCAAATTTATAAAATTTGTAAAGAATTGAATATTAAGTGTGTGAAACAAAAAAATATTAAAGTAGCAAATAGTTTTTTAGCAAATGATATAAAGCCTGAAGAAATAATTATTTCTGGATCACTCTATTTGGTTGGAAAAATAAGAAAGTTATATATTTAAGTTATTCTCAATCCACTCGTTAAGAGAAGATTTTGATAGGCTCCCAACCTTGGTATCAACAAGCTTTCCATCATTGAAAAACATTAAAGTTGGTATTCCGCGAACACCGTATTTTTGAGGTATCTCAGGATTATTATCAATATTAATTTTATAGATATTAACCACATCTTTTTTTTCATCAGAAATTTCTTCAAGAATTGGTCCAATTTGTTTACACGGACCACACCACTCAGCCCAAAAATCAACAAGCGCAGGAAGATTGGATCCGATCACATCTTTCTCAAAATTGCTATCTGATGTTTGTAATGTTGCCATTTCAATACTCCTTCATTTAAGATAAGCAATTTACACTAATATTCAAGTATTTGAATTAATTGCCGCTTTTAAGCCGTTTTCATCACCTATATGATAGAGGCTGGAAAGCATTAATTTTCCATACAATGCATTTTTTTTGATCTGAAAGTCCCACACATCATTAAAAGAAAATTTTCTCAGGGAAAAATTATTCAAAATATTCAAAGATATCATTTGGAGACCTGAGTAATATAAGACTCTGTCTCCAACCTTCCACCTTTTGACAAGATTATTATTAAGGGAAAAATCTCCTACTTTATTAATTAAGCCATAAGCTTTTTCTTTTTCAACCAATAATAGCCGGCATTCCTCTTTTGAAATAAAATTATTGATAAGATTGACTACATCTGTTTCATTTTCTTTTTTCCAAAATACATCACCATTTGTTACTATAATGTTTTCATCATCAAATAATCTCATTGCATTTTTTACTCCTCCGGCCGTATCTAAAATATTTTTTTCATTAGATATTTTAATGTTATAATTAATAGAAAATTCTTGAATGAATTCATAAATTAGATTGTGTTTGTAATGAGTATTTATAACTATTTTTTTACATCCAATTTTATATAAAAAATCAATACTATTTTTTAATAAGGGAATGCTATTAACTTTAACCAGTGGTTTTGGTATTTTTCTTGTTAAAGATAGCATTCTTTTGCCATAACCAGCGGCAAGAATCATAGCAGAAAATGGTTTGAACATTACAATAACCCAGGTATTAATTTATTATAAATTATTTTTAAGTTTTTTCTGTTTGTCTTTCCAATTCCTTTAACTAGTCTCTCTTTAGTTGTTTCAATAAAACCTAAATAAAAACTTTGATTTAATTCTTTTGATAATTTTACCCACCTACCTAGTAAACGAGTTTGACGAGCACAATTCAACATATAGTATTTTTCTTTAAAATCATTAATATCAATATTTTGATTGGTAGATTTATAGTAAAATTTAATAAAATAATCATTGAATTGATCGTCAAAATAAATTCTTGAATCTTCTAATAATGAAAATAAATCCCAGCAACATTCCCCCCAAAAAGCGCCTTGAAAATCTAAAAGACCGCACTTGAGATGATCCTTTCTTAAAGGTAGATATACTAAATTATTAATATTAAAATCTTTATGAACAAAATTAATAAAATTAAAATTTATTGAATCGAAGTATGATTGCCAACATCCATAAAATTCTTCAGTAAGATTTTTAGAAATTTCTTTATTGTGAACATAAGGATAATAAAAATCAAGAAATTCAGAGATTTCAGATTTAAAGGCATTATAATTATAAGCAGATAAATCATTAGAATTATTATAGTAAATGTCGTTTTTTAAGATTATTAAAGTTCTTACAGCATATTCCAGTAATTTTTTTAAAGGATAGTTTCTTAATATTCTATCAAATCGCAGATTGCCAAAATCCTCTAATATTAAAATATTATTAACATCATCATTTTCATAAACATTAGGTATTGAAACATTTACTTTTGATAAATAGGAATGCACCATAAGAAAATTATTGTATTCTTTTTTTTCATTGCTTGAATCTAAACAAATCAATGAATTTGAACCTTTTATAAGTCTATAAAAAGTTCTCTTAGATGCCCCGCTTTTGATTTTTTCAAGTTTATAATCTTTATATTTTGAAGAAATTTTATCAAATAAATCAAAATTCATTATCAAAATGTTTATTATGAGTATGTGTTATTTTTATTATTCGTTCGCGAGGATTGATAATTTCTAAATTTATTAAAAAATAATTATCTATTTGTAAGTTATTAATAATCATTTGTGGCCATTCTATAAGAGTTATGTTTTCTTTTAAGTTTTCAATAATGTTCAATTCTTGAATCTCATTTTCATTTTTTAATCTATATAAATCATAATGAAATACTTCAAAATTTTTCACAGGGTAATTAATCATTATTGGAAATGAAGGACTTTTAATTGAATTAGGCTTTTTAATTAGATTGTGGACAAATATCGAATAAATAAAAAAACGAATAAACGTTGTTTTTCCTGCACCTAATTCGCCACTCAATAAATAAATATCGCCAATTAAACTTTTTCTAGCAAGTTTTTTTGCTATTGTTTCTAGCTGTTTTAAGCTCGTCTTTGTTTTTAATAAATTAAACAAATTTTATCTAAAAAGACTTTTTTAAATCTTCTACAAGATTTAACTTTTCCCAAGTAAAATGTCCTTTGTCGCTTGGTATTCTTCCAAAATGTCCGTATGCGGATGTTGGTTCATAAATCGGATTACTCAATTTTAAATGTTCTCTAATGCCCCGTGGACTTAAATCAAATAATTCAGGTATGATTTTTTCTATTTTTGATTCATCTACTTGATTTGTTCCATTAGTATTTATGTAAATCGACAATGGTTTAGATACACCAATAGCATATGATAATTGGATAATGCACTCATCAGACAAACCGGAGGCAACAATATTTTTCGCAAGATATCTAGCAGCATATGCAGCAGACCTATCAACTTTTGAAGGATCTTTTCCTGAAAAAGCACCTCCACCGTGAGGAGCTGCGCCACCATAAGTATCAACAATAATTTTTCTTCCAGTTAAACCAGTATCTCCATCAGGGCCTCCTATAACAAAATTTCCCGTTGGATTTACGTAAAAGTCTTCATCTTTTAAATCACTAATTAAATTTTCAGGTATGCAGTTTTCAACAAGAGGCTTGATAACTTCTTTAATCTGTCCGGGAGATAAACCATCTTTATGCTGTGTTGATACAACAATAGTAGTTACTTTTGAAGGTTTACCATTTTCATATAGCATTGTAATTTGACTTTTTGAATCTGGTTCCAATTCATTTGCTTTTCCAGCTTTTCTAGCTTCTGCCATTTTCAATAGAATTTGGTGAGAAAAATATATTGGAGCGGGCATTAGTTCTTTAGTATCTCTGCATGCATATCCAAACATAATACCTTGATCACCGGCGCCTTCATCTTTATTTTCTCCAGAATCAATTCCCATTGCAATATCAGAAGACTGTTCGTGAAGATGACTTTCAATGTTGCAGTTTTTCCAATGGAAGCCAGTTTGTTCATATCCAATATCTTTGATGCAAGAGCGAATTTTAGAAATTATTTCTTCTTTATCAATTGACGGGCCTCTTATCTCTCCTGCTAATACAACCCTATTAGTTGTAGTAAGTGTTTCACATCCCACACGTGATAAAGGATCTTTTGAAAGATAGGAATCAACCACCATATCAGAGATTCTATCACAAACTTTATCTGGATGACCTTCTGATACAGATTCACTAGTAAATAAATATGATCTTTTCATTTTTCTTTCATTCATAATTTTATATTAATTTAATATCTATATGAATCATCTTTAAATGGTCCTTCTTTTTTAACTCCTATGTAATCTGCTTGCTTATCACTTAACTTGGTTAATTTAGCGCCAATCTTTTTTAGGTGTAAAGAAGCAACTCTTTCATCTAAGTTTTTTGGAAGAACATACACTTTATTTTCATATTTATTATGATTTTTCCATAATTCTATTTGAGCCATTACTTGATTAGTAAATGAAGCACTCATTACAAAACTGGGGTGACCCGTTGCATTACCGAGGTTTACTAATCTTCCTTCAGACAACAATATTATTTTTTTTCCGTCTGGAAATTCAATCTCATCTACCTGTGGTTTGATTTCTTGGGATTTATAATTTCTTAATGCTTTAGTTTGTATTTCATTATCAAAATGACCAATATTACAGACTATCGCTCTATCTCGCATTTTACGCATATGTTCAATGGTAATTACATCAGTGTTGCCCGTTGCTGTTACAAAAATATCACCAAATAAACAGGCTTCATCCATAGTCACTACTTCATAACCTTCCATTGCAGCTTGAAGGGCATTTATAGGATCTATCTCTGTTACACATACTCTTGCTCCAGCACCTCTTAAACTTGCAGCTGAACCTTTGCCTACATCTCCGTATCCTGCTACAATTGCAATCTTGCCAGCCATCATTACATCTGTCCCTCTACGTATTCCATCAACTAAGCTCTCTTTACATCCGTAAAGATTATCAAATTTTGATTTTGTTACAGAATCATTTACATTAATCGCAGGGACTTTTAGTGAACCATTTTTTTCCATTTCTTTTAAGCGATGAACGCCTGTTGTTGTTTCTTCTGACAAACCTTTAATATCTTTAAGTAAGTCTGGAAATTTTTCATGAATTATTTTTGTTGCATCACCTCCATCATCTAGAATCATATTTGGTTTCCAACCACCAGGTCCTTCTAGAGTTTGTTCGATGCACCACCAAAATTCTTCGTCGTTCATTCCTTTCCAAGCAAATACAGGTGTTCCTTTTGATGCTATTGCTGCTGCTGCATGGTCTTGAGTTGAAAAAATATTACAAGAACTCCATCTAACAGACGCGCCGAGATGAAGCAATGTTTCAATTAAAACCGCAGTTTGAATTGTCATATGCAAACATCCAACAATTCTTGCGCCTTTAAGAGGATTTTTATTTTTGTATTCTTCTCTCACAGACATTAAGCCCGGCATCTCTGTCTCTGCAATTGCAATTTCTTTTAGTCCCCAATTGCTCAAAGATATATCTTTTACTTTATAATCAGTCGCCATTATAATCAGTCGCCATTCTTTTTTATAAAATATATTAAAATTATATTTATTTGTACTAATCTATTAATGGTAAAATAATACTAAAACAAGCGCCAAAATACTTCTCTGATTTAACATTGTTTAGTTTTAGAGAACCAGAAAAACTTTCTATGATTTTTTTTGCTATAGATAATCCTAGTCCAGAGTGTTTGTCTTGATTAACTTCTCTGTCTGTGTAGAAACGCTCAAAAATTTTATTTTTCAAACTAGCATTTATCCCCGAACCTTGATCAAAAAATGAAATTATAACATCTTTATCTGTAGTTTTTTGTTCTATTAATATTTCAGAATTTTGAGGTGAATAAGATAAACTGTTATCAATGAGGTTGCTTAAAACTTGGGCAAGTTTATCCTTATTTGCATTAATCATAGATATCTTTTTTTCAAACTCAAAATTAATTTTAATATTTTTTGTGTTTGTAAAATAAGGTTCTAAAAAATCATTTAAAAATTCAACAACATCAAAATTATAAAATAATTCTTCATCTATTTCTACTTGGGTTAGTGTATATCTTGAAATGTCAGTGATTAATACGTTCATTCTATCTATGTCTTTTTGCATATTTCTTAATAACAAGTATTTTTTTTCATTACTAATTTTGTTTTCCACCAATAATTCATTGGAACTTTTTAAACTAGCAAGTGGATTTTTTAACTCATGAGAAACATCTGCTGCAAAACCTTCTATTTCACTAATGCGGTTTTTTAAATCTTCAGACATACTGTGAATATCATCGCTTAATATTCCAATTTCATCATTACGTTCAGGGTAAGTGAGTTTGTTGTTTTTTTTATTTGATTTATCTCTTTCTGATCTAAGAATTTTTGAAAGTATTTTTATAGGAGAAACAATACTTTGCGAGAAAAGTAGTGAGAGAAAAAACATAATAAAAATAATTATTATAAAAAGATTGATTAAATTAAATGAAATTAATCCAGACTCATTATTTTCACTCTTTAATATGCCTGAAACAATAGCTACTCCGTAAGTATTGCCACTTTTTATAATTGGCGCAGAACTAACAAGAATGGTATCTTGATTCTCATCTTTATATAAGTATGAAACATTGGCTATTTTTTTAATTGTCTCCTGAACTAATAAAATTTCACTTTTATATTTTCCAACCCCAATTTTTGAAAGAAACTTATTATTAAAATATTTCTGAAGATTGTTAAATAAATCAAGATAATTTTCTTTGTATTTATTAAATAAACTGTCTTTATTTTCTGTAATTTTATCTTCATCAGATCCCTTTCTTGATAAAAAAATATCTAAATTGGATAAAGTTTGTTTATTATCTATTTCAACGACATCTTCTGAGATAAAAATATCTTCTGTATCAGCATATCTTATCCAAGAATCATCGTATATTTTCACTTTATGTATTCCATAAAGATAATTTTCTAATAAATATTTTTGTGTTAACGTTGGATCCAGTTGTGGATCTGAAAAAAATTTCTCACCGCATTCAGTTTCAGCGTTGCTAGAATTAATATCGCAATTTTCTACATTAAATTGTGGAACTCTTTTAATTGCATTATTACTTAAAAAAATAGTTATTCGATTTAAATCACTAGCAATGTTGTTAATTTGTTTATCTAGATTATTATTGTTTGATATTAATAGATAATTAATTAATAATAAAAAAATACATCCAAGAAGCGCTGTCAATATATTAATGATTATTATCTGCGTAGTAAGAGAATAATTAGATAAAGATATTTTTTTTGTGTTGTTACTCACGCCACGAATAGCCTGAGCCATATCGTGTTCTTATCTGATCAAAAGTTGGATCATATGACTTAAATTTTTTTCTAAGTCTTTTAATATGACTGTCAATTGTTCGGTCATCTACATAAATTGCTTCACCATACATTGCATCCATCAGTTGATTTCTATCTTTTATTACTCCAGGATGTTTTGCAAGAGATTTAATTAGATTAAATTCAGCAACTGTTAATTCAATAACTGTATTCTTCCAAAAACAAAGTTGCTTTAAATCATCAAGTAACAAATCTCCCTTTTTTAAATTTTGATTGTTATCTTCTTTTTTGTTTTCAAAATTTATACGATTGGCATGAACCCGTAAAACAGTTCGAATTCTTTCATTAAGAAGTTTTTGAGAAAAGGGTTTTTTTATATAATCAGCTGCCCCCATTTTCAAACCAATGATCTCATCTTGCTCTTGATCCTTGGAGGTTAAAAAAATAATAGGCAAGTTTCTTAACTCTAAATTGCTGCTGGACCTAACCTTCATTAATAATTCATTTCCATTCATACGGGGCATTTTAATATCAAATAATCCAAGATCGTATTTTTTGTTCTCCAATGCCTGAATCGCCTCTTCGCCATTTTTAAAAGTATCAACATTAAATCCTTCTGTTTCAAGAGCAAGGGAAACGGATGTCAATATATTGGATTCATCGTCAACTAGGGCAATGTTTGTCATTGTTATGTTTTATTATATATTAATGCAGTTATTTGTTGTTTATGGCAAATTTAAGTTCAAAAAAACATACCTAGTAAAAGATATTTGGACAAAACAAGCTGGGATAAATTGTTAGTTGTGTTAATAAATTATTTTAACAAATTCAATTAGTTGAGTTAAGTTGGATCAATTTTTGATATTAATCAATATTGACTTAACAAAAAAAAATATTATGTTCTTAATTTGTTCTTATTGCGGTATTGAGCAAATATTGTATTGTCTTTCTATTGGCAGCACTACATATTGTGTTCACTTCCAATAAATTTATAACAAACGTAAGTATGGATAGAAATTAGAAATGCCTGAAGTATCACCAACTATAATACAAAAAGCCATCAAAGTTATCAAAGATAAAAAACAAGATCTTCATATATTAAGCCTCAGCGTTATTAGAAGAGCTGGATCTATAACCCCATTTAAGTCTGATAAAATTTCAAATGCCATTAAAAAAGCATTTCTAGCTCAAACAAAAATTCAGAATAACAAAAACAAAGATAAAGAACAAAAAGATAGTATTCACAGAATGGTGGAAGGGCTCACGAACAAAGTTGTAGCTGCCCTAACAAGAAGAATAGCTGATGGTGATATGATTCATATTGAGGATATTCAAGACCAAGTTGAATTAGCTTTAATGAGAGATGAACACCATAAGGTTGCAAGAGCTTATGTCCTATACCGAGAACAAAGGGCCGCATCCAGATACCACACCAAGAAATTAAAAGAACAGGCTGGCGAAAAAGTTTCATCAATGATGGTTACCAAGCGCGATGGCTCAACTGAACCTGTGTCTTTGGATAAAATTACAAATAGAATATCTGTACTCTCAACTGGCTTATCAATTGATCCAATTACTGTTGCACAAAAAGCCATTCCCGGTTTATTTAATGAAATCACTTCAACTGAAATAGATAGTTATTTGTCAGAAACTGCTGCTTCATTAACTGTCGAACATCCTGATTATTCATATCTTGCAGCTAGAATAAAAGCCAACTCTTTGCACAAAAAAACACCAGGATTTATAATAGCTACGAAGAATCTTTTTGAGGATGGTCTTTTAAAAGAAAGTTATTATAAAAAAGTAATTGAAAATGCAGAAGAAATTGAATCCATTATCGATTACGATCAAGATTATCATTTTGATTATTTTGCCTTAACTACCCTTACTAGGGCTTATTTGCTCAAATATAAAAATGAAACAATTGAACGCCCTCAGGACCTTTGGATGAGAGTTGCCATAAATGTTTCGTGTGATGAATTTGATTCCAACAAGGTTAAAAAAACTTATATGGCATTATCGAATGGCCAATATACTCACGCAACACCTACCCTGTTTAACAGCGGTTTAAAAATGCAGCAGCTATCTTCTTGTTTTTTAATAGGAATGGAAGATGACTCCATAGAAGGAATTTTTAATACGATAAAAGACTGCGCTTTAATTTCAAAAACCGCAGGAGGAATTGGTATGCACGCTCATAACATTAGGGCTAGCGGAAGCAGAATTAAGTCAACTAACGGTAAATCTAACGGCCTAATACCTTTTCTAAAAATTTTTAATGAAACAGCTAAATCTGTAGATCAGGGGGGAGGAAAAAGAAAAGGTTCATTTGCTGTGTATTTAGAACCCTGGCATGCTGATATAGAAAAATTTCTTGAACTACGCAAAAATACAGGCGCTGAAGAATTTAGAGCAAGAGATTTATTTTATGCTCTTTGGATACCAGATCTTTTCATGAAAAGAGTTAAAAACAATGAAGACTGGACGCTAATGAGCGAGCATGAGTGTCCTGGCTTGTCTGACAACTATGGTGATGATTTTGATAATTTATATACCAAATATGAAAAAAAATATCCTCATTTAGAAAAAATTAAAGCTAGATCGCTCATGTCAAAAATAATTGAAGCTCAAATTGAAAATGGCCAACCTTATATGTTATATAAAGATTCAATTAATAAAAAATCCAATCAAAAAAATATTGGGATTATTAAATCATCTAATCTTTGCGCAGAAATAGTCGAATATTCTGATAAAAATGAAACTGCGGTTTGCAATCTTGCCTCAATTGCCTTGCCTAAATTTGTAAATAAAAAAGAGAAAAAATATAATTATAAAAAACTTTATGAAACAGCCAAACTTGCAACAAAAAATTTAGATCGAGTAATTGATATTAATTTTTATCCAACTGATAAAACAAAAAAGTCAAATAATTTACATCGCCCCATAGGTCTTGGTGTTCAAGGTCTGTCCGATGTTTTTTTTATTTTAGAACTTCCACATGAAAGCAAAAAGGCAGAAGAAATAAACAAAAAAATATTTGAAACAATTTATTTTGCTGCGGTAGAGGCGTCAATGGAATTAGCAAAAGAAAAAGGTACTTATTCCTCATATGATGGTTCTCCACTTTCAGAAGGTAAATTTCAATTTGATTTATGGGGAGTAAAACCTTCAAATATGTGGGATTGGAAAAACTTAAAAGAAAAAATTAAAAAATATGGCGTAAGAAATTCATTAACTACTGCTTGCATGCCTACTGCTTCCACTGGGATTATTTTGGGTAATACAGAAACTTTTCAAATTCAAACATCAAACATTTATAAAAGACAAACTTTATCAGGTGAATTTTTACTAGTTAATCGTCACTTAGTTAAACAGCTATCAAAAAGAAATTTATGGAACAAAACAATGAGGGACAATATCATTTTGGAAAATGGATCTGTTCAAAATATTCCAAATTTTCCAAAAGATTTGAAAGAAATTTATAAAACTGTTTGGGAAACTTCTCAACGCACTGTTATTGATATGGCGGCAGACAGGGCGCCATTTATTGATCAAACTCAGTCAATGAACTTGTGGCTTTCGAACCCCACATTTGGAAAAGTCAATTCTATGCATATGTATGCATGGGAAAAAGGGCTTAAAACTGGGATGTATTATTTAAGAAGTCGTTCTGCTGTTGATGCTGTAAAGGTGACTGTTTCCTCAGAAAAAAGAGCTAAAGAAAATTTTCTTAACAATAATACAACAGATGCGACAGAAGAATGCTTAACATGTACTGCATAAAATAATAAAAGTTTAATAATGATAACAAAAGGTTGTAAATCAATATTTCCCATCCAGCACCAAGAAATATGGGATAGATATAAACAACACATTCAAGCTTTTTGGACTCCAGAAGAAGTGTCACTACAAGATGATTTGAGGGATCTTCAAACTTTAAATGAAGGTGAAAAACATTTTATTAAAACTGTGCTAGCATTTTTTGCAAATTCTGAAGCAATGATTAATGAAAATCTTGCTAGCAGATTTTATAATGAAATCCTTATACCAGAAGCACGTTGTTTTATATCTATACAAATGCTCAATGAATCAATTCATGCTGAAATGTATGCATTGCAAATAGAGGCATATGTTACGAATGTTGAAGAAAAAGACAGGCTTTTTTCTGCAATAGAAAATGTGTCCTGTATCAACCGTAAGGCCCAATGGGTTTTAAAATGGTTGAATGGAAATCAAAATTTACTTACAAGACTCATCGGTTTTGGACTTGTTGAGGGTCTTTTTTTTGCTGGTTCTTTTTGCGCTATTTATTATTTTAGAAAAAGAGGTTTGCTACCTGGTCTGGCTCTGTCAAATGACTGGATAGCAAGAGATGAGGGCATGCATTTTAGTTTTTCATCTCTTATGTTTAGAACCTTAAGAGACAAATACATTAACGGCAGACTTTCTGATTCTGATATCAAAGATATGGATTTAATTAGTGGTAATGTAGAACAATCAGAATTTGAAGAAATAGTGCGGGAAGCAGTATCGTTTGAAAAAGAATTTATTACAGCTGCGCTACCCGTTGATTTAATTGGAATGAATAAAGAATTAATGTGTGAATATATTGAAGCTGTTGCTGATCGTATTGCTGATCTATTCGAATTTGAAAGAGTATTTAATACTGAAAATCCTTTTGATTTCATGAGAGCTTTGGATGTTCAAAATGTTACAAACTTTTTCGAAAAAAGAGTATCAGAATACCAACGTCCAAGAGATAGGGCTCTTGCTTTTGATGAAGCATTCTAAATGAACGTTGAAATCTATTCCAAAACTAATTGTGGATATTGCGATAGAGCAAAAATCCGGTTACAAAAATATAATCCTAAGATTCATATGTTAGACAAGGATTATACGCGTGAGGATTTTTTTGCAAAATTTCCGAATGCCAAAACATTCCCGCAAATCATAATTAATGATGAGCATGTAGGAGGGCATCATGAATTGGAAAAATGGTTAGCCTTTAATGCTCCAGATAAAAATTTTTAAGAAATAGCTTTTTTCTTCCTATTGTAGACTTTCTTGCTTTTAACAGATCGCTGTTTGTACTTAGGCGTTCTGAGATCCTTAGCTACTGGATTTGATTTTTTTTGTTTTTTCATTTAGTTCCGCTCCCCCAATTAACACCCACGCTATGATCTACTGTCAATGGCACAGCGAAATTTTTTGATTCCAAGTGAGTTGTTTCCATAATGGCTCTAATTTGAGGAATGGTTTCATCTATATGCCTATCTTCTATTTCAAATACCAATTCGTCATGGACTTGCAAAAGCATTTTAGCATTAATTTTTTTTGATAAGATATTCTTATGAATCTCAATCATTGCAAGCTTGATTATATCCGCGGCCGTTCCTTGAATAGGCGCATTAATTGATTGTCTTTCTGCAAATCCGCGAAGTGCAAAATTTTTATCATTAATTCCCCTGATATTGCATCTCCTGCCGAAAATTGTTTCCACGTAGTTATTGGTTTTGGCAAAGTTAATTTGATAATCCATATAATCCTTGATTTTCGGAAAGCGCGTGAAATAATCCTGAATGTATTGCTTTCCTTCCGTATTGGAAATAGATAATTGTTTAGCTAGCCCATAAGGAGTAATACCGTAAATTATACCAAAGTTAATCGTCTTAGCCTTGCGCCGGTGATCAGTTGTTATATCCTTATCTTTCAAGTTAAAAATTTCTTTAGCAGTTGAATTATGAATATCTTCACCTTGAACGAACGCTTCAATAAAATTTTTATCTTTGGATATCTCGGCAGCTAATCTTAATTCAATTTGAGAATAATCAAAATTTACCAATTTGTTATTGTTTTCGGCAATAAAAGCATTTCTAATTTTTTTTCCGTTTTCAGTGCGGATAGGAATATTTTGTAAGTTGGGATCATTTGAGCTTAATCGACCAGTGAGGGTGGTAGCTGTAGAATATGAAGTATGTACGCGGCTTGTTTTATCCTCTGCTTGTTCAAGAAGTGCTTCTGTGTAGGTTGAGCGTAGCTTTGTTAATTCCCGCCATTCTAGAACAAGTTTAGCAATATCATGGCCTTGATGAGCCAAGTCCTCTAAAATTCCCGAATCAGTTGAATAGGTCCCAGTTTTAGTTTTTTTACCACCTTTCATTTTCATATCAATAAATAGAATTTCCCCCAGCTGCTTGGGTGAACCGATATTAAAATTCTTTTTTGTGATATAAAATATTTTCTTTTCTAATTTTTCGCTCTGGTTTTGAAACTCTAAGCTTAGTTGTTTTAAGTACTTATGATCAATTTTTATTCCACAGTCCTCCATTAAGCATAATACGTGTATTAAGGGTTTATCGATTTTTTCATAAACATATGAAATTTTTTCCTTAACTAATCTTTCTTTTAGGAAATTAAAAAGCTTAAAGGTTATAAGGGCATCTTCAGCAGCATATTTTGTAGCCTCTTCAAGATTAACATAATCAAATGATATCTGTTTTTTTCCAGAGCCAACAACATCTTTAAATCTAATAGTTGAATGATTAAAATGAAGAAATGCTAGATCGTCCATACCATGTCTTGTAATGCCATTATCAAGAGCATACGACATCAACATAGTGTCAGCGACTGCATTAAATTTAATCCCATATTTCTTAAGAACGCGCATATCATATTTGATATTTTGACCAATTTTTAATATGCTTGTATTTGAGCAAATAGAATTAATACTAGTCAAAATTTTTTGCTCTGGAATTTGTTCTTGAAGTTTTATTTTATTAAGAAAGTCTTTGTGGTTGATTGGAATATAATATGCAAAATTTTCATTGTAACATAATGAAATTCCAACAAGATTAGCTTTTTCTATATCCAAAGAGTCTGTCTCTGTATCAATTGCACAAATACCAATTTTATTGATTTCATCTATAATAGAATTAAATTCATCAATAGATGTTATAGTAATGAACTTTGTTTTAGTCTTTTCTTTTATATTTATTGACTCATTTATATTTTTCTTAATAATAAGTGAATTATTTTCTAAACGTTGAATAATTACCTTAAAGCCTTGTTCAAGTAAGAATTTATTTATGCCTTCTGAACTGTTTTGTTTTTTATTATAAGGGGTTATCTCTTCAATGGACAATGGTAGCTTGACATTTTTATCTAGTTTTACAAGCTCAAGACTAATTCTAATATCTTCTTTAGATTCCTGAATTGTTTTTTTTCTTTTTTCTTGCTTAATATCATTAACATTTTTTATTAATCCCTCAATATCACCAAACTGTCTAATCAATTCTGCAGCTGTCTTTGGACCGATACCAGGCGCACCAGGTATATTATCTATTTTATCTCCTGTAAGTGCTTGTATTTGAATAACTTTATCTGGCTTAACACCAAATTTTTCAACTACTTCGTTAATTCCAATTCTTTTATTCTTCATGGGATCAAGCATTTCAACGTCATCATTTACCAATTGCATTAAATCTTTATCTGAAGAAACAATCAAAGAAGGAATATTTAATTTTTGCGCAAGATTAGTATATGTTGCTATAATATCATCTGCTTCAAATCCCTCTAATTCTAGTTGAGGAATATTGAATGCCTGTACGCTTTTTTTTATTAAATCGAATTGAGGTATTAAATCCTCAGGCGTCTCTCCTCTATTAGCTTTGTATTGCGGATAAATTCTATTACGAAAGTTTTCTCTAGCAGCATCAAAAATTACTATGAGCTTTTCATTGCTGTAGTCTTCTATTAACTTTACAAGCATGTTAGTAAATCCAAATACTGCGTTAACAGGAGTCCCGTCCTTTCTACTCATTGGGGGCAAGGCGTAGTAAGCTCTAAAAATATAACCAGAGCCATCGATAAGTATTAGTCTATTATGTTTATCCATTTATTAAAAAGTTATATAGTTTATAACTCTTAAAATGTCTGATTATAATTTTTCTATAGAAGCAAAAAATCTTAATAAAACATACAATAAAAAAAGGGGGGCAGATATAAAGGCCCTAATTAATTTTAATATAAACATTCCAAAAGGATCGATCTATGGTTTGCTTGGGCCTAACGGAGCTGGCAAGTCAACTTTTATAAATATTTTAGGAAGCCTTGTAATAAAGGATTCAGGTAAAGTAAAAATCTGCGGAATAGATATAGATGAAGACGCAAAAGAAAGCAGAAAGAAAATTGGCATAGTGCCACAAGAACTGAATATCGATCCCTTCTTTACTCCAATAGAACTATTAGAATTACAAGCAGGTCTTTACGGTGTTAGAAAAAAAGATAGAAAAAGCGAAGAAATATTAAGTCATCTTGGATTGCTAGAACAAAAAAATGCATATGCGAGAACTCTTTCAGGAGGCATGCGAAGAAGGTTGTTGGTTGCAAAAGCTTTAGTTCATAATCCTGAAATAATTATATTAGATGAACCAACTGCAGGGGTTGATGTTGAATTGAGAAAAAATTTGTGGAATTATATTAAAGATTTAAATAACAAAGGAACAACAATTTGCCTTACAACCCATTATTTAGAGGAAGCTGAAAATTTATGTGATCATATTACAATAATCAATAAAGGCAAAATTCTTAAAAGTGATACAAAAGAAAATATTTTAAATTTAATTGGTAAAAAAACTGTTAGTTTTGCTTTAGATGAAAAAATTCAAATACCTTATGATTTAAATAGATATAATCCAGTTATTAATAATAATAAATTACTAGTTAATTATGATAAAAACATTACACAATTAAAGGAAATAATAGAAATATTAAATAAAAATAATATTTCTTTTTATGAAATTAATACATATGAAAGCGATTTAGAGGATGTTTTTATTAATCTAATAACTGGATTATATCTATTT
>JAGFWP010000016.1 GCA_017639935.1 Pelagibacteraceae bacterium
TTGCTATAGCAGTTTGGGATGATTGGCATAGCTATTTTAAAACTGAAAAAAGACTTGAAGGTTTGAAATTAATTACATCACCATGGAAAAGGCCTTCTCCTGAAACTGCTCCTTGTAATGCAAAAGCTTCTGGACCGTACATAATTTGCACAATGTCTAAAGAATTCGCTGAGAAAAAAGGATATGATGACGCTTTAATGCTAGATTATAGAAACTATGTTGCTGAAGGAACAGGCGCAAACATTTTTTTTATCAAAGGCAATGATATACACACCCCGATAGCAGATTGTTTTTTAAATGGTATTACTCGTCAGACTGTTATTGAAATGGTGAAAAAGCAAGGACTTAATTTGGTTGAAAAACATATTTTACCAAATGAAATTGAGAATTATGATGAAGCTTTATTAACCGGCACTGCAGCTGAAATTACACCAATCAAATCAATTGATGATATAAATTATAATACTGGGAAAAATACTACTTCTTATAAATTAATGAATGATTTTACTGATTTAGTTAATTCGTCAATCTAGTATTTTCTAGCCATTCGTAATTATCATCATAAAATTCTTTTTTCCAGAAAGGGGCATCTTTTTTTAGGTAATCCATAATAAAGTTACATGCATCTGAACTTTCTTTTCGATGCATAGAAAATGTCGCTACTAAAACAATCTTCTCCTTGACGTTTAATTTTCCAAAGCGGTGAATTATCAACACATCAATCATATTCCATTTTTCTTGAGCTTTTAAACAAATATCTTCGAGTGACTTGTACGCCATATCCTTATAAACTTCTAAATTTATGGACGTAACTTTTTGTTGATTATTCAAACTTCGCACATAGCCTATAAAAGTAGATACAGCGCCAACATTTAAATGTTGCAACTTAATCCTATTAATTTCATCTTCTATATTAAAATCTTCTTCTTGAATCTTTATCATTAGCCTCCACTTACAGGCGGAAAAAGAGCAATTTCATCTTTAGAGTTTAAAGGTTCATTGGTAGTAACATACTCTAAATTAATAGCGACACGTATGAAATCATCTTCTTTTTTCATATATTGATCTAACTGAGGATATTTTTTGAGAAGAAACTCCTTTAGCGTCTTAACATCCGTAATATTTTTATCGTCAACCTTTTCTTCCTCAATGTTAGTAATATTTTTTAACCAAGCAAAGTATTTAATAATCATTATAGATGTTTGAAACCAGATTTTAAGTAATCATAACCCGTGTATAAAGTAAGAATTGCTGCAAGCCAGAGTGCAATTTTACCAAAAAGTACAATAGGGACAACTGAAATACCACTTTCACTTAATATTAATATTCCAAGCGCAATTAATTGGAGCGATGTCTTTAATTTTGCAATTTTAGATACGGGCACACTCACTTTTATACCAGCCAAATATTCCCTTAAGCCAGAAACAACAATTTCGCGAAGTAAAATAATCAGGGCCGGTATGGTCTCCCAATCAGCTATCACTTCTTTAGAAGTAAGAATTAATATTACTGACGCAACTAACAGCTTATCAGCAATCGGATCAAGGAAAGTGCCCAAGTTAGAAACTTCATTTCTAATTCTAGCAAAGTATCCATCAAAATAATCTGTCACGCCCGCTAGACAAAACAAAATGAAGGCCAACCATCCATAGAAAGGACTTTTTAAATAAATCAATGCAACAATTACAGGAATAACCAAAATTCGCGACAATGTGAGAATATTAGATAAATTAATTTTCATATAATTAATTTTTAGACCAACTTTATTTTATTAGCTATGAAAAAAATCATATATTTGATTTGCTATAATATCAGGCATATTTTTTGTTGATCTGAGGTCCTCTAGAGAGGCTTTTTTTAAGTTTTCTGCAGATCCAAATTTTGTAAGAAGGGATTTTTTCCTTTTAGGCCCAATTCCTGGCAGATCATCAAAAATAGAATGAACAGATTTCTTATCTCTTCGTGACCGATGAGCAGTTATGGCAAATCGGTGCGCTTCATCTCTTATGCGTTGAATAAAAAACAAAAGCGGATCATTTATCTTTAAGTTAATGTTTTCACTTGGGGTGTGAATTATTTCCTTGCCCGCATTCCTTTTTTTACCTTTTGATACAGACATAAGTGAAATTGTATCCAACTTATTTTCTTTTAAAATATTTTTAACGACATTAAGTTGCCCTCTTCCTCCATCAATAATTATGACATCCGGTATTACTACATCTTCTTTTTTATTTATTTTTTTTATGCGTCTGCTCAAGACTTCTTTCATCATATAGTAGTCATCAATACGTGAGTGATCATCTGGAGTTGTGTTAAAACGAATATTATATTTTCGATAATTTTTTGGACTCAGGCCATCTTGATCAACAACAATCATTACTCCTACAGAATCATTGCCAAAAGTATGACTGTTGTCATAGACTTCAATGCGATTTGGCAATTCATCCAATTTTAGAAATTTTTTTAATTTGAGGAGTGCTTGATGATGATTCTCCAAGCTTGCTTTTTTTAATTTAATATTCTCTTTTGCATTTTTTTCAGCTAGCTTAATATGTTTATATTTTTCCCCCGTTATGGGATTTTGAATTATTATTTTTTGTTTATTTTTCGCATTCAATATATTTTCAACATCTTTAAAATTTTTTTTATCACAATTAACTAATATTTTTGGGGGGGCTTCTTTATCTGCATAAAATTGAAAAAGGAAAGATTCTAAAATTTCATTATCCCGAGCGTTAATGTCATGAATTGGAAAAAATGATTTATTGCCGTAATTGCTTCCATTACGATAAAACATGCCGTGAATGCAACTTTTTCCGTCAATTATCTTTATCGCAAAAATATCTATATTGCGCATATCTTTAATGTAGACCGATTGATATTTTTGAATTTGATTTATTGACTTGATGCGATCACGCAGCCGACCGGCTTCTTCATACATTTGATTTTTACTGGCATTAACCATTAGTTTATTAAGTTTTGATTCTATTTTTTTGGTATTCCCATTTAAGAATTTTTTTGCATCCTGAATGGTTTCATCATAGTTTTTTATAGAAATATACTTCACACATGGCGCACTGCATCTTTTAATATCATATAACAGACAAGGCCGCGTTCTGTTATTGAAGACTGTATCCGAACAACTGCGCAATAAAAAAGCTTTTTGCAATGAAATGAGCGTGTAATCTGCGACTGAAGGAGACACAAAGGGGCCAAAGTACTCCCCCTTGTATTTTTTTGCCCCCCTATATTTTAATATGCGGGGAAATTCATACTCCTTGTTAATTAAAATGTAAGGAAAAGATTTATCATCACGCAGAATGATATTAAATCTTGGTTTATGTCGTTTAATAAGATTGCATTCCAATAGAAGAGCTTCAATTTCCGTGTTGGTGACAAAAAAATTCATTTGTTTTGTCATACTGACCATGCGCTGCAATCTTCTTGTTAAATTATTAAGCGAAGCATAATTAATGACACGCTTGGCGAGATTTTTGGCCTTACCAATATAGAGTATTTTGCCATCTTCGTTTTCCATTTGATAAACACCCGGCTTGTGAGGCAGCGTTTTAGAAATATACTTTATGATTTCTTGCCCCTTGAGACTAACATTGCTACGTAGTTGTGGAAAGCTGTCTTTTATAACGGGAGGGCTATCTGGTTTTTGTGCCTTGGTCATAATTTTAAGTGGATTATCAAAGTAATATATTATAATTCAAATTTGTATTTAAACAGATTTAACTCTGTATAACCAACCAATTTACTATTAAAATTGATCTTGGAGGAAAAAATATAATGGCAAAAATGACGACAGAGGAGGCTTTTGTAAAAGTATTGCAGATGCACGGCATTAAACATGCTTTTGGAATAATTGGCTCCGCATTTATGCCTATCTCCGATCTTTTTCCCAAGGCGGACATTACATTTTGGGATGTGGCGCATGAATCCAATGGCGGTCTGATTTGTGATGGATATACTCGGTCCACAGGAAAAATCGCAATGTGCATTGCTCAGAACGGCCCTGGTATTACAGGTTTTGTCACTCCAATAAAGACAGCTTACTGGAATCACACACCAATGCTCCTAGTCACTCCTCAAGCCGCCAATAAAACAATTGGTCAAGGAGGCTTTCAGGAGGTGGAGCAAATGAATTTATTCAAAGACATGGTTTGCTATCAAGAAGAGGTAAAAGATCCCTCCCGTATGGCCGAGGTATTAAACCGCGTTATAGAAAAAGCAATAAGAGGATCCGCTCCGGCACAAGTTAACGTGCCAAGAGATTTTTGGACACAAGTCATTGATATAGAACTCCCAGCAATAATCAGAATGGAAAGACCATCTGGAGGAAGACAAGCAATTAATAAAGCAGCAGAACTTTTATCGAATGCAAAATTTCCCGTCATCTTATCGGGTGCGGGGGTGATTCTCGCTGATGCGATTGATGATTGCAAATCGCTTGCAGAAAAACTTGATGCCCCTGTTGCTTGTGGTTATCAGCATAATGATAGTTTTCCTGGAAGTCATCCATTAGCGGTAGGACCACTTGGTTATAATGGATCAAAAGCCGGAATGGAAATTATATCCAAAGCCGATGTCGTCTTGGCTTTGGGCACAAGACTAAATCCCTTTTCAACACTTCCAGGTTACGGAATTGATTACTGGCCAAAAGAGGCAAGCATTATTCAAGTGGATATTAACTCCGATCGCATTGGTCTTGCGAAAAAAATATCTGTTGGCATTTGTGGTGATGCCAAATTAGTTGCACAACAAATTTTATCACAATTATCTTCTAACGCCGGAGACGCTGGACGCGAAGAGAGAAAAGTCCTTATTCACCAAACCAAATCAGCATGGCTTCAAACACTTACAAGTTTGGATCACGAGGAGGATGATCCTGGCACAACGTGGAATAAAGATTCAAGGGATAGGGATCCGGAGAGAATGTCACCGCGCATTGCCTGGAGAGCCATTCAAGCGGGTCTCCCTAAGGATGCAATCATTTCAAGTGATATTGGCAATAACTGCGCCATTGGAAATGCGTATCCAACTTTTGAGACAGGAAGAAAATATTTAGCTCCTGGTCTATTTGGCCCCTGTGGGTATGGATTTCCCTCTATTTTGG
>JAGFWP010000017.1 GCA_017639935.1 Pelagibacteraceae bacterium
ACAAATCAGCAAAGACTCTTCTATGTTATTTCACGGATTTACGTATTCAGGCCATCCAGTTTCTTGTGCTGCCGCTTTAAAAAACATTGAAATAATGAAACGAGATAAGATTCTTGAGCATGTAAGAGAAATTGCTCCTTACTTTCATCAAAAACTTAAAAAACTATATGAAATACCTATTGTTGGCGATGTCCGAGGGATGGGTCTTATGGCAGGCATTGAATGTGTAATTGATAAAGATAGCAAAAATCCATTATTATTAGATAAAGCTATCGCTTCACGAATAGATGAAGAATCTCTTAAACTAGGATTAATAATTAGACCTATATATCATATATGCGTGTTATCTCCTGCTCTCATTATTGCAAAAGAGCAAATAGATGATCTTGTCGATAAATTATATCAAGCCATCACCAATGCTACAAAACAACTTGAGGCAGAAGGCTTATGGTCGAAATAACAATCTATGTTTTCAAAAGTAATAAACTATATTGATTTTAAAAGTATCAATCCAAGCGTAAAGTATTTATCAATTGCAGCTTTTTTCACTGGAATAGCCCTTGGTTATTTTTTTACAGTTATTGTAATTGTTGCAAAATACAAAGGTTTTTCAGAAGGAACGATAGGAATAATAGCGGCCTGCTTTTCCTTTGGTCTAATGTCAGCTGGATTTATTGTTTCAATTGTTTTGGATAAAATTGGTTTGTATATAACTATGTTGCTTGCCATTACCATACAAACTGTATGTGTAATTTTGATGTTTGTTTTTTTTAATCCAATTAATTTAGCAATTAATCACTTTATTATGGGTGTGTTAGCTGGAATGAATTGGATGACAATGGATACATGGGTTAATCTAGTATCTGATAATAAAAATAGAGGGAAAGCAATTGGTTTTTATAATTCTGCCATTACTGTTGGCTTTGCCGCAGGTCCTCTATTAGTTGGTTTATTTGGTACGCAAGGTTTTTTCCCAATAATACTTTGTATTGTTTTAATGATTATAAGATCTCCAGTTATTGTTCTTATAAAAAAACATATTCAGAATGTTCTTATCCCAAAATTAGAAACAAAACTTAATTTTTCTTTCATCAAAATCGCACCTTTTATATTTTTGGCAATATTTGTTGGTGGTGTGAATGATTCAACATTTGGAGCTTTATTTCCCGCCTATATGATCAATGAATTATTTTCTGATAAGCAAATTGGATATCTATTTTTTTTTGGTTTATTTGGAGGTGTAATTTCTCAACCTTTTATTGGAACTTTAGCAGACACTATAGATAAAAGAAAATTTATAATTGTATTATTGGTATTTCATTTAATTTGGCCAATTTTATTGCATAACTATACTATTGGTTTACCTCTCCTATTTCTTTCAGTTCTTTTATGGGGAACTGCAAGTGTTAGCCTATATACCGTTACACTTGCCTATCTTGGTGAACGTATAAACATTGCTGAACTTTCAATAGCAACTTCTGTTTTTATAATAGTATATGAATCAGGGGAATTCTTAGGTCCCGCTATAATTGGGTCAGTGATGGATTACGCAGGAAACATTGGATTTATTTATTCATTGATAATCTTTACATTTTTTTCATTACTTGTTGGCATCATAAGAAGTTTTATAAGGAAAGGAACTTATGGAATTTAAAATTATTGATGCAGAAGTTTGCCATATTGAAAAGGTAGGTAAATTATTTGATTTGTACAGACAGTTTTATAAATATGATTCAAACTTAATTGAATCAACTAATTATATCAAAGAAAGAATAAACAAAAAAGAATCAAAAATTTTTATTGCCATAAATGAAACTAATGAAGCTGTTGGTTTTGTGCAACTGTATGAAACTTTTGGTTCTCTTGATCTGGGAAAAATTATAATTCTATATGATTTGTATGTAATAAAAGATCAAAGAAAAAATAAAATTGGAAGGCAATTAATGCTTAAGTCGCATGAATATGCAAAAAAAATTAATGCAAAACGAATACAACTATCAACTGCAACAGATAATTTTATTGGTCAGTCTCTCTATGAATCTTTAGGATATGTAAAAGACACTGATTTTTACACATATGATTTTGAAATAAAGTAGGCTTAACTAAATCTTCTTTTTAATTCATAAGTGTATTCCGGGCCCATGCCACAGCAACTGCCAATTATTCTCACTCCCTGATTAACCCAGCCTTGCATATTGTCTGAATACATCTCAGGAGTATAGTTCTTATCAAAAATCCAGTTCGGACGAACATATGTGCCTTTGTGAGGATAAGCACCTAGATGGCCATTCCACTTACTTCTTATTTCTCGCAATCCTTTTGTGGTATTTTTTGTTTCTGAATGCATAAGTAAAACAGCATCAAAATCATTAGTAATCGTATTTAAAGTTTCAGAAAATTTCATCTTTGTGTTTTCAAAAGCAAGTAAATCACCTTCTTCACTTTCTTCACCACAACTTAATCCTAACCAAACAGGTAATCCTGAAGCTAAAGCAGCATCAATAGCTGGCTTACAAATAGAAGGGTTAATAATCATTTCTAAGATTATCAGATCAATATTATATTTTTTAAAAATACTGATCTGTTCATTAAAATTTTTTAAAATTTTATTATAATTAAAACTATCTTCTCGAATACTTTCTTCTGTAAATTCAGTTACTTCTCGTGTTTTTTGAGCAAGTTTCATATTATCTCGAAATTCTGCAGGATCATTAATTCCATCTACAATATCTGCTACTAAGGATAATGATATTGAACCCGCAATAGACACATTTTTATCAGGAAAATGATTTCTAGCCGAAATGGCGCACTCCATCGCTTTTTCGTTTATTTCAACTGTTTGGTCTTTAAAAGTTGAATATTCAAGAACATGTCGTGCTGATGAAAATGTATTGGTTGTGATAACTTCCGCGCCCGCTGCAATATAATCTTTATGAATATCTTCTAAGATTTTTGGATGAGTGATTGATGCCGGACCGCACCATCCTGCCCTATCCATCTGCGCGCCTCTTTTTTCTAATTCTGATCCATTAGCACCATCAAGAATAACGATTTTACCATTATTTAACTTATCTTGAATGTATTTGTAGTTTTCCATAGAAATTAAAACTTCATAATTTTTTAATTAATTATACATCATTGGTATGTATACAAAGTTTAAAGTTCTCAACTTGTAATTATTTTTTCAGTTTATCAATTAAATGTAATTCGCCTGGATTAAAATTCTTTTTATTCTCATCTATAAACTTATCAATCAGATCTTCTTTTTCTTGCTCAAATTCAGTTACTTTTCTCTCGTTTAAATCAACATAAAGGGAGCAAACTTCTGTCGTGGATGCTAGATATTGCTCTTGCTTACTTTGCATTTCCAATTTGTAAACCAATCTTTTTTTATCACGATCTAAAAAAAGTAGATTCAAGTCAACTTCATCCCCTACTTTCACTTCTTTGTCGTAAGTAGTGTGAGCTTCAACAGCAAATGTTGTTTTTTTTTGATTGATGGCCGACTCTTCGCCGATATGGAATTTTTCAAGCAGTGTTTCCCAAGCTGAATCAAACAAATGAATATAAAAAGCAAGATTCATATGGCCATTGTAATCTGCCCACTCTGCCTTGACTCTTCCTGTTTTTAAAAAAATACTCACTTGTTGGTCCCTATAAAATAGGATACTACAATTGCATAAAATGAACAACAATGTAATAATTTCTTGTCCAGTAACTGGTTCAGGCGACACAGCAAAAAAGCATCCGAACCTGCCAATTACGCCGAAACAAATTGCAGATGCCGCTATTGAATCCGCAAAGGCCGGGGCTGCTGTTGCCCATATACATGTCAGGGAACCTAATGGTGCTCCAAGCCGTAAAATTGAATACTATAAAGAAGTTGCTGATAGGATACGCTCAAGCGATACAGATGTTGTAATTAATTTTACGACAGGCATGGGTGGTGATTTTGAGGTCGGAGAAGGCAAGGATCCTCTGAATCCGGTGGGAAAAAATACGGATATGATACATTCTCTAGATCGACTTGAACATATCGAGGAGTTGCTTCCTGAAATGTGCACCCTTGATTGTGGCTCTTTAAATTTTGGTGACACAAATATGACTTTTATTCATACCCCAATTCAACTGCGTCTAGCAGCAAAAAAAATGAAGGATCTCGGTGTCAAACCAGAGATGGAAGCATTCGAAATGGGTCATTTATGGTTCGCTAATCAATTATATAAAGAGGGTCTTATCGATGATCCTCCATGGTACCAAATCTGCTTAGGCATTCCTTGGGGTGCGCCAGCAACTACTAGCTCTATGAAAACAATGGCTGATATGGTCCCCAAAGAAGGTATGTGGGCGGGATTTGGTATTGGCCGAATGGAAATGCCCATGGTCGCACAAGCAGTTCTTTTAGGTGGCAATGTCAGAGTTGGACTTGAAGATAACCTGTATCTTGGAAAAGGTGTGTTTGCATCTAATGGTCAATTAGTCGAAAAAGCTGTTCGCATAGTTGAAGATCTTGGCGCTAAAATACTCACACCATCTGAAACAAGAGAAAAACTTAAATTAAAAAAACATTTTTAAATTAAATGCCAACGCCTATTAATAAGATTGCCATAATTGGCACTGGAGTTATAGGATCTGGCTGGACTCTTAGGTTGTTGGCTAAAAAAAAAGAAGTATATGTTTTTGATCCAAACCTAAAACAAGAAAAATTTTTATTGGATGAAATAAAGAGAACTACTAAATCGCTAAAGAATTTTTATAAGACCTCCACGATATCAACAAAAAAACTATTTTTAAAAAAATCAATTAAAGAAGCAGTGAAAGATGCTGATCTCATCCAAGAAAATGGACCGGAAAATGAAAAAATAAAAAAGAAGATCGTCAAAGAAATCAGCAAGTGGTCAAAACCAAATGCCATTATTGCTTCAAGTTCTTCTGGATTATTGCCCACAAAAATACAATCTGCGTGTAAAAATCCTGCTAGATTCATCATTGCCCACCCTTTTAATCCTGTTTATTTATTGCCTCTAGTTGAGCTCGTAAAAGGAAAAAAAACAAAAAATAATTTTATAAAAAAATCAGAAATTTTTTATCGTTCTTTAGGAATGCAGCCACTTATAGTTAAAAAAGAAATTGAAGGGTATTTATCTGACCGATTACAAGAATCAATGTGGAGAGAGTCATTGCATATAATTAATGAAAATTTAGCTTCAACGGATGATTTAGATAAGGCCATTATTCACGGACCTGGACTTAGATGGTCTTTGATGGGAACTTTTTTAACTTTTCATCTTGCTGGGGGGAAACTAGGGATGAGACATATGTTAAAACAATTTGGTCCAGCACTTAAACTTCCATGGACTAAACTAAAAGCTCCTAAACTAACAAAGAAATTAAGTAACAGAATTATAAAAGGAGCAAAGAAACAATCTAAGGGGAAATCTATAAAAGAATTAACAACAATACGTGATAATTTTTTAATTGATCTATTAAAATTAAAAAATAAATATAAGATTTGATTATGACTATAACTTCAAAATTTATATCTCTTAAAGAATATATTCCAGCTGGCAGCCCAAATTTATCTCATTTTTCACTTAATACAAAAGAAATTAATCTTGAGGATAGTAATGACGTGCTCGTAAAGAATGTGTGGATATCAGTTGACCCTTATATGAGAGCAAGAATGACTGAAAGAAAAAATTACTTGCCACCATTTGATTTAAATAAACCTATGTTGGGAGCTGCTATTGGCAATGTTCAAAAAAGCAATTCCAGTAATTTCTCTGAAGGTGACATTGTATTAAGTGAAAATGGATGGAGAGATTGTTTTGTTGAAAAAGACACAAAATTAAAAAAAATTGAAAATATCAATCTTCCTGTACAAACTTACCTTGGCCCTCTTGGAATGACTGGGCATACCGCGTACATAGGTCTCTTTAAAATAGGTGAATTAAAGGAGAATCAAACTGTGTTGGTCTCTTCTGCCGCTGGTTCTGTTGGATCAATGGTTTGTCAAATTGCAAAAAATTTAGGTTGTACAGTTATTGCGAGTACTGGAAGTGATGAAAAGGTTGAATGGTTAAAAAATCAATTAGGCGTTGATCATGCTTTTAATTATAAAAAAATAGAAAACTTAGTCTTGCATTTAAAATCTTTGGCCCCTGATGGGTATGATCTGTATTTTGATAATGTAGGAGGTGATTTTTTAGAGTCGGCAATCTTTAGAATGAAAAACTTTGGCAAAATAATCATTTGTGGAAGAATATCACAAATGAGCGCCACTTCACCTGGTGAAGGCATAAAAAATATGGCCCATGTGTTAGTAAAAAGACTTACGATAAAAGGATTTTTAATTTTTGATCATGTCAATGATCGGGAAAATTTTGAAAATGACATGAATAAATGGATTTCCAATGATAAAATTAAATGGAAGGAGACCGTAGTTCAAGGTATTGAAAACGCCCCTCAAGCTTTTCTTGATCTTCTCAATGGAAAAAATATTGGTAAAATGCTTGTAAAAATTTAAGTTAATCTTAAAATTGTAAAATATAATAAAATTCCTCTAAAATAATATAAAAAAATTTAATGTCTTATTTACCCAACAAAAAAAGATACGATCAACTTAGTTACAGACGTTGTGGTCAAAGTGGTCTTCAACTACCTCTAATAACTCTTGGCTTATGGCATAATTTTGGAGGGAAAAATATGTCAAATGAATCAAAAAAAATGATTTTCAGAGCCTTTGATCGTGGTGTTACCCATTTTGATTTAGCAAATAATTATGGACCTCCATATGGCTCAGCAGAGTCAAATTTTGGTAAATTAATGAATTCAGATTTAAGGCCTTTTAGAGATGAATTAATTATTTCCACTAAAGCCGGCTATGATATGTGGCCTGGGCCATACGGTGAATGGGGATCTAAAAAATATTTAATGGCAAGTTTAGATCAAAGTCTAGATCGCATGCAACTAGAATATGTAGATATATTTTACTCTCATCGTTTTGATCCTCTAACTCCTCTTGAAGAAACTGCTGATGCCTTGGCTCAATCCATATACCAAGGAAAAGCTTTGTATGTTGGAATATCATCATATTCATCAAAACAAACTATACGCATGAATAAATTATTAAAGGAAAGAGGTATTAAGTGTTTAATACATCAACCCTCATACTCTATGATCAACCGGTGGGTTGAAAAAGACTTGCTAAAAACTTTAAAAAAATTAGGAATTGGATGTATTGTGTTTTCACCCCTTGCCCAAGGTATGCTATCTGAAAAATATCTTCATAATATTCCAAAAAATTCACGTGCTGCAGAAAATTCTTCTCTGGATAAAGATACAATTACTAATTCATATATAAAAAAAATTAAAGGTTTGTTAAAAATAGCAAGAAATAGAGAACAAACCGTATCTCAACTAGCCATAGCGTGGGTCTTACGTCATAAGACAATGACATCAGCCTTAATTGGCTCCAGGACAGTGAAACAATTAGATGAATGTTTGGATAGTTTAAAAAATCTAAAATTTACAAAATCTGAATTAAAACAAATAGATAAATTTGCAAAAGAAGAAAAAATTAATCTTTGGGAGCCTTCCAGTCGTTATTAAATTAGGCTGCCGTAAAAAAATCTATTTCAACTGGTTCTGCCTCTGGTTTGCCAAGTATCATATCTGATGCTTTTTCAGCAATCATAACAGTGGAAGCATTCAAATTGCCGCTAATAATATCAGGTAAAATCGAAGAATCTACAACACGCAAGTTATTCAAACCATGAACTTTGGTATCAGCGTCAACAACAGACATACTATCAATTCCCATCTTATTCGTGCATGAAGGATGATAAGCCGTTTCTGATGCATTTCTTATAACCTCATCTAATTCTTCATTGTTTTGAATGTCAAGTCCAGGACGGATTTCTTTTCCC
>JAGFWP010000018.1 GCA_017639935.1 Pelagibacteraceae bacterium
ATGTTAACGACCCAAGCAATGATGATGAAAAATATAGCAGAGTAGTGGTAAGAAATTTCATAAAAAAAAACCCTCAATATAAAAAAAATATAATTCAAGAATTTAAATTAATTAGAGAAAATTATTATGATTATAAAAAAATGATATTTCAAATTTATAATCTAATAAATATTGAAATTCATAGAAATATTATTATATTTGACTCAATAAAGTTTTTAAATTTAGATCAAGAGCTCCAAGCAAAGCTTACTGAAATAACATATAAATTTTTTTATCCCAAAAAACCTTTCTTGAGGTATCAGAAAGTTATAAAAACTCTTGATAAACTTTGCGAAGCTGTAAATTTATCTATCAGTCTTTCAAATATGACGGTTAAACGGAATAACAATTTCATATACTTCATTGCATAAATTTTATTATTTTTCAGTGAGTTATTAAATAAGTATTGTGTTTTCATCATTCATACCTATTTATATATAAGGTTCATTATATGAAAAATTTCAGCAAAAACATTGCTCTGTGGATTATAATCGGTCTTCTTTTAGTAGCTCTTTTTAATTTATTTCAAAATTCCCCAAATAGCAGATCTTCATCAAAGATCTCCTTTTCTGATTTTATTGCTGCAACAGAGGCAGGAAATATATCTGAAGTAAATATTATTGGAAATTACGTAGAAGGCTATTTAGATGATGGTCGTCCTTTTACAACATATTCACCAAACTATCCAAACTTAGTAGACAAATTAAATGAGAATGGAGTTAAAATATCTGCTGAGCCTGCTGATAAATCAATGCATCCATTTTTGAGCATATTACTTTCTTGGTTCCCAATGCTACTTCTAATTGGTGTATGGATTTTTTTTATGAGACAAATGCAAGGTGGCGGAGGCAAGGCTCTTGGATTTGGAAAATCAAAAGCAAAACTTTTAAATGAAGCTGTGGGCAAAGTTACATTTGAAGATGTTGCTGGAATAGATGAAGCTAAGCAAGAATTAGAAGAAGTAGTTGAGTTTTTAAAAGATCCTCAGAAGTTTTCAAGATTAGGTGGAAAAATACCACGAGGTGCCTTACTTGTTGGACCTCCTGGTACAGGAAAAACTTTACTTGCAAGAGCTATTGCTGGAGAAGCAAATGTACCTTTCTTTTCTATATCTGGTTCAGACTTTGTTGAAATGTTTGTCGGTGTTGGTGCAAGCAGAGTAAGAGATATGTTTGAGCAAGGTAAAAAAAATTCTCCTTGTATTATTTTTATAGACGAAATAGATGCTGTTGGAAGGCACAGAGGAGCTGGACTTGGGGGCGGAAATGATGAAAGAGAGCAGACATTAAATCAACTTCTTGTTGAGATGGATGGTTTTGAAACTAATGCAGGAGTTATTATTGTAGCAGCGACAAACAGACCTGATGTTCTTGATCCGGCTTTACTCAGACCAGGTAGATTTGATAGGCAAATAACAATATCTAAACCTGACATAATTGGTAGAGATAAAATTTTAAAAGTTCATTTAAAAAATATTAAAGTTTCTCCAAAATTTGATTCAAAAATTATTGCTAGAGGAACGCCAGGTTTTACTGGAGCTGATTTAGCTAATCTAGTGAATGAAGCTGCATTACTTGCAGCAAGAAAAAATAAAAGACTTGTAACTAAAGAAGATTTTGAAGAGGCAAAAGATAAAGTTCTTCTTGGCGCTGAGAGAAGATCAATGGTGATGACAGATGAAGAAAAAAAACTTACAGCATATCATGAAGCTGGCCATGCTGTAGCAACACTTCATTGTCCGGAATCAGATCCAATACATAAATCAAGCATTATTCCTACCGGAATGGCTCTTGGATATGTAATGAGATTGCCAGAAAAAGACGAATTAAATAAGAGGTTAGATAAATTAAAAGCTGATTTTATTATAGCGATGGGGGGTCGAATTGCTGAAGAAATGATTTTTGGAAAAGAAAAAATTACTAGTGGTGCAGCAGGAGATATTCAAAGCGTAACTTATTGGGCAAAAAAGATGATTACCGAGTGGGGAATGAGCGAAACTTTAGGCAAGATAAGATATAATAATGACAGTGAAGAAGTTTTTTTGGGTCATTCAGTAGCTCAATCGAAAAATATTTCAGATGCAACTGCTAAATTAATTGATGAAGAGATTAGAAAAATTGTTGATGAGGCGGAGAAAAATTGCCGAAAAATCTTAACTGACAATGTTGATGAACTTCACATAGTTGCAAAAGGATTGCTAGAATACGAAACATTAACAGGTGAAGAAATCAAAGATTTGATAAAAGGAGTGAGACCTTCTAGAGATGATTTTGATAATGATCCAGATACCACCAAACCCTCAACACCAACTTCTGTACCTAAAACTAGTAGTAAAATCAGTCCCCAACCTCAATAATATTTAAAAACTCTTTCTTTATATTTAATTATTAAATAGAAGAACCTATGTTAAAAATATTTGGCACTGATGGAATTAGATGCAGAGTTAATCAGGAGCCAATGACTACTGATACTTGTTTAAAAATTGCTAAGGCAGCAGGTTATTTACTGTCAAATAAAAACCAAAAGAAAAACAGAGTAATCATTTCAAAAGACACTCGTCTATCAGGTTATCTATACGAACCATTAATAACATCTGGTTTTGTTTCTATGGGCATAGAAGTTATTTTGGTAGGTCCGTTACCTACTTCAGCACTCCCAATTTTAATCAGGTCTTTAAGAGCGGATATGGGCGTTATGATTACTGCATCACACAACACCTATGAATACAATGGATTAAAATTTTTTGACTCAGGAGGAAATAAAATATCAAAAGTTATAGAAAAAAAGATTGAAAATATAATTTCTGACAAAAAACAATATAATAGAATTTCATCTCTTGATTATGAGTCTGGAAAAGCTTTTAGATTAGAGGATGCTCAAGGAAGATATTCAGAATATTTAAAATCAACAATAAGTAGAAGAAATGATTTAAGAAAATTTAAAGTAGTTTTGGATTGTGGAAATGGCGCTACATATCATATTGCACCAACATTATTTTGGGAAATTGGTTGTGAAGTGACTTCAATCAACAATCAACCTGATGGTAGAAATATTAATAAAGAATGTGGTGCAGTTGATACAAGAGAACTGTCAAAAAAAGTTTTAGACATCAAAGCAGATATCGGTTTTGCTTTTGACGGTGATGGTGATAGAATGATTGCTGTTGATGAAAAAGGCCAACAAATAGATGGAGATAAAATAATTGCATTATTTGCAAAACATTATTTAAAATCAAAGCAACTTGATAAAAAAGTAATTGTTGCAACTGTAATGTCAAATTTAGGCTTAGAAAACTATCTAAAAAAATTAGGAATAAAATTGGTTAGAACAAGTGTAGGAGATTTTAATGTCATTACAGAAATGAAAAAAAATTCTTATATATTGGGAGGCGAACAATCAGGACACATAATACTTGGAAATTATTTGCATACAGGCGATGGTATATTAGCAGCTGTAAAAATTATAGAAATAATTTCTTCAGAGAAAACTAAAGCAAGTAAAGTTTTTTCTTTGTATGATCAATATCCACAAATCAAAACTAATTTGGAGATTAAAAAAAAACCGAATGGTTTTTTTGACAAAATCTTAAACAACATTGTAAAAGAAAATAAAGCAAATAATCCTAAAATTCGCTATTTAGTAAGAAAATCAGGCACTGAACCATTAGTTAGAATTCTTGTAGAAGGTCAGGATAGTGATAAGGTTATTAGGGCTAGCAAGATTATAAATAATCAAATTAACAAAGTTCTTAATGCCAGATAATTTGATACCAGAAGGTTTTAAAGATGAGGTATCCAATCAAGCAGCCACAGAACATAAGTATAAGAATGAAATAATTAATCTTTTTCAATCCTATGGTTATGAATTAGTTAAAACGCCACTTATAGAGTTTTCACATCAAATTAATAAAATTAATACTTTAAAAATTAAAGTTAAAAAAGATCAAAAAGAATTATCATTACGAGATGATATAACAATGCAAATCGCAAGATTATCATCTTCTAGATTATCAAAAAAACCAAGACCTCTAAAAATATGTTATTATGGAGAAGTCGTTCGTGATAAAGGCTCTATGTTGAGGCCTGAAAGACAGTTTTTGCAAATAGGTGCCGAATGTATTGGAGAAAACAGTTATTTAGCTGATGTTGAAATGATTGAGCTTGCATATAATGCTTTAACCTCAGTGGGAATTAAAAGTATTTCAATTGAATTATCTTCAAAAGTTTTTTTAGATAAACTGTATGAACTTATCAAATCATCACCAAAACTTGATAAGATAAAATCTTTCATAAGAAAAAAAGATATTAATGGGGCATTGGAATTACTTGAAAATAGAAATCATGAATATTTAAATAATATTTTTTCCTGCACAGGAAATTTATTTGATAAGAAAAAAAAATTAGATAAACTAAGAGTTGATAAAAAAAATATATCCGAAATAAAAAACATAAATAATATATATGATTTTTTTGTTAGTAAATATCCCGATGTAAATTTTTTATTAGATTTAACTGAAACTGATGATAAAAATTATCACAATAGTCTTAGATTTACAATTTTTGCTGATAACGTCAGAGGAGAAATAGCAAGAGGCGGAAGATATATCTCAAATAATAATGATAACCAGGAAAAAGCTACTGGCTTTACTTGTTATATGGATACAATATTAAGAGCATCATCAAACACAGAAGAAACAAATAAAATTATGATTCCATTTGATATTTTGAATAACAGAAAGAAAGAATTAATAACGCAGGGGTTCAATATAGAGACTTTTTTTGGCGATTTAAATAATATAAGAGAAATGGCAATTAAAAAAAATTGCCAATCTTACTTAATTGATGATCAAATAATTAAATTAGATATATAATTATGTTCTATACTGTAATAGGCACGCAATGGGGAGATGAAGGCAAAGGTAAAATCGTTGATTGGCTATCCTCTAAAGCAGATATTGTTGTTAGATTTCAAGGAGGAAATAATGCTGGTCATACATTGCAAATTGAAGATAAAACTTATAAATTAAACTTATTACCATCAGGCATAATTAGAGGAAAAAAATGCATTATTGGTAATGGTGTCGTACTTGATCCCTGGGCATTGGATGAAGAAATTCAAAAGCTATCTGATCAGGGCATTAAAATAAATCCTGACAATTTGATGATTGCAGAAAATATCTGCTTGATACTTCCATTACACAAAATAATCGATGAATTGAATGAAAAAAACAAAGGAACGGAATTTATAGGCACAACAAAAAAAGGGATTGGACCTGCATATGAAGATAAAGTTGGTAGAAGATCAATTAGATTATGTGATTTACAAAATGAAGAAATACTTAGAAAGAAAATATCTAATTTAGCTTCATTTCATTCCTATAGATTGAAACATTTTGAAAAAAATATCGATGAAACAGATTTGTTTATCCAATTAAAAAATATTAATAAAAAAATTAATTCTTATTCTTATCCCACTTGGAGAATTTTAAATGAGATAGGAAAAAAAAATGAAACTATACTTTTTGAAGGTGCGCAAGGAGCGCTTCTAGATATTGATTTTGGAACCTATCCTTATGTTACGTCATCCAACACAACTTCAGGACAAATTTTTGCTGGTAGTGGTTTTGGAATTAGAAAAGATCACAAAATATTTGGAATTACCAAGGCTTATACGACAAGAGTTGGATCAGGTCCTTTTCCCACAGAGTTAAAAGATTATATGGGCGATTATTTGGGTAAAAAAGGTAAAGAATTTGGAACTGTTACTAAAAGAAAAAGACGATGCGGATGGTTTGATGTAAATCTTGTTAAACAATCAGTTAAAATTTCCGGCATAGATGATGTCATACTTACAAAACTAGATGTATTGGATGAAATAAAAGAAATAAAAATATGCGTTGGTTATACAGTTAACGACTTTAAATACGACTATCTCCCATCTAATGAAAATTTACAAAACAATATTAAGCCCATTTATAAAATCTTTCCTGGTTGGCAAAAATCAACATTCGGAATTAAAAAGTGGTCAGATCTACCAAAAAATGCAAAAAAGTATGTCGATGCTATTCAAAATATGATTGAAACAAAAATCTCTGTTATTTCAACTGGGCCTGAAAGAAGTCAAACAATTGATAAAGATAATTATTTAGGCAGTATTTGATATTTCTTTTGTAAGCTTCTCAAGAGCTTTTTCTTCAATCTGCCTAACCCTTTCTCTGCTTATTTTGTATTTTTGACTCAATTCTTCAAGTTTTTTAGGCTTGTCCCTTAATCGCCTATATTCTACAATTTCTCTTTCTCTAGGATTTAGAATTTTTAAAGCTTTGGTGAATAATTTTTTTCTGTTCATATACTCATCTTTTTTTTCAACAATTACTTCTTGTGTTTCAGCATCATCCGCAATCAAGTCTTGCCATTCAGTATCGGCTTCATCAGAAATCTGAACATTTAATGATTGATCACCAGAAAAAAGTCTATTTTCCATGTCAGTAACTTCAGCTTCTTTAACATCCAGTCTATTTGCTATTTCGCGAACATTATCAGGAGATAGTTTGCCATCATTAATAGATTGCAATTGGTTTTTTAATTTTCTAAGATTAAAAAAAAGTTTTTTTTGTGCTGCAGTTGTTCCAATTTTTACTAGAGACCAACTATGTAAAACATATTCCTGTATTTGTGCTCGTATCCACCACATTGCATATGTTGCCAATCTAAATCCCTTGTCAGGATCGAATTTTTTTACAGCCTTCATTATTCCTACATTTCCTTCTGAAATTAAATCAGTAATTGGCAATCCATAACCTCTATAACCCATGGCAATTTTAGCTACCAATCTAAGATGACTAGTTACCAACTTATGAGCAGCTTTTGTATCGCTATGCTCTTGAAATCTTTTAGCCAACATGAATTCTTCTTCAGCGCTTAAAAGAGGAAACTTCTTTATTTCTTGTAAATAAAAAGCTAGATTACCTTCTGAGGATAAAATAGGTAAATTCATAGATCGCCGTTTATCATATTTAATTGTAAAAATTAATATTTTACTAATAAATCAAGTAAAATCTTTATATCTTCAGGAAATTCTGACTCAAATTCAAGGTATTTTTTTGTAACAGGATGAGTAAAACCTATATGATAAGCATGAAGAGCCTGTCTTCTAAAATTTTTTAATATAAGAAATTTATTGAAAGTTTCTTTATTTTTTCCAAATCTATTAATTTTGTTTCTACCATATAATTTATCACCCACAATTGGGTTGTTTATTGATGTCATATGCAATCTAACTTGATGTGTTCTTCCCGTTTTTAGCAAGCATTCAACAATACTGCAAATTCCAAAACTTTTTTTAAGAGTTATAATAGTTTGAGAAAATTTTCCCCTCTTATTTTGATTCAAAGACATTTTTTTTCGATTAATCTTATTTCTTTCAATATATCCTTCTATCATTTGATTTTTTGGAATGCCCCAAACAATCGCATGATATTTTCTTGAAATTGAGTGATTTTTAAACTGATCAGATAAATGCAAATGAGTAAAATTATCTTTAGCGACAATAATCAATCCACTTGTATCTTTATCCAGACGATGAACGATACCAGGTCTATTGTTTTTATTAATAGAACTCAGCTTATCATTTGTATATTTTAAAAGAGCATGAACCAAAGTACCATTTTGATTGCCAGGTGCTGGATGCGTTACCATTCCAGGAATTTTATTAACAATGATTATATTTTCATCCTCATATCGAATATCTAATGGTATATTCTCTGGTTCATAACTTGTTTGTTGCATACTAGGTATTGAAACAAAGTACACCTCGCCTTCCTTAACTTTTAGCGAAGCTTCAGTAATAATATTATCTGCTTTTCTTACATTATGATTTTGTAGAAGAATTTTAATTTGTGATCTTGTAACATTATCTAATAATTTAGATAGAGCCTGATCAAGCCTTGTAAGGTTTTGTTCTTTATTTATTTTTATTTTGTGAGTATAGAACTTTTGCATGTCAAAAAAAATTCTTCAATCTGTTGTTATAATTTTAGGTATTCTAATTATTTTTTCTTTTATTGCACTAATTTATGGAATGTATTCAAAGATTTTAACAGATTCAGAAGATATAACTTTAGATCAAAAAAAAATTACATTAAATTTGAATGATAAAGAAGAAATTATTAACATAGAAATTATTGACGAAAACAGACTGCTAATTACAATAAATAGCTCAAATAATCTCAAAGGTGTAATTTACCATATTAAACAAAATAAGATTCTAAAGATTATCGAGAAATAGATGCAGTATAATATTGTATAAATAATTAATGCGATATATTGATAAAAAGCCCTAAATATGAAAAAAAATAATAAAGATTTATCATTTGAGGATAATTTAAAAAAGCTTGAGGATATAGTAGAACAGCTTGAGTCCGGGGATGTTGATTTGGAAAAGTCGGTAGAACTATATGAAAAAGGTATGGATCTTAAAAAAATTTGTGAAGAAAAATTAAAAAAAGTTGAAAATCAAATCAAAAAGATAAAAGTAGAAAATAATAAAATTCAAAAAGAAGACTTTAAAAAATAATATGAAGTATAAGTTTTTAGATCAGATAAATTTTCCAGATGATCTGCGTAATCGTAAAGTTAATGATCTTAAGAGCATTGCCAAAGAATTACGTCATAAAACTATTGATACAGTATCAAAAACAGGAGGTCATTTAGGAGCAGGATTGGGCGTGATTGAATTAACCTTAGCGCTTCATTATATTTTTGATACTCCTAAAGATAAATTAATTTGGGATGTTGGTCATCAAGCCTACCCTCATAAAATTATCACTGGCAGAAAAAAACAAATTGAAACATTGCGACAAGAGGGCGGTTTATATGGATTTGTCAAAAGAAGTGAAAGTGAATATGATACTTTTGGTACAGCTCACAGTTCTACTTCGATATCAGCAGGCTTAGGAATTAAAATTGCTCAAGAATTAAAAAAAGATAATTCAAAAGTAATTTGTGTCATAGGAGACGGTGCATTGAGCGCAGGTATGGCTTATGAAGCATTAAATAATGCTGGTGCAATGAGTAAGGAGCTGATCGTTATTTTAAATGATAATGAAATGTCAATAGATCAGCCTGTTGGTGCAATGAGCAGCTATTTATCTAGGCTTTTGTCTTCTAGTTCATATTCAAACATACGATCAATCATTAAAAAAATATTGTCAAAATTTCCCAAATCTTTTGCGAAAGCCCTTTATAGGGCAGAAGAATTTTCCAAAGGTTTTGTGTCGGGCGGCACTTTGTTTGAAGAATTGGGTTTTTTTTACTTAGGTCCAATAGACGGTCATAATTTTGATCATTTGATTCCAGTTTTAAAAAATATTAAATCCAATAAAATTAACAAGCCTGTTTTTCTTCATGTGATTACTAAAAAAGGTTGTGGCTATAAACCCGCAGAAGAATCAAGCGATAAATTCCATGGTGTAAATAAATTTGATGTTGTTACTGGATCTTCTTTATCTAAAATAAATATGAAATCATTTTCACAAGTTTTTGGTGAAACTTTATCAGCAGAAGCATCAATAGATGAAAAAATTGTTGCTGTAACTGCAGCGATGGCATCTGGAACTGGTTTGGATATTTTTGCACAGAAACATCCAAAAAAATTTTTTGATGTTGGAATAGCGGAACAACATGCAGTTACTATGTGCGCAGGCTTAGCTGCAGAAGGATTAAGGCCTTTTGTAGCTATATATTCTACTTTTCTCCAGAGAGCATATGATCAAATAGTGCATGATGTTGCTATCCAAAAATTGCCTGTAAGATTTGCTATCGATAGAGCAGGTCAAGTAGGCGCAGATGGACCTACACATGCAGGATCTTTTGACATAGCTTTTTTATCTGCATTGCCTAATTTTGTAATTATGGCTGCAGCTGATGAGGGTGAATTAATTCGTATGATTAAGACTGCCATAATGATTGATGATAGACCATCATCCTTTCGTTTTCCAAGAGGATCTATTATAGGTAAAAATATAGGAGACGAATTATCACACTTAGAGATTGGGAAGGGACGAATAATTCAGGAAGGCAATTCAGTAGCTTTAATTAATTTTGGTGCAAGATTAGAAGCCTGTCAACAAGCAATCGAAATTCTTAAGCCAAGGGGTTGTTACCCTACATTAATGGATGCAAGATTTGCAAAACCTTTGGATACAATTCTGTTAGATAAAATTTTAGATAATCATGAATTTGTAATAACAATTGAGGAAGGTTCAATAGGAGGATTTAGCTCTTCTGTTCTTGATTATGTCCACAATAAAAGAAAAACATCAACCTCATCAACAATTAAGAATATAATATTTCCTGATAAGTTTGTTGATCATAATACTTCTGAAAATCAGTATAAGGAAATGGGTATGGATGCCGAGTCCATCTCTAACAAAATATTGTCTTTATTATCTAATGAAATAGTACACTTAAGCAATTATAAAAAAAAATAATATATTTTGAAAAAAAGAGCTGATTCACTTTTAGTTGATAAGAAAATTACTGATTCCTATGCAAAAGCACAAGCTATGATTATGGCTGGACAAATTTCAATTAATGGAAAAAAAGTTCTTAAAAGTGGTGAATTATATGAGACTAATGCAGATGTAGTAAAAGCAAACCTGCATCCTCAGTGGGTATCAAGAGGGGCTTCAAAATTGTTGTATGCCTTTGAGAATTTTATCATTGATGTAAAAGATTTAATTTGTCTTGATATTGGGGCATCCACAGGTGGTTTTACAGAAGTATTATTATCAAAAAAAGCTAAAAAAATTTATGCAGTAGATGTTGGAGCTAATCAATTGCATGAAAAATTAAGAAAGCACACCAAGGTTATAAATATACCAAAAACTAATGCTAGATATTTAAGTAAAAATATTATTTGTGATACAATTAATGTTGTAGTTTGTGATGTTAGTTTTATTAGTATGAAAAAAGTTATTGAACCATGTCTACAATTTTTAGAAAAAAAAAATGGAATAGTGATAGGGTTAATTAAACCTCAATTTGAAGCATCAAAAAATGAAATACAAAAAGGCGGGGTGATTCTTGACTCTGAAATTCATACTAGAATTTGTGAAGATTTCAACGAATGGTTCTCTTCTAAATGTAAAATGAAAGTTCAAGGAATTATTCCTAGCCCCATTAAGGGCCCAAAGGGAAATATTGAGTTTTTAATATATGCGAAAAAATATTTATAAAAAGCGCAAACAGTGATCAGCAAGTGTAGTTGCCATCATCGCCTCACCCACAGGAACGGCCCTAATGCCAACACAAGGATCATGTCTACCTTTGGTGGAAATTTCTGTTTCTTTTAAATTAGTATTTATTGTTTTTTTAGAACTGAGAATAGAGCTTGTTGGTTTTACACAAAAACGTACTATAATATCTTGCCCAGTTGATATTCCACCTAAAATACCGCCATTATTATTTGTTAGAAATACTGGCTTGGAGTCCTTGATTCTCATTTCATCAACATTTGAAATGCCTGATTCCAAAACACTGTTAAATCCATTCCCAATTTCTACACCTTTTACAGCATTAATGCTCATTATCGCCTTAGCTAAATCAGAATCCAATTTATCATATACGGGCTCACCAAGACCCACAGGTATACCGTGACATCTTAATTCTATTATTGCACCCAAAGAAGTTCCTTCTTTACGAGCCTTTGTTATTTTTATTTCCCATTCATTTATTATTTTTTGATCTGGACAAAAAAAATCATTTTTTTCAATAAAATCATTCTTCCAATTATCATAGTTTATTTTGCTATCTCCTATTTGCACCAAACCACCTATAATTTTAAAATTACTTTTTATCTTATGTTCAATAACTTTTCTTGCAATGCCGCCAGCAGCTACTCTCATAGCGGTTTCTCTCGCACTTGATCGACCACCACCCCTATAATCGCGAATACCGTATTTTGACCAATAAGTATAATCAGCATGTCCAGGTCTAAAAATATCTTTAATTTCTGAGTAATCTTTAGATCTCTGATCCTGATTCATTATAATCAAAGATATTGGATGACCGGTTGTAAATCCTTCAAATACACCTGATAAAATTTCAACTTGATCAGCTTCTTTTCTTTGAGAGGTATGCTTTGATTGTCCAGGTTTTCTTTTATCAAGATATTTTTGCAAATCTTTGTCATTAAGAGGAATTTTTGATGGAACGCCATCAACAACACAACCGATTGCTTTACCGTGACTTTCTCCCCAAGTTGTGAAATTAAAAATTTTACCTATTGAATTTGATGACATTATTTTTCTTTGTTAAATTCACTCAAAAGTTTAGATACTTCTTCTGCTTCGTCGACTGCAACCATTCCTACTGTATGGTATCCACAATCAACATGCTGCACTTCACCAGTTACTGCACTACCTAAGTTACTTAATAAATATAAAGCGGAATTTCCCACCTCATCTTGATTAACATTCCTTTTAAGAGGAGAATTTAACTCATTCCATCTTAAGATAAATCTAAAGTCGCCTATTCCAGAAGCAGCCAAGGTTTTAATTGGTCCGGCGCTAATTGCATTTACTCTGATATTTTTTTCTCCCAGATCTACAGCTAAATATCTAACACTTGCTTCTAAAGCTGCTTTAGCAATTCCCATAACATTATAGTGAGGCATTACTTGCTCAGCTCCATAATAGGTTAATGTTAAAATAGAGCTTCCTTTATTCATTATTGGTTCTGCTAAACGACATGCTTCAGTAAAAGAATAGCAAGATATATGCATAGTTTGATTAAAATTTTCAAGCGATGTTTTGTAATACTTCCCTTTTAATTCTTCTTTATTAGAAAAGGCAATTCCATGGACTAAAAAATCGAGCTCACCCCATTTATTTTTTAATATTTCAAAAGTTTTTGTTATACTTGAAGAATCTGTTACATCACAAGGTATCACTATATCGGATCCAACACTTTGGGCCAATGGAAGAACTCTTTTTTTCAAAGCCTCACCTTGATATGTGAAAGCAAGCTGCCCACCTTGTTTGGCAATTGATTTAGCTATGCCCCATGCAATTGAGCGATTATTCGCAACACCCATGATCAAACCTTTTTTATTTTTCATTAACATAGCAATAATTCTTGTATATTTAGTTGTTGTAGAAGCTGATTTGTTTTTACTTGTTTTATTCTTTATATACTAATTATAATGGTAATCGTATAAAAAATATGACAGAAAAAATAAAATTAATTAATGCAAAAGAAGATCCCATAATATTATTCAGCGAATGGTTTGAAGAAGCCAAACAAAAAGAAATCAATGTTCCAAATGCAATGAATCTTTCTACAATTTCTGAAAGTCTAATGCCAAGTTCAAGAATAGTTCTCTTAAAATCTTTTGATAATAATGGTTTTGTTTTTTATACAAATGTAGAAAGTAAAAAAGGAAATTCTATAAATTTTAATCCTCAAGTTTCATTAAACTTTTATTGGAAAAGTTTGCTTAGACAAATAAGAATTGAAGGAATAGCAAAACTAGTAGCAAATAAAGAAGCTGATGAATATTTTGAAAGCAGACCAGAAGGAAGTAAGATAGGGGCGTGGGCTTCAGATCAATCTTCTGAACTTAAAACTAGAGAAGAATTAATAAATAAAATTAAGAAATATACTGAAAAATATAAAAAAAAAACTATACCAAGACCTCTTTATTGGACTGGTTTTAGAGTTGAACCCCTGTTAATTGAGTTTTGGCAAGATATGCCCTTTAGACTTCATGATCGAGTTGAATATAAAAAAAATAAAAATTCTTGGTTAATTAAAAGATTATATCCTTAACTAATTTTCTTCTTGCCATCTTTTTAAAATCTTAGAACTAGAGTTTGACTTATATTTTCCACCAACTCCCCAAAGTGTTGTAATGTTATTTTTATCACAAAATTTTTTTTCTGAACCTGGAGATGTTTTATCATTTCTATCCCCTCCATTTGCAAACATAATTTTGTGATTTGGATATTTGTTAATTGCTTTCCTTATTCCATCTACGCATGTTTTATCTGAGTCATCAAAAGACAAGACATCAATAACATTTTTTAATGATTTCATGATAGTTTCTCTTTCAACAAAAGGTAGAAACTCCCTCCCTTTTTTCTCTCTTAGCCATTTATCGGAATTTAATAAAACAATCACATCACCGTGTTTTGAAGCTTCTTGGATTAAATAAATATGCCCACTATGAATCGGATCAAAACCTCCGCTTACTAATACTAGTTCACGCATTATTTTTTCTCCAAGTTTCAGGATTATCTAAAAATATTTTTAAATTATTTATTTCTTTTTCTATAAATAATTTTTCACTAGAAATAACGTTAATTATATTTTTCCAAGTACATAGGGAATGCATTTTTATATTCATTGAAGAAAGAAGCGTTTTATTGAAATCAAAAATATCGTAATAAAAGATAACAAAAATATCAGAAACTTCTAGTCCTGATTTTCTTAGAGTTTCAACGAACATAACCTTAGTTTCTCCATCAGTTGCCAGATCTTCAATTAAGATGGCTTTTTGACCAATTTCATAATATCCTTCTATTTGTTTATTTTTTCCAAATCCTTTCAGCTTTTTTCTAACATAAACCATTTTCTTTTGAAGACGTTCAGATAAAAAAGCTGCATAAGGAATACCAGCAGTTTCACCGCCTGCAAGTAAATCAAACTGAAGATTATTTTCATCAAAATATTCTTTTGCATAATCAAGAATTATATTTCTTTCTTTTACGAATGAAATAATTTTTCTGCAATCGACATAAACAGGACTTTTTTGACCTGAAGTAAGAGTAAAAGGATCTTCAAAAGAGAATCTTACTGATTCAATATCAATTAAAATCTTGGCTATGATATCTCGGTAACTATTATCTTTCATTAAGTCAGAAGAGCTATGTGATCTTTAGAAAAATTGCCTGGAACAATCATTACAGGAACTCTGAAATTTGAGAGCTCTTTGGAAACCAATGCATTAATTATTGGACCAGGATTATTTTTTTCATCAACATTGGCAGCTATGACTAGAACATTTATATTTTTTTCTTCATCAATAAGACTTTTCATTTCTTTCATGATTTCTCCTTCACGAATTTGTAGCACAGGCATAAAGCCAGTCGACTCTTTCACTATAGATGCTGCATATTGAAGATTTTTTTCAGCTTCTTCTCTAGCCTCATTTTGCATAATTTCAGTTACTCCTTGAGTAGTCAAAACATCAAGCGGCTCAATAAAAGATGCAATAATAATTTTCCTATTAGTCTTTTTTGATCTTGCACAGGCGTATTGAAGAGCAACTTCCATTTCTTGAGTTTTGTCAGCGATAACAAGAATATATTTTTCTTTACTCATTTATAGTCTCCTAAATATAGTTGCACCCATTAAACCCGCTAATACTGCAAACACTATACACAATATACCATAAATAGATGGTTGGTTATGAGCAAATTGAAAAATTTTGTTACCAATTCCAGATCTTTTTATTATTAATTCCTTGTTTTTTTCACTGACTATAATTTTGTTAAGTATTTGATAAATATTTATATCATAGGACCCAGGAATCACATTGCTCGGAAAAAAGACCTTTGTTTGAAATAATTTATTATCAATAATTTTCAAATTATATTCTTTATATAAACTTGAAGTTTTTTTTATTTGGATCATGCTTTTATCCCACATCTCAAATTTATTTTGATCAGCAAAATTAAAATCTCGTTGCGTAATTAAATTAACAGCCATTTCTTCAAAGTGTAATGCTTTTCTGGTGATGGTTTCATTTGGTAAAATTTCATTGATAGGAGATGAGGATGCAATAAAAAAAATGCTTGGCAAATCCTTGTATATTATTCTTTTTGCATTAAACCAAAATCCGAATATTCTTTCTTTTTTATTAATAGCAGTATCATTTTTAGGTCCTTTTATAGTTATAATTGTATCAAATTGAGGTTCTGTTAGTCCAAAAATAATGACTTCTTTACCGTTAAAGTTTGTTTGAATTTCTATCTTTTGATCTGATAAATCAAAATAGCTTTCATTTCCAAAAGATGATTTATTGGTAATGGTAATAGCAATAATTATAATTAAAAAAAATTTATTAGATTTATTCAGCATTATTATCATTAACAGTTTGTTGTGACTCGATAAAAAATAACCATCTTTCGATAAAAATTCCTATTATTGCCAATATGACAACTATTGTGAAAGTAATTGTTGAAACATAATGACTAACTATTAAATTTGGCTCTTGAATTATGCAGTATACAGGTGTGATATATGTAAATATACAAAATGTTAATCTAAATAAAAAATATTTTTGTTTATCAACACCGTTTATACTTTGTTGAACTATTCTAATAGAATACCAATATAGCAACTTAAAAATTAGTAGAACAGCAGATATAATAATAATGAAAATTGTTAAAAATATGATTTTAACTTTAAAATAAAATAAAATCAAAAAACAGATTAATCCAGCGGCATAAGCTACATTAAAATACAAAAAAGTTGAGTCACGTTTCATTAATATTTATTATTCTCTTTTTTTGTCAATTTCAGAAATACCAGTATCCTTCATATAATTGATATGTTAAAAAAACTGCATTAAATATATACTTACTAAAATATTATATCAAATTGTGATTCAATTAAACCTAAGGAGGGATTTTTCGTGATAACTATCAATCCATTTTCCGAACTTTCCGAGTTTGTTCCATCCATTGTAATGCAGGTTTTTGTTGCTGCTATGATTATTTTGGTAGTAGGGGGAACGTTGCTTGATATGATTCATAAGAAAAATGTTAAATACTTTTTTGAAAATGTAAAAAAAGCAAAGAAATCAGCAACCAGAACTATTAGCGTTGGGGAAAAGGCATCAATTGTTTTTAAATCCGTTGCAAGTGATGTCCTTACCACTTCTGAATTAGATGGTAAACGCAGACTCGCCCATCTTCTCGGTATGTATGGCACTATAGTTTTTTGGATTACTTCAATTATTATGATCTTCTGTTATTCAACACCTAAATTCGCAACACCTTCTATTCTAGCAATATTATGGCACTTAGGAGCAATAATGACCTGTATTGGTGGTTATTGGTTTTGGTTTTTTCTCAGAGTCGATGTTGTAGCAGAAGCTAATCCTTGGTATCGCGTTGTTAGGGCAGATTTATTCATCTTATCTCTGGTTGTCACTTCTACCCTTGGTCTAATCTGGTCATACTTACAAGCTATAAATGTATCTGGATGGGATATCGTGTTTTTTATTTTATTTAGTTTTTCTAATCTTTTACTATTTGGAGGGATCTACTGGTCTAAATTCGCCCATATGTTTTACAAACCAGGTGCAGCTATACAGAAACGCTTAGCTGAAGCGGATGGTTCAAGAGATAATCTACCAACACCAACAGATAAGCCCAAAAAATTTGGTCTCGGCATAAAGCGCGAAGCGCCACGACACTACTAAAAAATATAATGGTTAAATTTATACTAAAGAAAAAGAAAGAGAGAAAATAATATGTCAACTTTTGTATATATGACTCGTTGTGACGGCTGCGGACACTGTGTTGATATCTGTCCATCTGATATTATGCACATTGATGAAACTATTCGACGTGCCGTTAATATCGAACCCAATTTTTGCTGGGAGTGCTACTCCTGTGTTAAGGCTTGCCCACAAAATGCTATTGACGTGCGTGGATATGCTGATTTCGCTCCTATGGGACATAGCGTTAGAGTACTCCGTGAGGAAGAGAAAGGAACAATTTCATGGAAGGTTAAGTTCCGAAATGGCAAAGAAAAAAACTTTGTTTCTCCTATTACGACTAAGCCATGGGGCAAGCATATTCCAAAACTCGCTGATAAAGAACTGCCTGATAAAGAAGCTCTCAACTCGCAATTACTTTTCTCTGAACCAAACACACTCAACATTGAGACCGGTTTACCAGAATTGAAAAAAGAACAATTTAAAAAAGGCGTATATTACTAATGGGTAAAATTAAGACAATTTATGAAAATTGCGATATTCTTGTTGTAGGTGGCGGTATGGCAGGTACCGGTGCAGCATTTGAAGCCAGATATTGGGGTCGTGACTTGAAGATTGTTTGTGTTGAAAAAGCTAATATTGATCGCAGCGGAGCAGTGGCTCAAGGTCTCTACGCAATTAATTGCTATATGGGGATGCAATGGGGTGAGAATCAACCGGAAGATCACGTGCGTTACGCACGTAATGACTTAATGGGTTTGGTTCGTGAAGATCTTGGTTATGATATGGCCCGTCATGTAGATTCCACAGTACATATGTTTGACGAGTGGGGTCTACCGATGATGCGCAATAAAGAGACTGGACGCTACTTACGCGAAGGTAAATGGCAGATAATGATTCATGGAGAAAGTTACAAACCAATTGTTGCGGAAGCCGCAAAAAAATCTGCTAGTAAAATATATAATCGAATTATGATAACTCACCTGCTGATGGACGAAAGCAAAGAAAACCGAGTTGGCGGTGCTGTAGGCTTTAACATGCGTACTGGCAACTATCACGCCTTTCGCGCCAAAGCTGTAATTGTAGCTGCTGGCGGTGCCTCGCATATTTTTAAGCCTCGTGCTGTGGGGGAAGGCATGGGAAGAACCTGGTACGCCCCTTGGAGCAATGGTTCAGCCTATGCATTGCCAATTTCTGTTGGCGCTAAAATGACACAAATGGAAAATCGTATCGTTTTAACACGATTCAAAGATGGTTACGGTCCAGTCGGCGCTTACTTCCTGCATCTTAAAACTTACACCCAAAATGCCAATGGAGAAAATTATGAAAAAAAATGGTATGAGCAAACTAAAAAATTGGTAGGGGAATACATCGATCACACACCTGTGCCAACATGTCTGCGTAACCATGCATTCATTGAGGAAGTTAAAGCTGGCGGGGGACCAATTCAGATGGTTACAACGGAAGCTTTCCAAGATCCTCATCTGGAGCAAGTAGGATGGGAGAACTTCCTTGGTATGACAGTTGGACAAGCAGTTGTTTGGGCTTCTCAAAATATTGATCCAAAATATATGAATCCTGAGCTAACTACATCAGAGCCATATGTTATGGGTTCTCATGCCACTTGCTCGGGCGCCTGGGTGAGTGGCCCAGAAGATCTTTCGCCTTCTGAATATTTTTGGGGATATAACAGAATGCTCACAGTTGACGGGCTTTTTGGTGCAGGGGATACAGTTGGCGGCAGCGCCCATAAATTCTCCTCAGGTTCTTTCACGGAAGGTCGTCTTGCTGCAAAAGCTGCAGTTAAATATATACAAGATCTAGGCGATGAAAAAATTGAAGTCAATGACGAGCAGTGCGCGGATTTTAAGAAGATTATATATAAACCTTTAGAGAACTACACTGTGGGACGTAACGAGATCACCGCAGGAACAGTTTCACCAAGTTATCTTTTACCTATTCAAGGTCTTCAACGTCTTCAGAAGATTATGGATGAATATGTTGGCGGTCTTAGCACAAACTATATGACCAATGAGAATTTACTTAAAAAAGGTTTAGAATTATTAAGCATTCTACAAGAAGATCTCGAACATATTGGAGCTGAAAATTATCACCAACTTATGCGCGCCTGGGAATTAAAACATCGCGCACTTACTTCGCAGTGCGTGGCGGAACATACATTGTTTCGTGAGGAAACACGTTGGCCGGGCTACTACTATCGGGGTGATCATATGAAGTTGGATGATGATAATTGGCATTGCCTAACCTTATCTCGCCGTGATCCCAAGACTGGTGAATTTGTTATGGAAAAAGCACCTCTTTATCACATCGTTGAAGAAGAGAAAAATGAACCTTCTTGAGAAGACTGATGAAGAAATATTGAAGATTGCAAATCCTCTATGGGATGAACTTGTTAAATATTCCAACAACAAGGATTACGGGGGTTTTACAAAGAATTTTTCAGCGCAAATGCTCTATGGCGCAAATGAAATTGAGATAAGTAAACAGTGGACGAACAATAAATTATTAACAAGTTTATCAAAACAAAGAGAGTTTTACGGCTGTTTAAGGCGAAATAACTATGTAACAGTCCTTTACAAACAGACAAGCGATGAAGTTCCAGGAGAATTTTTAGGTCGTTTAGTATTGGGAGTAGAAGATGATAAAATTAAAATCTTTGGCGCAACAATCTTCTAATAATTCATTAGCTTAAAGAAAATAAATTACTGGGTGTTAAAGTTAAATCGGTGAAAATTTTTACACAAACACCTAATACAAGAATTGCTAAAACACCACGTAAATATTCTGACTTAAAAGTAGTACCCAATCTTGCCCCAATTTGCGCTCCAATTACACCACCAACAATCATTAAGGCGGCAAGAACTATGTCTACCGTTTGATTTAAATAAGATTGAAAAAAGGTTGAATTAGCTGTGACAAAAATGATTTGAAAAAGCGAAGTTCCAACAACTACATTGGTGGACATTCCTAAAATGTATACCATTGCAGGGATTATAATGAATCCCCCTCCAATTCCCATCATAGCTGAGAGAACACCAACAAAAAAACCTATTACAATTGGCGGTATTGCGCTGATATATAATTTTGATCGATGAAACCTCATTTTAAATGGCAATCCATGTATCCAAGAATGTTGGTGTAATTTCGTTCTAATCAATGAAGTTGTTCTATATTTTTTTATTGTTGTTCTCGTGCTTTCAAACAGCATTGAAAAGCCAACTAAGCCAAGAAAAAATAAAAATAAAAACTGAATTATTACATCAATTTGCCCAAAGCCTCTTAAAATCTTAAATAAATTAACGCCAACTGTTGAACCTAAAACGCCGCCTGATAGAAGAAAAACTCCCATTTTAATATCAACATTTTTTCTTCTCCAGTGGGCGATCACACCTGAGATAGATGAAGCAAGTACGTGCGGAGCTTCTGTGCCAACAGCTACTGCTGGAGGAATGCCTAAAAAAATTAAAAGTGGAGTCATCAAAAAACCACCACCAACACCAAACAAACCTGTTAGACCACCAACCATTACACCAAGTAATATTATAAGTAGAATGTTAACGTTCATTTCGGCAATCGGGAGGTAAATAGACATATAGATATACTATAATCTTATAAATATATGAATGCCACTAGCAAATAAGATAATTGTTTTTTTCAATTTCTTTAGCTGTTGCCATGTCTTCATAGCGATTGATATTAAAGAAAGGGTCATATTTAGAGTTAGTAAATTCTACATATTCTAAAGAATGTTGCGAAGCCCAATCCATAATTTTTCTATTCCCAGAGTTTAAACTACTTTTTAAACTTTCAAACAAGCTTGAATTCCATATGCCAATTATAGGATGAATTCTTCCATTAGACTGTGCAAGTACAATTTTATTGTTACCATTCATAACTTTGTTAAACAACTTTTTAACTAGGTTTTTTGGTAAAAAAGGCGTGTCTCCGGGAACTGTGACCAACCATTGAATTCTAGGTGAATTTTCTTTTAACCATTCCATGGCAGCATGTATACCTGCCAAAGGACCGAGAAATCCTTCAAGACTATCTTTGATAACATCAACATTATAATCAACAAATAAATTTTCTGAATCGTTGCTGTTGATGATTATTTTATCAGTTTGTGTTTGCAAGTTCTCAAAAATTCTATCAAAGATAGATTTGTTATTAAATTTTTTTAAAGATTTTATTTCACCCCCCATCCTAGAGGATCTACCCCCTGTAAGGATTACTGCGCAGAGGTCATTATTATAATTGATCATTTATTAGAGCTTAATTCGATGCATTCCTGATAAAACAATGTACTTTTTACCCTTAGCTCTTCCTATTAATGTCAGATTGGTTTTAACAGCTAAATCAACCCCCCAAGAGGTAAAACCTGAGCGGGATATTAAGATTGGAATGCTCATCTTAACTGTTTTAATAACCATTTCACTTGTCAATCTTCCCGTTGTATAAAAAATTTTATCACTTGTCTTGATTTTGTTTAAAAACATATAACCCGTTATTTTATCAACGGCATTATGTCTGCCAACATCCTCCATATATATGATTGGTCTATCATTTTTGATAATAACGCACCCATGAACCGCGCCCGCTTCTAGATAGAGACTAGGAGTCAGGTTGATTTTTTTAGATATTTCATAAATCGATTTAGGTGAAATTTTTAAACGTGATTTAATTTTTCTTTTTTGGATTTCTTCATAAATATCACCAAAAACTGTTCCCTGCGCACATCCACTTGTTGTAATTTTTTTTCTAAGAATTGTTTCGTAATTTGTTTTTCTATTTGTTCTTACGACAATAACGCCAATGTCACTATCATATTCAATAGACTTGATTCTATCAGTTAATTTAAGCATATTTTGATTTAACAAATAGCCTACGGACAAATATTTTGGATAATCCCCTATAGACATTAGCGTCACTATTTCTTGATTATTCAAAAAAATTGTTAAAGCTCTTTCTTGGATAATCTTATTATCAACTGGATTATTGTGTTGATCAATACCTCTTACGTTTACAGTAAGAGCATTATTATTAATATTAGGTGATATTAAATATTTATTTTTCCTCATCTTCATAAAAGTGTTACATAAAATTATATTAATTTATGAATATTCTAGAAATATTTATCAGATCTGTAAAATTAATTCTGACATTTGATCCGTTATTATTTGAAATTATCATCTTATCTTTGAAGGTTAGTTTTTCAGCTTTAATAACGTCTTCTTTTTTCGCCTTAATAATAGGGTATATTTTAGCTTTGAAAAAATTTTTTTTAAAAAATATTTTAATTATTATTTTTAATTCTCTTATGGGGATTCCCCCAGTAGTTGTCGGGTTAATCGTATACTTTCTACTAGCAAGAGGAGGACCTCTTGGTGTTTTGCAGTTGCTTTACACGCCAGGTGCGATGATCATAGCTCAATCAATTATTATCTTCCCTATAGTTGTGTCATTATCGTATGAAATATTTTCACAACAATGGCTACAATACAGAGATCACTTCAGGGCTTTTAATATTCCTTTAATCGGCACTATGTTAACCTTAATTCGTCATAGTTATGTAGTTTTAATTACTATTCTTTTGACTGGCTTTGGCAGAGCTATCTCTGAAGTTGGAGCAGTTATGATTGTAGGCGGCAACATTGAACATTACACACGAGTGATGACAACAGCTATAACTCTTGAAACAAGAATGGGGAATTTAGAATACGCAATGGCTCTTGGTATTGTATTAATTTTATTAACAATGTTAATAAATTCAATAGTATATTTGTTTAATATAAAATACAGGTAGAAAATGAAGATTTGTGGAATAGTGGGTTGGAAAAATTCTGGCAAAACTTTCTTTGCGCAAAAACTCATTTCATATTTTACAAATCAAAAATTTAATGTTGCCTCTATCAAGCACGCACATCATGATTTTGAAATTGACAAACCTAATACTGATAGTTTTTTACATCGTCAAGCTGGTTCGCAACAAGTTATTATTAGTTCATCAAAGCGTTGGGCTAAGATTTCTGAATTAAACAAAGCAAACGAAAAAACTTTATATGAATTGATAGATGAACTTAACAAGCCTGATATCATTATCGTTGAAGGGTTTAAAAATGAAAAACATGCCAAAATAGAAATAATAAAAGATGATTCAGATCCTTCATCTCATTTATTTCCGAATCTTAAAAATGTTATAGGCATCGTTGCTGATTCTAGGATTGAAACTTCAATTAAGAAATTTAAAAAAAATGAAATCGCCATTATTGCTGATTATATTTTACAAAGAACTTAGATATGAACAAGCATCCCTTGACAAAAAATGAGGTTAATAATTTACTTAAAAAAATTTCTATAGAAAACATAGAATCAGAAAAAATTGAATTATTATTAGCTGAAGGGAGGATTATATCCTCAGATATTATCAGTTCTATAGACCTTCCTCCTTTCAATAATTCAGCTGTTGATGGCTATGCCATTCATAATGATAACCTTAATGATTCCATGAAATTAAAGTGCACACAAAGAGTTGCTGCGGGAGATCAAGCTGAAATTATTCTAAAAGCTAATGAAGTTGTCCGCATCTTTACCGGTGCTCGTATGCCCAATAATTGCAATACAGTAATTATGCAAGAAAATGCAATCGTTGATGGTGATTATATCAGTATGAGAAAAATTCCTCATTTGGGAGAAAATTGTCGATTAAAAGGAGAAGATGTTTCTAAAGGGGATAAGATTTTACAATGCGGAGAAAAGATAAACTCAACTAATATAAATTTAATAGCAGCCGTGGGGAAAAAATATGTTGAGGTAAAAAAAAAATTAAAGGTTGGATATTTTACTAGTGGCAACGAACTTATAGAGCCATCAGAAAGATTGGAAGGATCTAAAATTAATAATTCTAACCGTTATTCACTTCAATCGCTTTTAAATGATAATTATATTGTTTCACATTATTTAGGCATCTTGAGAGATTCAAAAGATAAAATTATTGAATCATTAACTGAGAATATCAATGATTATAATGTAATAATCACAACAGGGGGGGCCTCCGTTGGAGAAGAAGATCACTTAATTGATGTTATTAAAGAAAAGGGAAGAATTTTTTTTTGGAAAACAGCAATCAAACCTGGCCGTCCACTAGCGATTGGCCAAATAAATAAGACAATAATAATTTGCCTCCCAGGAAATCCTGTTTCAGTGCACTTGTTATACGGATTGATTATTAAACCGTTTCTTGAGTTCTTGTGTGGGTCAAAAATGAAGAAGCCCAAAAGTTTCAAAGCGTTTGTTAATTTCTCAATGAAAAAAAAAACAAACAGATTAGAATGGATAAGAGTAACTTTAGATCAAGGTAATTCGGACAACGTTTGTGTAAATAAATACCAAAAACAAGGTTCTGGAATGATTTCATCCATAGCTTTTTCCGATGGAATAATAGAAATTCCTGAGAATGTAAGTAAAATTAATAAAGGTGATAAATTTGATTTTTATTTGTTTGATGAATTATTTAATTGAATATTAAATTAAATAATAAATTTTATAAAAATTTTTTTATTTTCTTTTGAAGATCCTAAATATTGATAATTAGACTGCTCACAGTAGTGTATGAAGTCTGCTTCGGCTAAGGGATCTGTCGCAATAACCTTTACGACGTCCCCTTGCTTTAAAGATTGCGATAATTTCCTTGCCTTTAAAACAGGTATTGGACATTCTGTACCGGAAGTATCAAGTACTATTTCATTATTTTCAACTTCATCTTTCATAACTTTATGATAAAAATATAGATCTTATTATATCATTTTTTTTTCAATGAATAATTTTATATCTCAAAACAAATCTGCTTTTAATAAAAAGAAAAAACGCTGGCAACCTAAAGGACGACAGGCAGAAAAAAATATCTTTGAAGAAATTCAGTCACTATTTATTGGCAAAACTATTGTTAGAGAAGAATTAATCGAATATCTTCACTTGCTACAGGATAAATACGGCTTTTTATATGATAAGCATTTAGTCGTTCTTGCAGAAATAACAAATCTTCCACTAGCAGAAATTTATGAAGTTGCGACTTTTTATGCACATTTCAATGTAATAAAAGACACGGACCAAATTAAGCCTATTAATTTTGTCAGAGTTTGTGAAAGTTTAACATGTGAACTTTTCGGCGCTAAAAAAATTCTAAAAGAATTAAATAATTATAATGATGAAAATATAAAAATTGTTTCAGGTCCGTGTATGGGACGATGCCATTCTGCCCCTACTGTTTGTGTAGGAAAAAATTATATAGATAATGCAACTTCAAATGATGTTCTTGAAGCAATAAAGTTAAAAAAATTTAATACTATTATTCCTAATTACATAAAGTTCGATGATTATGTATCTAAAGGAGGATATAAAATTTTTAAAAAAATAGTAGACAATATAATTTCAAATGCCCAAATAATAAATCTATTAAATGAAAGTGGCTTAAAGGGAAAAGGCGGAGCTGGTTTTCCTACAGGAAAAAAATGGGAGATTGTTTCCCAATATAAAGATCAAAAATATCTTGCAATCAATGGTGATGAGGGCGAACCAGGAACTTTTAAAGATAGATATTTTCTTGAATCAGATCCCCATCGTTTTTTAGAAGGGGTTCTAATAGCTGCCCAATTTATTAAAGCACATCAAGTATATATTTATTTGAGAGATGAATATCCAGCAGTAATTGAGATATTAAAAAATGAAATTCTCATTCTTGAAAAGAAAGGTCTTATTAAAAAAAATTATTTTATACTTCGTAGAGGGGCAGGAGCCTATATATGTGGTGAAGAGTCTGCTATGCTTGAAAGCATCGAAGGTAAAAGAGGGCTACCAAGACACAAACCGCCATATGCTGCAGAAGTGGGATTATTTGGAAAACCAACTTTAATAAATAATATAGAAACTATTTATTGGATTAGAGATATAATTGAAAAAGGATCAGATTGGTTTTCTAGTCAGGGAACCAGAGGTAGAAAAGGATTTCATAGTTATTCAGTATCCGGAAGAGTAAAAAATCCAGGAGTAATAATTGCACCTGCCGGCACAACGGTTACCGAATTAATTGATAATCATTGTGGTGGAATGTTAGAGGGCCACGCTTTTAAAGGATATTTGCCAGGCGGGGCTTCAGGAGGTATTTTACCCTCTACTTTGAATAACATACCTTTGGACTATGATGTAAAAGAATTGGATGAGCTAGGTTGTTTCTTAGGTTCTGCAGCTGTTGTTATTTTATCTGATAAAGATAATATGATGGAAGTTGGTTTAAATTTGTTAAAGTTTTTTGAAGATGAAAGTTGCGGACAATGCACACCTTGTAGGGTTGGCACAGAAAAAACAGTTAAATTAATGAAAAATAATAGATGGAATAAGAAACAACTCGAAGATTTATCTTTAGTAATGGCAGATGCTTCAATTTGTGGTTTAGGTCAAGCGGCAACGAATCCTTTAAAATCTATTATAAAATATTTTATGGATGATATTAAATATGAATAAAGAAAAAATATTTTTTTTCATAGATAATAAAAAAGTTTCAGCGGATCCTAATGAAACAATTTGGCAAGTAGCCAAAAGGCAGGAAATTGAAATTCCTCATTTGTGCTACTCACCAAAACCAAATTATCGTCCTGACGGCAATTGCCGCGTTTGTGTGGTGGAGGTAGAAGGCGAAAGTATACTTGCAGCATCTTGTTTTAGAAAGCCTACTGATGGTATGAAAGTTTTTACTTCAAGTGAAAGAGTAAAAGAATCAAGAAAGCTTATATTTGAATTATTGTTATCTGATCAACCCAAGCGTGAAATCTCTCATGATAAAAATTCACAATTTTGGAATTGGATAGAAAAAATTCAGTTAAAAGATAATAGATTTCCTTCCAAAACCTCGTGTGATCCTGATGTATCTCATCCTTCAATGTCAGTTAATTTGGATGCATGCATCCAATGCAATCTTTGTGTACGAGCATGTCGAGAGGTTCAAGTAAATGATGTTATTGGCATGGCCTACAGAGGGGAAAGTTCTAAGATAGTTTTTGATTTTGATGACCCAATGGGTGACAGTTCATGTGTTGCTTGTGGAGAATGTGTTCAAGTATGTCCAACAGGAGCTCTTATGCCATCATCAGTCGTAGATGAAGATGGATATGGACATACAGACATTGAAGAAAAAGTTGAGAGTGTCTGCCCTTATTGCGGGGTAGGTTGTCAAATTGAGTATAATATAAATAAAAACAAAATTGCATTTGTTAATGGCACTAATGGACCTGCTAATAAAAATAGATTGTGTGTTAAGGGTCGGTTTGGTTTTGATTATGTAACTCATCCTGAAAGATTAATTAAACCCTTAATAAGAATAAAGGGTAAAAAGAAAGACTTGCATCCAGTTATTAATTTTTCAAATATACATGAATATTTTAGAGAAACTTCTTGGGAAGAAGCGCTGTCTTTTGCTTCTGAAGGTTTATTAAAACTTCGAGATACAAAAAAATCTTCAAGTAATTTAGCAGGGTTTGGTTCAGCTAAATGTTCGAACGAGGAAGCATATTTATTCCAAAAATTTATTAGAACAGGTTTGAAAACTAATAACGTTGATCATTGCACAAGATTGTGCCACGCATCTTCCGTTGCTGCACTTTTAGAAACAATAGGATCTGGCGCAGTTACCGCACCATTTTATGAAGTTGAACATTCTGAAGTAATTATTGTAATAGGAGCAAATCCAACAGAAAATCATCCTGTAGCTGCAACATTTTTTAAAAATGCTGTAAAAAAAGGATCAAAATTGATTGTAATGGATCCGCGCGGACAAGCATTAAGAAAACATGCTACTCATATGCTTCAATTCAAACCAGGGTCTGACGTTGCTTTATTAAATTCAATAATGCATGTTATTATAGAAGAAAATTTATTTAATGATAATTATATAATACATCACACATTAGGTTTTGAAAATTTCAAAAATCACTTGAAAGATTTTAATCCTGAAAAAATGAAAAAGATCAGCGGAATTGAACCTGAAATCATAAAAGATGTTGCGAGGCTTTTTGCGAAAACTAATAAAGGAATTATTTTTTGGGGAATGGGGATTTCTCAGCATATTCACGGCACAGACAATGCTAGGTGCTTAATTTCTTTAGCTTTAATGACAGGCAATGTAGGAAAGAGAGGTTCAGGACTACACCCTTTGCGAGGTCAGAACAATGTTCAAGGAGCTTCTGATGCAGGATTAATTCCAATGATGTATCCTGACTATAAATTAGTTGACGAAGATAAGAATAAAAAATTTTATGAAGAATTCTGGAAAACAAACTTAGATCCTAACAAGGGCTTAACGGTGGTTGAAATTATGAATGCAATAAATGATAATCAAGTCAAAGGAATGTACATTATGGGCGAAAACCCAGCAATGTCTGATCCTGATTTAAATCATGCAAGAGCTGCATTACAAAAATTAGACCATCTTATTGTACAAGATATTTTTTTAACAGAAACTGCTACGTATGCAGATGTGATTCTTCCAGCTTCTGCTTGGCCTGAAAAAAATGGAACAGTAACTAACTCTAATCGACAAATTCAAATGGGACGTAAAGCTCTTATGTCTCCAGGGGAAGCAAAAGAAGATTGGTGGATTACAAATGAGATTGGAAAAAGAATTGGTTTAGATTGGAATTATAATCATCCAAAAGATATTTTTAATGAAATGAAGGAAGCAATGCCGTCTTTAAACAATATTTCTTGGAAAAGACTAGAAAAAGAAAGTTCAGTAACCTATCCTTGTAATTCTCCTAACTCAAAAGGAGAGGAAATAGTTTTTGGAGATAAATTTCCAACAAATAATGGAAAAGGAAAGTTTGTATTTGCAAGAGTTATTCCTCCAGATGAGGTGCCTGATGATAAGTTTCCAATGATTCTTACAACCGGCAGACAATTAGAACATTGGCATACTGGAGCTATGAGTCGAAAAGCTTCAAATCTCGATGCTATAGAGCCTGAAGCTTCAGCATCTTTATCTCCCAGCGATATTCTTAGAAAAAAAATTCAACCAGGAGAAATGATTAAGGTTTCTACAAAAAGAGGTTCAATTAATATTAGAGTTCGTGAAGATCGTGCTATTCCAGAAGGCGTTATATTTATTCCTTTTTGTTATAATGAAGCAGCAGCAAATCTTCTTACTAACCCTGCGCTGGATCCTTTTGGGAAAATTCCTGAATTTAAGTATTGTGCAGCTAAAATTCAACAATTATAATTTATTAATGATTAATAAACTTTTGATAATTCTTCTTTTGAGTTTTTCTCTTGTTAATTGTTCTTCTGTAAGTGAATGGAATGAAAAAGCAAAAGGAGATGGCGTGCCGTATATTCCAGGAATTTAATTCTATTTATCAATAATTCTTGTGGAATAAATAAAAGAATTGTAAATGGGTTTTGTGCCGCGTTAGCTCATTTGGTAGAGCAGTTGATTTGTAATCATCAGGTGGTCAGTTCGATTCCGACACGCGGCACCATTTGTCAATATATAAATAATTAATTATTTTTTTTGAAATGTTCGTATAAAGCTATTGAACATGCATTTGATATGTTTAAACTATCAATCTGAAAAATTAGATTTGGATTCATTGGTATAGAAATTATCCTATCACATTCTTTTTTTGTAAGCTTACGCAAACCTTTGCCTTCAGCACCTAGAATCAATAAACATTTATTAGGTATTTCAAAGTTGTTATCTAAGTGATTATTATTGATATCAAGACCACAGACCCAGAAATTATTTTTCTTAAATTTTCTAATCGCATTAGATAAATTCGTAACTTTAACGTAATTAACAACTTCTAAAGCTCCCGAAGCAGCTTTAGCAATTGATGGAGTAATATCAGGGGCATTATCTTTTGATACAATAACTGTTTTACAATTAAAAAGTATACATGATCGCATTATAGAACCTATATTGTTTGGATCAGTAACTTGATCAAGCATAACCACGATTTTAATTTTTTTGTTTCTTGATTCATCTAATATCACATTGAGATCAGGCTGGATTAAACTTGAAGTTGTGAGAACTATTCCTTGATGTGTATTCTCACCACCATATAATTTAAACATTTCTTTATTAGACAAAACTAGTATTTCTTTTACATTTTGTATAATTTTTCTAGTAATTATGCTTTTATGAGTTTGAGAAATTGCTAGTTTTTGATGTTTTCTGTTATTATTGTTAAGCGCTGCAATAACCGAATGAAATCCATAGATTTCAGTGATTCCGCTATTTTTTGTCTTTTTTTGTTTAAAAAATTTCATGAAGACTATTTTATCATATTTACTTAATCAATTATTATAATCTAGATCTATACAAATTAACAAAATTTGTCTAAAAGGTCAGCGCTTTTAAGAACATATTGTACATTGCGTTTGCGGAGGCTGTTTTAGATTGACAATCATACTGATTACTTAGTATGTGCCATTTTCTTCATTTTATGGAGGGGTGGTCGAGTGGTTAAAGGCAGCGGACTGTAAATCCGCCCGCGTGAGCGTACGTAGGTTCAAATCCTACCCCCTCCACCATAATTTGGAGGAATGGAAGAAAGCGATGAGTGAGTGAGTCAGTAAAAGTGCGGGTGTAGCTTAGTGGTAAAGCTCCAGCCTTCCAAGCTGGCTACGAGGGTTCGATTCCCTTCACCCGCTCCAAAAAAGAATTTTAATTATTGGGGTAATATAAAATGGCTAAAGCAAAATTTGAAAGAACAAAACCGCATTGTAATATTGGTACAATTGGACATGTGGATCATGGTAAAACAACTTTAACAGCAGCTATCACGAAAGTTTTGGCTGAAACAGGCGGGGCTGAATTCACGGCATTTGATCAGATTGATAAAGCACCCGAGGAAAAAGAAAGAGGAATTACAATTGCTACGGCTCACGTTGAGTATGAAACTGAGAAAAGACATTACGCACACGTAGATTGCCCTGGTCACGCAGATTATGTAAAGAACATGATCACTGGAGCTGCGCAAATGGATGGAGCTATTTTAGTTGTTAATGCCGCAGATGGACCAATGCCACAAACTAGAGAGCATATTCTTCTTGCGAGACAAGTTGGTGTTCCAGCTCTTGTTGTCTACTTGAACAAAATAGATCAAGTTGACGATAAAGAATTAATTGATCTTGTTGAAATGGAATTAAGAGAATTACTTACTAAATATGAATTCCCTGGTGATAAAACCCCAATCATCAAAGGATCAGCTTTAGCAGCTATGGAGGGCAAAAATGAAGAGGTTGGAAAAAATTCTATTTTAGAATTATTGAAAGCAGTTGATGAACATATACCTCAGCCTGATAGGCCAAAAGACAAACCTTTTATAATGCCAGTTGAGGATGTTTTTTCAATATCTGGAAGAGGAACAGTCGTTACCGGACGTATTGAGCAAGGAGTGGTAAAAGTTGGTGAAGAGATAGAAATTCTTGGAATTAGAGAAGTACAAAAAACAGTTTGCACTGGTGTTGAAATGTTTAGAAAAATATTAGACTCAGGAGAAGCTGGTGATAATGTAGGTGTTTTGCTCAGAGGAACGAAAAGAGAAGAAGTTGAAAGAGGACAGGTACTTGCTAAACCGGGATCAATAAAACCTCATACAAAGTTTAAAGTTGAATCTTATATTCTAAAAAAAGAAGAAGGTGGAAGACATACTCCTTTTTTCTCAAACTATAGACCCCAGTTTTATTTCAGAACTACTGATGTAACTGGGACTATTAAATTGCCAGAAGGAACAGAAATGGTAATGCCCGGAGACAATATTACTATGGAAGTTTCTTTGCTTGCTCCAATTGCAATGGATAAAGGACTTAAGTTTGCAATTCGCGAAGGCGGAAAAACAGTTGGAGCTGGAGTAGTTACTGAAATTTCTGAATAGTTTCAGGGATCGCTCTAAAATGGTTTTGCAACTCTCAGATAGGAGTGTAGCTCAACTGGTAGAGCACCGGTCTCCAAAACCGGGGGCTGCGGGTTCAAGTCCTGCCACTCCTGCCATAATTAGAGTGATATAATGAATGTAGAAAAGAAAAAAACAAACCCAGCCCAGTTTGTAAGACAAGTTCGTCAGGAAATGCAAAAAGTTACATGGCCAGAAAAAAAAGATACTTTTATTTCTTCAGCGATTGTTATTGTTTTAGTAATTCTTTTCTCTTTGTTTTTTTTAGTTACTGATCAAATTTGGTCCAAAGGTTTACGATGGATTATTGAAAAAGGTTCAGGATTTTAAATGAGTAAAAATCGCTGGTATGTTTTACACGCTTATTCAGGCTATGAAAAAAAAGTTGCTGATAGCATTCTTGAACAAGCCAACAAACTGGGTATATCAGAACACATAGAAGAAGTGTCTGTTCCTACACAACATATTGTTGAAGTTAAAAGAGGTGTGAGAATAAATTCAGAAAGAAAAATTTTTCCTGGATATATTCTAATAAAAATGAATCTTAATGAAGATACTTGGCATATTATAAAAAATACTCCTAAATTGAGTGGATTTTTAGGCACTAAAGGCAAACCTATTCCTATTAGTAATGATGAAGCAAAAAGAATTTCTCAACAGGTAACTGATGGCGTTGAAAAATCTATACCATCAGTTATGTATGATGTTGGTGAGCAGGTCAAAGTTATTGATGGTCCATTTGCCTCATTCAACGGAGAAATTGAACAAATTGACGAAGAAAAAGCTAGATTAAGGGTGGCAGTTTCTATATTTGGTAGATCAACTCCAGTCGACCTTGAATATTCACAAGTAGAAAAAACATAACTAACAATATGGCTAAAGAAGTTTTAGAAATGATTAAACTACTTATTCCCGCAGGTGGAGCCATTCAAGGACCACCCGTTGGACCCGCTTTAGGCCAAAGAGGATTAAACATTGGCGAATTTGTAAAACAATTCAATGATAGAACAAAAAATTTAGAAAAAAATGCTCCAATTCCAGTTTTGATAACTGCTTACAAGGATAGGACTTTTAAATTTGTTACAAACCTACCTCCAGTCAGTCATTATTTAAAAAAAGCTGCCAAAATAGATAAAGGGAGCTCAACTCCTGGCAGGGAGTTAGTTGGCAAAGTAACCATAAAAGATGTTGAGAAAATTGCTAAAGTAAAAATGATAGATCTTAATGCTATTAATTTAGAAGGAGCGGTAAGTATGGTTAAAGGTTCAGCTGTATCAATGGGAATGGAGATTATAAATTAATGAAAAAGTTATCAAAAAACAGAAAAGAAAAAATATCAAACGTCGATTTTTCAAAAAACTATAATCCTGCTGAAGCAATTAAAATTTTAAAAGATAATATATTTGTTAAATTTGATGAAACGCTTGATATAGCAATTAATCTTGGAATAAATCCAGAAAAGACCGATCAAAATATTAAGGGAGTAATGAATTTGCCAAAAGGATCGGGTAAAAAAATTAGAATAGCTGTTATGACTAAAGATGACAAAACAAAAGAAGCAACGGAAGCAGGTGCAGACATTGTAGGCAATGATGATTTAGTCCAGCAAATATCATCTGGTAAAATTAATTTTGATTTATTAATTGCTACACCAGATATGATGCCAGTTATTGGCAAGATAGGTAAAATATTAGGACCTAAAGGTTTGATGCCAAATCCAAAACTAGGAACAGTGACTCAAGATGTAGCTACCGCAGTAAAAAATGCTAAGTCGGGACAAATTAAATATAAAAATGATAAGGCTGGTATTGTTCATGCGGGAATTGGCAAGTTGAATTTTAAAGAAGAAGATCTCCTTGAAAACTTAAAAGCTTTTTATGAATCAATTCATAGAAGCAAACCTGATACTGTTAAAGGATCTTTTATAAAAAAAGTTACCATAGCTTCAACTATGGGATTTGGGTTGAAAATTAATGCAGAAGATCTGCGTTCGTAAATAACTCAAACAGATAGTAGTTTTTTCTACTATCGCCTGTCAAAGACTGTAGGTGCTTCGGCTTAATAACCTACATAGACTGAAGCAAGTCATATGATGTGCTTCTTGACAGGTTGTTGTTACCTTGATGGTCAAGTTAACAATAGCTAATAGGGGAAACCCTAAAAAAAACCGGAGTTAAAGTGAAGCGTTCTGATAAGAATAATTTTGTTCAAAACTTAAAAGAAGATTTAAACAATGCTTCTTCGGTTATTGTAGCTCATTATTCTGGTTTATCAGTAAAAGAAACTGATGATCTTAGAAAAACAATGAGAGATAATGGAGCAAAATTCAAAGTTACTAAGAACAGACTTACTAAACTCGCTTTGGCTGATACTCAATATGAGTCAATTACCGATTTGTTCAATGGACCTACAGCAATTGCTTATTCTAATGATTCAATTGCGCCATCTAGGGTTGCCGTTGATTTTGAAAAAAAATACAAAAATTTTAAAATTATTGGTGGATCATTTGAAGGTGAAAAAATTGATCAAAATAAAATAAATTTTTTAGCTACACTTCCATCACTAGATGGAATAAGAGGAAAATTAATTGGATTAATATCTTCTCCAGCTCAAAAAATCGCTTCAGTTCTTCAAGAACCTGGAGCTCAATTGGCGCGATTGATGACTTCAAGAAGTGAAGAATTAGGAAAGTCCAACTAGGTTTTATAAGGAGAAAACATAATGGCTGATTTGAATAAAATTGTTGAAGATTTATCTTCTTTGTCAGTTATAGAGGCAGCTGAATTAAGCAAGTTGCTTGAAGAAAAATGGGGTGTATCTGCAGCAGCACCAGTTGCTGTTGGCGCTCCAGCTGCGAGTGGCAGTGATGATCCTGCTGAAGAAAAAAGTGAGTTTGATTTAGTGCTTACCGAAATTGGATCAAATAAAATTGCTGTTATTAAAGAAGTAAGAACAATAACTGGTCTGGGTCTTAAGGAAGCTAAAGATTTAGTTGAAGGTGCACCTAAACCTCTCAAGCAAGGTATTGCAAAAGCTGAAGCTGAAGAGATGAAAAAATCTCTTGAAGCAACAGGTGCAAAAGCAGAGTTAAAATAAAATTATAAAAAAACTCTCGATTATTTAATCGGGAGTTTTCAACTATTTACTTAAGAAAAAAAGATGAACATTACTTATACAAATGTAAAAAAAATTAGAAAATCGTTTGGAAATATACCCCATATAACCCCCCTTCCTAATCTTATAGAAGTCCAAAAAAGATCATTTGATAATTTTTTACAATTAAATATAAATCCGGAAGATCGATTGAATAATGGACTTCATGCAGTATTTAAATCTGTTTTTCCTATTAATGACTACACAGAAAGAGCTACAGTTGATTATGTTTCTTACGACATTGGTGTTCCAAAATATGAAGTAGAAGAATGTTCACAAAGGGGAATGACTTTTGGAGCCCCTTTACAAGTAAACTTTAGATTAATTGTTTGGGATGTTGATGAAGAAGCTGGAACAAAGTCAGTAAGGGATATTAAAGAACAAGAAGTTTATATGGGAGATATTCCCTTGATGACCAAAAACGCTACATTTGTAATTAATGGAATTGAAAGAGTTGTTGTTAGTCAGATGCATAGATCACCTGGGGTATTTTTTGACCATGATTTTGGCAAAACTCACGTTAGTGGAAAATATCTTTTTAATGCTAGGATAATTCCTTATCGAGGTTCTTGGTTAGATTTTGAGCATGATGCAAAGAATAATATTCATGCCAGAATTGACAGAAAAAGAAAATTTCCTGTGACTACTTTATTTAAATGCTTAATTAGTTCAATATCAGAAAATTATATTCGCAGTCTTAGAGATAAAAAAATAGATCCTGATCCAAAAAAAATACAAGGTATGACAGGAGAAGAAATATTAGGAATTTTTTATAGATCTATTGGTTTTAAGAAAGGAAAATATGGATGGGATTCAAAACTTGATATAAGTTTTTATAAAGGCAAAGTTTTGAATTACAACATACTTGCTTCTAATAGTGGTAAAGTAGTTTTGAAAAATGGAACTAAAGTTACTCAAAGATTTGTTGACGAAATACAAAAGAAGAAAATAAATATTTTTTGTATCGAAGAAGAATCTCTGATTGGTAAATTTTTATCTTGTGACATTATAAATGAAAAAAATGGTAAAATTTACTTTGAAGCTGGTTATGAAATAAATGAGGAATTAATTGCTTTTCTCAATCAAAATAAAATTACAAAAATATTTACACTTAAATTAGACAATGTAGATATTGGATCTTACATAAGAAATACTCTTCAATTGGATAAAGCCAGATCAAGGGAGGAAGCTTTATTTGAAATTTTTAAAATTTTAAGACCTGGAGAACCTCCGACTATTGAAACTGCTGAATTGTTATTTAATAATCTTTTTTTTAATGAAAACAGATATGATCTTTCTGCGGTCGGTAGATTAAAAATAAATTCAAAATTTAAAAAAGACATCTCAATTGATAAAAGAATACTTGAGAAAACAGATATTTTGGATGTTGTTAAACATATGCACAATTTAATAGATGGTATTGGAGAGGTTGATGATATAGATCATTTGGGCAACCGAAGAGTAAGATCAGTTGGAGAACTTTTAGAAAATCAATATAGAATTGGATTATTAAAAATGGATAGAGCCATTAAAGAAAGGCTAAGCTCCCTTGAGGTTGATAACATAATGCCCCAAGATATTATTAATGCCAAACCTGTATCAGCATCAATTAAGGAATTTTTTGGAACGAGTCAATTGAGTCAATTTATGGATCAAACAAATCCATTAAGTGAAATTACTCATAAAAGAAGAGTTTCAGCACTTGGACCGGGAGGTCTTAACAGAGAAAGAGCAGGATTTGAAGTCAGAGATGTTCATCAAACGCATTATGGTAGGATATGTCCGATTGAAACACCTGAGGGGGCAAACATTGGTTTGATAAATAGTTTGGCGTCTTATTCTAGAATTAATCAATATGGTTTTATCGAAACTCCGTACAGAATAGTTACAAAAGGCAAGGTTGGCGATAAAGTAATATATCTGAGTGCCATAAATGAAGAGGATTACGTCATAGCACAAGCAAATGCTGACATTGATAAGAATGGAAAGTTTATAGATGAACTTATTAGTTGTAGAAAAAATGGAGAATTTATTACTGCAGAAGCAGAGACAATTGACTTGATGGATGTATCTCCTCAACAACTCGTGTCCGTAGCATCTTCGCTCATCCCTTTTTTAGAAAATGATGATGCTAATAGAGCCCTTATGGGTTCCAATATGATGAGACAAGCGGTTCCTTTAATGAAACCAAAAGCCCCACTTGTTGGTACCGGGATGGAATTTACTGTAGCCAAAGATAGCGGTTCAACAGTTATTGCAAAAAGAGGAGGAATAGTTGATCAGCTTGATGCTAACAGGATAGTTATACGAGTCATAGATAAAAATGATAAGTCTCTAAATAAGATTGACATTTATAATTTATTAAAGTTTCAAAGATCTAATCAGAATACATCTATCAATCAAAGGCCTCTTGTTGATGTCGGAGAGAATGTTGTAAAAAATCAAATAATAGCAGATGGACCAGCTACAGAACTTGGTGAATTAGCCTTAGGAAGAAATGTGCTTGCCGCTTTTATGCCATGGAACGGATACAATTTTGAAGACTCAATACTAATATCCGAAAGAATAGTTCATGATGATGTATTTTCATCAATTCACGTTGAAGAATTTGAAATAATGGCTCGAGATACTAAATTAGGGCCAGAAGAGATTACAAGAGACATTCCAAATGCTAGTGAAGAAATGTTGAGAAACCTTGATGAAACAGGAATGGTTTATATTGGAGCTGAAGTAAAATCTGGCGATATATTGATTGGCAAAGTCACACCTAAAGGCGAATCTCCAATGACACCTGAAGAAAAACTTCTAAGGGCAATTTTTGGTGAAAAAGCTGCAGATGTTAAAGATACTAGTTTAAGGGTACCACCGGGCGCCAAAGGAACAGTTGTTGAAATAAGAGTTTTTTCAAGAAGAGGTGTAGAAAAAGATGAAAGGGCTGTAAGTATTGAAAATTCACAGATTGAAAGTATTTCTAGAGATCGCGATGATGAGTTGAATATACTTGAAAAAAGTTTTGCCAATCAATTAAGAGACATACTTGTAAATAAAAAGTTTATTTCAGGCAATGATTCTCTTAATAAAAATTCTATCCTTTCGTTTGAACAACTTGAAAATTTAAATGTTAAATCACTTTTAAGAATTAATATTAATGATGAAAAAGCAATATCCGATATTGAATCAAGAACTAAGAATTATGACGTGCAACTAGGAAATATAAATCAAAAATTTGAAAATAAGATTGATAAAATTCAAAGTGGTGACGAGCTTTTACCTGGCGTTCTTAAGCTTATAAAAATCTTTGTAGCTATTAAAAGAACATTACAACCTGGAGATAAAATGGCAGGGAGGCACGGAAACAAAGGAGTAATATCAAAAATTTGTCCAGTTGAAGATATGCCATATCTAAAGGATGGCACTCCAATTGACATAGTTCTCAACCCGCTTGGTGTTCCTAGTCGGATGAATATTGGACAAATTTTAGAAACGCATTTGGGGTGGGCTTCTGCGTCTTACGGTAAACAAGTAAAAGAAATGTTAATTAAGATGCAGAGCGAAGGACAATCTTCTGAATTAAAAGATAAATTAAATGAAATTTATGACGATAATTCTCATAAAAAATTAATTAATAAAATGAATGACGATGAAATTTACGAATTAGCAGATAATATAAAAGATGGAATTCCTTTTGCAACTCCAGTTTTTGATGGAGCTAAGGAAAATGATATTTCTCTTCTTCTTGAGAAATCAGGTGTTAAATCTACAGGTCAAGAAATTCTGACTGATGGGATTACTGGCGAAAAATTTGAAAGACCTGTTACTGTGGGCTATATCTATATGTTAAAACTCCACCATCTGGTTGATGAAAAAATACATGCAAGATCAATTGGACCTTATAGTTTAGTAACTCAACAACCACTTGGAGGAAAAGCCCAGTTTGGCGGACAGAGATTTGGTGAAATGGAAGTGTGGGCACTTGAAGCCTATGGCGCTGCTTATACTTTACAGGAAATTTTAACCATAAAAGCTGATGACGTTGCAGGCAGAACTAAAGTTTATGAATCAATTGTAAAAGGTGATCATAATTTTGAATCAGGAACGCCTGAATCTTTTAATGTTATGATTAAAGAATTGAGGTCTTTAGGCCTCAATGTTGATTTAAAAAAAGATTTAAAAAAAGATGAGGCATTAATAGAAAAATTAATGATCGATAATGAATAAAGAATTAAAAAATATTTTTAAACAAACCCAAGGCGTACAAGAATTTGATAGTATTAAAATATCAATTGCAAGTACAGATCAAATTAGATCATGGTCTTTTGGAGAAATAAAAAAACCAGAAACTATTAATTATAGAACTTTTAAACCCGAAAAAGATGGCTTGTTTTGTGCAAGAATATTTGGTCCAGTAAAAGATTATGAGTGTTTGTGCGGCAAGTACAAGCGAATGAAATTTCGAGGAATAATATGTGAAAAATGTGGTGTTGAGGTCACTCTTTCTAAAGTAAGAAGAGATAGAATGGGTCATATTGAGCTTGCTGCACCAGTATCGCATATTTGGTTTATGAAATCATTGCCAAGTAGAATAGCGACCTTACTTGATATGACAGTAAAAAATCTAGAAAAAGTTCTCTATTTTGAACAATTTATTGTTATAGAGCCAGGATTAACAGATTTAACAAAAGGCGAAATTATATCTGAAGATAAATATATCGATTATCAAGATGAGTATGGGGAAGATTCATTTACAGCATCTATTGGTGCTGAAGCAATTGAGCATTTGTTGACAAATATAGATTTAGAGGTGGAAAGAAATCAATTAAAACAGGATTTGCAAGAAACAAAATCTGAGCTCAAAAAAATAAAAATTACCAAAAGACTTAAGTTAGTTGAATCATTTATATCATCAAAAAATAAACCAGAATGGATGATATTAAAAGTACTGCCGGTTATTCCTCCGGAATTAAGACCTCTTGTTCCATTAGATGGAGGCAGATTTGCTACTAGTGATTTAAATGATCTATACAGAAGAGTTATTAACAGAAACAATAGATTAAAGAGACTTATTGATCTTAGAGCTCCCGACATTATTATTAGAAATGAAAAAAGAATGCTTCAGGAGTCAGTTGATGCATTGTTTGATAATGGTCGGAGAGGTAGAGTTATAACATCTACTAACAAGAGACCCCTAAAATCTTTGTCTGATATGCTTAAAGGAAAACAGGGAAGATTTAGACAAAATTTGTTAGGAAAAAGAGTCGATTACTCTGGAAGGTCAGTCATTGTTGTTGGACCGAATCTAAAGTTACATCAATGTGGTTTGCCAAAAAAAATGGCACTTGAATTATTCAAACCATTTATTTTTCATAAATTAGATATTTATGGTTGGGCTAATACAATAAAGGCAGCAAAAAAACTTGTTGAAAAAGAAGATCCTCGAGTTTGGGATATTTTAGAGGAGGTTATTAGGGAACATCCTGTATTACTTAATAGAGCTCCAACTCTACACAGATTAGGGATTCAAGCTTTTGAACCAATGTTAATTGAAGGAAAATCAATTCAATTACACCCATTAGTGTGTACTGCATTTAACGCTGATTTTGATGGTGATCAAATGGCAATACATGTTCCTCTTAGTTTAGAAGCTCAATTAGAAGCAAGAGTATTGATGATGAGCACCAACAATATTCTCTCACCTTCTAGTGGAAAACCAATAATAGTTCCTTCTCAGGATATTGTTTTAGGTATTTACTATTTATCAATACTTCGAGAAAATCAAAAAGGAGAAGGAAAATGTTTTATTGATCTTGATGAAATTATAAAAGCTTTAGACAATTCTGATATAAATCTTCATTCAAAAATATTTGCTCGTGTTAAAAATTTTGATTCAAGTATATCTAGAGTTGAGACTACTCCTGGAAGAATGTTGCTTGGCAGCATCCTTCCTCATAATGAAAAAATTAATTTTAATTTAATAAATAAAATTTTAACAAAAAAAGATGTAAGTAATATTATTGATACAGTTTACCGATTCTGTGGTCAGAAAGAAACTGTTATTTTCACAGACAGATTGATGAATATTGGTTTTAAGTATGCTGCTAAAGCTGGCATTTCATTTGGAAAAGATGATTTGATAATTCCTGAAGAAAAAAATAAGTTGATTGATGATACTCAACATAAAGTTCAAGAGTATGAAAATCAATATCAAGATGGCCTAATAACTCAGGGTGAAAAATATAACAAAGTTGTTGATGCTTGGTCAGAATGTACCAATCAAGTTGCAGACAAAATGCTTGAAACAATTTCATCACCTGTAGAAAGAAAACCTGTTAATTCAGTGTATATCATGGCACATTCTGGGGCTCGAGGATCCGCTGCTCAACTAAAACAATTAGCAGGTATGAGAGGTTTAATGGCAAAGCCTTCAGGTGAGATTATTGAAAATCCAATTAAATCCAATTTTAAGGAAGGATTATCTGTTTTGGAATATTTTACTTCTACACATGGAGCTAGAAAAGGTCTTGCAGATACAGCTCTTAAAACTGCTAGTTCCGGTTATTTAACAAGAAGGTTGGTTGATGTTGCTCAAGATGCAGTAATTAAGGAGGTAGATTGCGGCACACTAAATGGTGTAGTGGTTGAAGAAATAACAGAATCTGGAAACATAACATCTCCTTTAACAGAACGTATTTTGGGAAGAAGTCCTGTGGAAGATATTATTGATATTGAAGGTAATGTAATATTAGAAAAAGGAAATATTATTGATGAGACTCATATAGAGTCAATAAATCTTTTGGGTGAAAGATCAATGAAAATTCGCTCTGTTCTAACTTGTGAAACTAAAGAAGGTATCTGTTCAAAATGTTATGGACGAGATCTTGCAAGAGGAACTCCTGTAAATATTGGTGAAGCAGTTGGGATAATAGCAGCGCAATCAATTGGTGAGCCTGGAACTCAACTCACAATGAGAACTTTTCATATTGGTGGCGCAGCAAGCGCTTCAGTCGAGCAGTCATCAGCAATATCTCCAATTAACGGAAAAATTAAATCAGATAAACTCAAATTTATTAATGATGCAAATAATAATAAAATACTGTTAACCAGAAATGCTATAGTAAAAATATTTTCTAATGATGAAGAAAAATTCTCTTTAAGAATTCCTTTTGGTTCAAGGATATTTTTTGACGACAATGACAAAGTTCAAACAAATCAACTCTTAGCTGATTGGGATCCATACACATTACCTATTATTGCTGAAAAAGATGGCTACATAAAATATGTTGATCTTAAGCAGGGCGTGTCTTTTAGAGAAACAATTGATGATATTACCGGCATTTCAAGTAAAATTATAATAGATTGGAGCCAAAATCCTAAATCAAAAAATTTAAAGCCTTCAATCAGTATTGTAAAATTTCTTGATCAAGAAATTGATTCTGATGAATTGTTAAAATTAAACTATCCAATGTCTATAGATACTATTCTTGGCATTGAAGATGGAAATGAAGTTAAGGCGGGTCAAGTTATAGCTAGAATTCCAAAAGAGTCGTCTAGAACTAAAGATATTACTGGGGGACTTCCTAGGGTTGCAGAACTTTTTGAAGCAAGAAAACCTAAAGATCCGGCAATTATGAGTGAAATTGATGGAAAAATATCTTTTGGCAAAGATTATAAAAATAAAAGAAGACTATTGATTACTAGCATAGATGAAAAAGATGAAATAGAATTGTTAATTCCAAGAGCTAAATATCTGACTGTGCAAGAAGGAGACTTTGTTAAAAGAGGAGATATTCTTGTGGATGGAACACCTGTTCCACACGATATTTTGAGAATTTTGGGAGTTGAAGAACTTGCAAAATATTTAGTGAGAGAAGTACAATCGGTCTACAAACTTCAGGGAGTCTTTATCAATGATAAACACATAGAAGTTATTGCAAGGCAAATGCTTCAAAAAGTTTTGGTGATAGATTCAGGAGATTCAACATTATTAGTAGGTGAACAAATTCACAAAGAAACTGTAAGAGAAATTAATAAAGGCTTAGAAGATGAAAACAAATCATTGGTAAAATATGAGCCAGTTCTTCTAGGAATTACAAAAGCAAGTCTCCAAACTAAATCATTTATCTCAGCTGCTTCTTTTCAAGAAACAACAAAAGTTCTCACTGAAGCTGCAATTCAAGGAAAAGTTGATACGCTTAATGGTCTCAAAGAAAATGTAATTGTAGGTAGATTAATTCCTGCTGGTACAGGTAAAATTACAACAGCTTATAATGAAATAGCAAAAAAACGTGATTTTGCAAAACTTAGATCGCAGGCAAAAATTGAAGAAAATACAGAAAATTACAACCAATAAATTAGCTAATTTTCTTGACTTATGACCTTCTTATTAATAAGTACGCGCTACTTTAGTCAATGGTGGTGGAAAATTCATTCCAAACGCTTGACATTGGGAACTGTTATTGATGCCAACGATTAACCAACTCGTAAGAAAGGGCAGGGAAAAGATTATTAAAAGGAATAAAGTTCCTGCTTTGGATTCATGTCCTCAAAAAAGAGGTGTATGCGTAAGAGTTTATACTACCACTCCCAAAAAACCCAATTCAGCACTAAGAAAAGTTGCAAGAGTAAAATTAACAAACGGACAAGAAGTATCCGCATATATTCCTGGCGAAGGTCATAATCTACAAGAACATTCAGTTGTGTTGATTCGTGGAGGGCGCGTAAAAGATCTTCCGGGGGTGCGTTACCACATTTTAAGAGGAACACTTGATACTCAAGGAGTAGAAACAAGAAGACAACGTCGCTCACATTACGGAACAAAAAAACCGAAGTAATTTTTATGTCCAGAAGAAGAGCAGCAACTAAAAGAGAAGTCTTACCAGATCATAAATACAAAGATATCATTCTTACTAAGTTTATGAATAGAATCATGCTGGATGGAAAAAAATCAGTATCAGAAAGAATTGTTTATGGAGCTTTTGATATAGTTTTTAGTAAAACAAAAAAAGAACCTATAGATTTTTTTCATGAAGCTCTGAATAAAGTTAAACCCAATCTTGAAGTAAGATCTAGAAGAGTTGGCGGAGCTACTTATCAAGTTCCAATGGAAGTAAGGCCTCGAAGAGCCCAAGCACTTGCTATGAAATGGATGATTGATTCTGCGTTAAAAAGAGGTGAAAAAACAATGAGGGAGAGAATTGCAAATGAAATAATTGATGCTTACAATAACAAGGGAAATTCAGTTAAAAAAAGGGAAGAAACTCATAAAATGGCTGAATCTAACAGGGCTTTTTCTCACTTTAGGTGGTAACATAAAATGTCAAGATCTCACCCAATAGAAACATATAGAAACATAGGCATCATAGCTCATATTGATGCAGGAAAAACCACAACCACTGAAAGAATTTTATATTACACAGGGAAATCTCATAAAATAGGTGAAGTGCATGATGGAGCTGCAACTATGGATTGGATGGAGCAAGAACAAGAGCGTGGAATTACTATAACCTCCGCTGCAACCACATGTTTTTGGAAAGACCACAGAATCAACATAATTGATACACCAGGACACGTCGATTTCACCATTGAGGTTGAAAGATCTTTAAAAGTTTTGGATGGCGCTGTCGTTGTTTTTGATGGCGTAGCTGGAGTGGAACCTCAGTCAGAAACTGTTTGGAGACAAGCTGATAAATACAACGTTCCAAGAATGTGTTTTGTTAATAAACTTGACAGAACTGGAGCTAACTTTTTTATGACAATTGATATGATCACTGACAGATTAGGAGCATATCCTTTAGTGATTCAACTACCAATTGGAAGTGAAACTAGTTTCAAAGGTATTGTTGATTTAGTGTCGAATAAAGCAATCATTTGGAAAGAGGAAAAACTTGGGGCATTATTTTCAATACAAGACATACCTGAAGATTTAGTAAATCAATCGAAAGAATACAGAGACAAACTTATTGAAAAAGTTGTTGAAGAAAATGATCAAATTATGGAATCTTATCTTAACGGCAAAGAACCATCTGTAGAAGAAATAAAAAAATGTATAAGACTTGGAACTATTAAGGGAAACTTTGTTCCTGTATTAACTGGATCCGCATTTAAGAATAAGGGGGTTCAGCCACTTCTAGATGCGGTAATTAGCTATTTACCATCTCCAAAGGATGTAGAAAGCGTCAAAGGAATAAGTTTGTCTGATGGAACAGAACTTTTAAGAAAATGTGATGATAACGAACCTTTCAGTGCTTTAGCATTTAAAATTATGACTGATCCGTTTGTTGGAAGCTTGACGTTTGCGCGTATATATTCTGGAACAATTAGCTCTAAAGATAGTGTTTTGAACTCAACTTCAAACAGAAAAGAATCTATTGGTAGAATGCTATTAATGCATGCCAACAACAGAGAGGAAATCAAAGTTGCTCATTCAGGTGATGTTATAGCTCTTGTTGGTTTAAAAGAAGTTACTACTGGAGAAACTTTATGTGATATTAACAATCCTATTATATTAGAAAAAATGGACTTTCCAGATCCAGTTATTGAAGTTGCTGTTGAACCTAAAACAAAAATTGATCATGAAAAAATGGGCACCGCATTAGGCAGGCTTGCTCAGGAAGATCCAAGTTTTAGGGTAACGACTGATGAAGAAAGTGGTCAAACCATAATAAAAGGTATGGGGGAATTACATTTAGAAATTCTTGTCGATAGGATGAAAAGAGAATTCAAAGTAGAGGCAAACGTAGGAGCCCCTCAAGTGGCATATAGAGAAACAATATCAAAGTTAAGTAATGTCGATTATATTCATAAGAAACAGTCTGGTGGAGCAGGTCAGTTTGCTCGAGTAAAAATTAGGTTTGAACCAGGAGATCCAGGAAGTGGATACGAATTTATTAATCAAATTAAAGGTGGAAACGTTCCAACAGAATTCATTCCAGGAGTTCAAAAAGGTCTTATTGCTCAACAACAAACTGGAATTATAGCTGGATATCCGTGCATAGATTTTAAGGCAACATTATATGACGGAGCCTTTCACGACGTCGATTCAAGCGTTCTTGCTTTTGAAATTGCAGCAAGATCAGCTTTTCGAGAAGGAGTGGCTAAGGCAGACCCCGTACTTTTAGAGCCGTTGATGAAAGTTGAGGTTGTTACACCAGAGGAATATATGGGGGATGTAATTGGTGATTTAAATAGCAGAAGAGGACAAATCCAAGAAATGAATACTAGAGGGAATGCCAATGTTATTGATGCTATGGTACCTCTGGCAAATATGTTTGGCTATGTGAATAATTTAAGGTCTTTAACTCAAGGCAGGGCAAATTATTCAATGCAGTTTGATCATTATGAAGAAGTTCCTACTAATGTTGCAGAAGAAGTTAAGGCCAAATTAGCATGAAGTTAAATCAAGACATTCGGATTAGACTCAGAGCCTATGACAGCAAACTTTTAGACAATAGTACTTCTGAAATAATAAATACGGCTAAAAGAACTGGAGCTAAGGTTAGAGGGCCTATACCTCTTCCAACTAGAAATAAGAAGTTTACTGTTAATAAATCTCCATTTATTGATAAAAAAAGTATGGACCAACTTGAAATAAGAACTCATAACAGATTATTAGATATCATTGATCCTACACCACAGACAATTGATGCATTGATTAAATTAGACTTATCCGCAGGTGTGGAGGTAGACATAAAAATTTAATATGCGTACTGGTATAATAGGAACAAAAATTGGAAACTCTTCTTTCTTTAATGAAGATGGTTCTGTTACTCCTATCACAATCATTAAAGTAGATGATTGTGTTGTTTCACAAATTAAAACAAAGGAAAAGGATGGTTACAATGCCATTCAATTAGCGAGCATAGAAAATAATTTAAAAATATCTAATGTTAAAAAGCCCCAAAGAAAGATTTTTACTTCTATAAATAGTAAACCAAAGAAAGTTATAAAAGAGTTTAGAGTTTTGGAAGAAAATCTTTTAGAGATAGGCGCTATCTTAAATGTGTCTCATTTTCAAAAAGATCAGATTGTTGATGTGACTGGGGTAAGCATTGGAAAAGGATTTCAAGGATCAATGAAAAGACATAATTTTAAAGGTGGGCGCGCATCCCATGGTGTTTCAGTTTCCCATAGAGCGCATGGTTCAACTGGAAATAGTCAAGATCCAGGAAGGGTTTTTAAAGGAAAAAAAATGGCAGGACATATGGGGGCTAAAAAAGTTACAAAGCAGAATCTTAAGATTATTAGCGTTGATCAAGACAATAAATTAATTTCAATAATGGGATCTGTTCCTGGAAAAAAAAATACAGTGGTTTTGATCAAAGACGCAATTAAAAAGAGTTAGATATGAAGAAAAAAGTAGTTAATTTAATGAACAAAGAGGTATCTGAAGTTGAACTACCAGAATCTGTTTTTGGCATAAAGGTTTTTCCAGATATTCTTCATCAATATATCCGCTATCAAAACGCCAAAAGTAGGCAAGGAACTCATAAAACCAAAACTAGGTCTGAAGTAAATGGTAGAGCAAAAAAACCATTTTCACAAAAAGGCACTGGCAATGCAAGACAAGGAAGCTCTAAACCTCCTAACTTTAGAGGCGGAGCAATTTCAATGGGTCCACAAAATAGAGATCATTCATTTTCACTTAATAAAAAAGAAAAAATCCTAGCTTTAAAATGTGCTTTGTCAGATAAAATGAAAAAGAATGAAATAATATTTGTTGATTCTCTAGAAATAAATAGCCATAAGACAAAAGATCTTTTTAAATCATTACAAAATTTTTCTTTTAATTCTGCATTGTTTATTCATGGAGATGAGGAAAAAACAATAAATTTTAAAAGAGCTTCATCAAATATACCAAAATTAGCAACTCTTTTAGACGAAGGAATTAATGTTAAAGATCTTATTTTATTTGAAAAAATTTTTATCGAAAAAAATTCAGTTCAAAAAATTTCAAAGAGACTTTTATGAAAAAAAATATTAACAAAAATATATCAGATGAAAAAGCCTTTAGCATTATTAAAAAACCTTTGATGACTGAAAAATCAACAAATTTAAATCAATATAACCAATACTCTTTTATTGTTAACAAAGATTCGTGTTCAAATGCAATAAAAAAAGCAATTGAGAAAATATTCAAAGTTAAGGTTACTAAGGTTAATACATCTGTAGTGCGTGGCAAGCTGAAATCATTTAAGGGCAATTTAGGATATAAAAAAGATTTTAAAAAGGCGGTAGTTACTCTAGCTGAGGGCAATACAATCGATTCATCTCTGGGGATTAAATGACTTTAAAAATATTAAAACCAACAAATGCTGGACAAAGAGGAACGATTTTAGTTGAGAAGTCACATCTTTGGAAAGGTAATTCAATAAAATCCCTAACTGTAAAGTACGGTTCAACAGGAGGCAGAAATAATCAAGGAAGGATTACATCTCGCAGAATGGGTGGCGGCGTAAAAAGAAAATACCGGATTATTGATTTTAAAAGAAATAAATTTGATATTCCGTGTGAAGTAATCAGAAAAGAATATGATCCTAATCGCTCAGCATTCATAAGTTTAGTTAAATATGATGATGGTGAATTTAGATATATTATTTCTCCTCAAAAAATTTCGGTCGGTGAAAAAATTTTATCAAGTCAAAATGCTGAAATTAAGGAAGGAAACTGCTTGCCTATAAAAAATATCCCTATTGGAACAAATATTCATAATATTGAATTAAAGCCAGGAGCTGGAGGACAATTAGCTAGATCTGCTGGTACATCAGCTCAAATAATGTCCAAAGAGGATGTTTTTGTTCAAATAAGGTTGGTTTCAGGAGAAATACGTCTAATTAATAAAAATTGTTTAGCAACAGTAGGGGTTGTTTCTAATTCTGATAACAAAAATATAAAATTAGGAAAAGCAGGCAGAAATAGATATCTTGGTGTTAGACCTAAGGTTAGAGGTGTGGTTATGAATCCAGTTGACCATCCACATGGCGGGGGAGAAGGTCGTACTTCTGGGGGCAGACATCCTGTGACCCCTTGGGGCAAACCTACAAAGGGTAAAAAAACTCGAAATAATAAAAAAACAAATGTGTTTATATTAAAAAGAAGGAAGAAATAATGTCGAGATCGATTTGGAAAGGACCCTTTGTTGATATTACTTTAATAAAAAAAGCTGAAAAACTTTCTGAATCAGGAAGAAAAGAAGTTATAAAAACCTGGTCGAGAAGATCAACTATAATTCCTCAATTTGTTGGATTAACCTTTGGTGTTTATAATGGTCATAAATTTATACCTGTCTCTGTTACAGAAAATATGGTCGGTCACAAACTTGGTGAATTTTCACCAACTAGGATTTTTAAAGGTCATACCACAGCAGATAAAAAAGTTGTGGCAAAGGTAACGTGATGGTAAATAACTCGATAGCTGTTGCAAAAGATAATACAATAAGAGTCAGCCCTCTCAAACTTGGAAATATAATAAGATTGATAGTAAATTTAAAAGCAAGTAAAGCAATTAACCAATTAAAATTTTCTCAAAAAAGAATATCTATGCATGTATTAAAGGTTTTAAATGCTGCTATTGCTAATGCGGAAAATAATAAACAATTAGATATAGATAATCTTTTTGTTAAGGAGGCTTATGTTGGAAAAAGTTTATCGATGAAAAGGTTCAGAGCACGAGCAAAGGGCAGAGCTTCTTCAATAGTAAAACCATTTAGTAAATTAACAATAGTTCTCGAAGAAAGAAAAAAAAACAAATCTGAAAAAGGAAAAAAATAGAACTTATGGGACAGAAAGTAAATCCAAACGGTTTAAGATTAGGTATTAATAAAACCTGGTCATCTAGATGGTATTCAAAAAAAGATTATGCTAAATTACTATATGAAGATCTAGAAATTAAAAAATACATTCAAGAAAAATTAGCTTCCGCGAGCATTTCTAAAATTATTATTGAAAGAGCTGCAAAAAAATTAAGACTTACTATTTATAGTTCTAGACCTGGTATAATTATTGGAAAAAAAGGGGCTGATATTGAATCATTGAAAAATAAATTAGTGAAAATGAGCAAATTAGAAGTTTATTTAGATATCAAGGAGATAAGAAAACCTGAAGTTGAATCAAAACTAGTAGCTGAAAATATTGCATCACAACTTGAAAAAAGAATTTCATTTAGAAGAGCAATGAAAAAAGCTGTTCAGTCCGCAATGCGACTTGGAGCAAAAGGTGTTAAAGTTGTTTGTAGTGGAAGATTAGGAGGAGCAGAAATCGCAAGAACAGAAAAATATCATTTAGGAAGTGTTCCACTTCATACCTTAAGAAGTGATATTGATTATGCTACATCAGAAGCTGAAACTACTTATGGTATTTGTGGAATCAAAGTTTGGATAAATAGAGGTGAGATTTTATCAAAAGACCCTCAAGGCAGTGAAAAAAACCAAATAGAACAAGGAAATATTAGATAATGAATATGTTATCGCCAAAAAAGACAAAGTTTAGAAAACAATTTAAGGGCAGAATACATGGAAATGCTAAAGGAAGCTACTCCCTTAACTATGGAAGTTTTGGATTAAAGGCGTTGCAACCTGAAAGAATAACATCTCGTCAAATAGAATCGGCTCGTAAAGCAATCACTAGACATCTAAAAAGAGCGGGTAAAATGTGGATTAGAATTTTTCCCGATGTTCCTGTTTCAAAAAAGCCCGCAGAAGTTAGAATGGGCAAAGGAAAAGGTGCCAATGAATTTTGGGCATGCAGAGTAAAACCAGGACGTATTATGTTTGAGGTGGATGGTGTAAATGTAAATGAAGCGAGAAAAGCATTGTCGCTAGCCGCAGCCAAACTTCCCGTTAAATCTAAATTTATTGAAAGAAATATTTAATGAGTGCAACTTCAAAAAAAATAAGTTTAAAAAATTTAAGATCAGATGTTGATTCATTAAAAAAAACTCTTCTAAATCTTAATTTTCAAAAATCTACTGGTCAATTAGAAAATACTTCTGCGATTAAAAAAGCTAGAAGAAAAATCGCTTCGTTGAAAACATCATTTAATCAGCAAAGAGGAAAACAAGATGCCTAAGAGATTATTATCAGGAAAGGTAGTGTCTTCTAAAAACAATAAATCAATAGTTGTTGAAGTAACTAGGAGAGTTAAACATAAGCTGTATAAAAAGATCATTAAAAGAGTAAAAAGATACCATGCACATGATGAAGCAAATGTATATAAAATTGGCGACAATGTAACCATACAAGAGACAAAGCCAATTTCAAAAATGAAATCATGGATTACTTATAATAGTAATAGCAGTTCAAATATTAAAGAAAGTGAAGCAAAATGATCCAAATGCAATCAAATTTATTTGTAGCAGATAATTCAGGAGCAAGACAAATTCAATGTATTAAAGTTTTAGGCGGCTCTAAAAGAAGATTTGCATCAATTGGAGATATAATTGTTGTTTCTGTAAAAGATGCAATTCCTAGAGGAAAAGTAAAAAAAGGAGAAGTTTTTAAAGCTGTTGTTGTAAGGACGAAAAAAAACTTTTGTAGATCAGATGGAACCAGTATTAGATTTGATAAAAATGCAGCAGTTCTTCTCGACAAACAAGAAGAACCTATAGCAACTCGTATTTTTGGTCCAGTTACACGAGAGTTAAGAAACAAAAAATTTATGAAAATAATAAGTTTAGCTCCAGAGGTAATTTAGATGACGAATAAGATAAAGTTGAAAAAGGGCGATGAAGTGATTGTCATTTCCGGTAAAGATAAAGGAAAAACAGGCAAGATTTCTTTGATTAAACCCCAAGTAAATAAGGCAATTGTTGCCGGTATAAATAAAGTTAAAAAAAATCAAAAACCTGACAAGAATCAAGCTGGCGGAATTATTGAAAAAGAGATGCCAATACATATTTCAAATCTAGCTTATTATGACAGATCTCTAAAAAAAGGAATTAGGACAGGTTTTAAGTTTAATAATGATAATAATAAAATTAGAATTAATAAACAAACAAAAAAAGAAATTTAATTATGAGTAGGTTGGTAGAAGAATTTAAAAATAAAATTAAGCCAAAACTTATGGAAATATTTAAATACAAAAATATTCATCAAATTCCTAAAATCACAAAAATTGTTTTAAATATGGGTATTGGCGAAGCTAAAGATGATTCAAAAATTCTTGATAAAGCTCAAGAAGAATTAACACTTATTTCTGGTCAAAAAGCAATTAAAACAAAAGCAAAAAAAGCAATATCAAACTTTAAAATTCGCGAAGATATGTCTATAGGAGTCAGCGTTACTTTACGCAATAAAATTATGTATGAATTTTTGGATAGATTAATAAATATCGCCATTCCTAGAATTAGAGATTTTCGAGGCCTTAATTCTAAAAGTTTTGATGGTAATGGAAACTTTACATTAGGAATTAAAGAACAAATTATTTTTCCAGAAATCAACTATGACAAAATTGATAAGATCCGCGGTCTTGATATAACAATATGCACGAATGCTAATACCGATTCTGAAGCTCTCGAATTATTAAAAAATTTTAATATGCCTTTCCCAAGCGTAGAATTGAATAGATAAATTATGGCAAAGCAAAGTTCAATTCAAAAAAATCTTAACAGAAGAAATATTGTAAAAAAATTCAATGAGAAAAGACAAAGTATTAAGAAACAAATAATGAAAAAAGACTTACCTATGGAGGAAAGATTTAAGATGCAGTCAAAATTAAATGAACTTCCTAGAGATAGCTCTAAAATAAGAATCAGAAATAGATGCAAACTAACAGGAAGAACACGCGGTGTTTATAGGAAGTTTGGATTATCAAGAATAAAAATAAGAGAACTTTCTATGTCTGGTGCATTACCAGGCGTTGTTAAGTCCAGTTGGTAAGGAGTAGTAACAATGGCTTTTAATGATTCACTTTCTGATATGTTAGCAAGAATTAAAAATGCTCATAAAGCTAACAAAAGTTTTACTTCATGTTTTAGTTCTAAACTAAATTCAAATGTTCTATCTGTTTTAAAAGAAGAGGGCTATATAAGAGATTTTCAAAATGTGAAGGTTAGGGAAGGTATAAATAATATCAAAATTGATTTAAAATACTATAATGGAATCCCAGTTATTAAAAAGATTAGAAGAATCTCTAAGCCAGGAATTAGAGTGTATTCTAAGACTAAAGAATTGAATAAACCATATGGAGGTTTAGGAATCTCTATAATATCTACCCCAAAAGGCGTAATGTCTGATCGACAAGCTAAAGTTAACAATGTTGGCGGTGAAATTTTATGTGAGGTATTTTAAATAATGTCAAGAATAGCAAAAAATAGTATTAAATTACCTCAAGACACTACTTGTAGTTTTGATAATAATATTCTTTTAGTTCAAGGAAAACTAGGAAAAGCGACATTGCCCATTAGTGAATTATTTACAATTAAGCAAAAAGATAATGAAATTCTTGTTTTGCCAAAAGATGAAAGGGATAAAACAAATCCTTTATGGGGTACAACAAGTGCACATGTAAAAAATACACTCAGTGGAGTTTGTAATGGTTATTCAAAGACACTTGTGCTTAGTGGAACGGGATACAGAGCTTCAGTTGTTGATTCAAAGTTAAAATTACAGCTTGGGTTCAGTCATGATATTGAATATGAAATTCCTAAAGAAGTTAAAATTGAATGCCCTAAACAGAATGTTATAAAAATAAATAGTATTCATAAAGAAATTCTTGGAGCGGTTGCAGCTAAGATTAGATCATATAGAAAACCTGAACCATTTAAAGGTAAGGGTATTAAATATGAAAATGAATTTATTTTTAGAAAAGAGGGTAAAAAGAAATAGTTATTATGAATAGGTTAGATAGAAAGAACAGAACAAGATTTAAACTAAAAAAAATTTCTTCTAGAAAGAGGTTATCAGTTTTCAGATCAAATAATCATTTGTATGCTCAGATTATTAATGACGAACAAGGCATAACTCTTGCTTGTGCATCCACACTTGAAAAGACTTTTCAAAATAAAAAAAATATTAGTAAAAAGGAGTTAGCTGAAGATTTAGGAAAAGAAATTGCTAAAAGATCAATAAAAAAAGGAATAAAAGAAGTTGCTTTTGATAAAGGTAAATATAAGTATCACGGAATAATAAAAATACTAGCGGAAGCAGCTAGGGCCGGTGGATTAGATTTTTAGAGGTATATATGTTTGAAAATGAAAATAAAGAGCTTAGCGAACGCTTAATAACTATAAATAGAGTTGCGAAAGTAGTAAAAGGTGGCCGCCGGTTTGGTTTTGCTGCTATTATGGTTGTTGGAGATAATAAAGGTAGAATTGGATATGGAACAGGTAAGGCTAAGGAAGTTCCAGAAGCAGTGAGAAAGGCAACAGAAGATGCAAAAACAAAAATGATCAGAGTTCATTTAAAAGATAATAGAACAATACATCATGATATCGTAGGAAGATTTGGAGCAGGAAAAGTTATTTTAAGAGCAGCAGCTCCAGGAACAGGAATTATTGCTGGAGGCCCAATGAGAGCACTGTTTGAATCATTAGGCATTAAAGATATTGTGGCTAAATCCACAGGTAGTTCAAATCCTCACAATATGATTAAGGCTACATTTGATGCATTTACAAAATCGGAATCGCCCAAAAGTGTTGCGTCAAAAAGATCAATAAAAGTTTCTGAAGTGATTTCATCTAAAATTTCTAGTAAATATGAGAATAAATCAATTTAAATCGACATCCACATCAAACAAAAAGAAAAAAAGAGTAGGCCGGGGCGCAGGTTCAGGTTTTGGAAAAACTGCTGGAAGAGGCAATAAAGGTCAAAAATCTAGATCAGGTGTCTCTATTAAAGGATTTGAAGGTGGACAGATGCCTCTTTACCGAAGATTGCCAAAAAGAGGTTTTAATAATTATTTCTCAAAAAAAATTCAGTCAATTAATTTTAATCAAATTTTAAATATTATTAAAAAACATAATCTTAAACCCAATGAAATTAAAGAAAATTATTTTTTTGAAAAAAAAATTCTAAATAAATCTAAAGGTTCTTTAAAATTATTAAATGTTGGAGAATTGACTTCCGCAATAAATATTGAAGTTTCTTTTGCATCAAAAAAAGCTATCGAAAAAGTAAAAAAACTTGGCGGTAGCATAATATTAACGAAAAAAAATTAAGTTTATAATGGCAGCCGCTGCAGAAAAATTAGCTAGCAATATGAATTTTGGTGCTTTTGGCAAGGCTACTGAATTAAGAAATAGACTATTGTTCACACTTGGCGCACTCATTGTTTTCAGATTAGGAACTTTTTTGCCGATACCTGGAATTAACCCAATGGCGCTTCAACAATTTTTTCAACAACAGGCATCTGGAATTTTGGGTGTTTTTGATACTTTTTCTGGTGGCGCCCTTCGAAGAATGGGTATTTTTGCTCTAGGTGTGATGCCTTATATTTCTTCATCAATCATTATGACGTTGATGCAGGCAAGCATTCCTCATCTAAAAGCACTTAAAGAGCAAGGATCAAAAGGTGCAAGAAAGAGAATTCAATACTCTAGATATCTGACTGTATTAATTGCGGCATTGCAGGGATATGGCGTATCTATAGGACTTGAGTCAATGCAAACAGCTTATGGCAATATTGTTATTGAACCAGGAATTTTTTTTAAAATAACAACTGTTATAACTCTTGTTGGCGGAACAATTTTTTTAATGTGGCTTGGAGAGCAGATTACATCTAGAGGCGTTGGTAACGGAATATCACTAATTATTACTGCAGGAATAATTGCAAATTTACCTGGCGCTATTGTCAATATGCTTGATCTTGGACGAAAAGGTGATTTAAGTGCGGCATTTATTCTTACAATATTGATTTTAATTTTGGCGCTTATAGTTTTTATAGTTTTTATTGAAAAAGCGCAAAGAAGATTAATGGTTCAATATCCAAAAAGACAAGTAGGCAATAAAATTTATGGGGGCCAAAGCTCACACTTGCCTCTTAGAATTAATACACCGGGAGTTATACCAGTTATTTTTGCTTCTTCTATACTTCTCTTACCCAATACAATGTCTGGTTTTGGAGCAGGCTCTTCAAGTGAAATATTTTTGTTTATTTCGAGCAGCTTGGGTAGGGGGCAACCACTATATTTTACACTTTATGCAGGTATGATAATATTTTTTGCCTTTTTTTACACAGGGATAGTATTTAATCCAGATGAACAAGCTGAAAATCTTAGAAAATATGGAGGTTTCATTCCTGGGATCAGACCTGGCGAAAATACTTCAAAATATATAGATTATGTACTTACAAGACTTACTACAGTTGGGGCTTTGTATTTAGCATCGGTTGCTCTTCTTCCAGAATATTTATTAGCTACTACTCGTTTGCCTTTTTATTTGGGTGGAACTAGCTTGCTTATTGTTGTTGTGGTTATGATTGATTTTATTAATCAAGTTCAATCTCATTTATTCCAACATCAATACGAAGGTTTATTAAAGAAAACAAAATTAAAAGGCAGAGTAAAAATAGGAGGGGCTTGAGTTAATGATATTAATTTTTTTTGGTCCACCAGGGGCCGGAAAAGGAACCCAAGCAAGTTTAATTGCAAATAATTTTAATATACCTCATTTATCTACCGGGGATATCCTGAGAGATAAACTTTTACAAAAAGATGGGATTTCAAAAAGACTGAAACATATAATAGATAAAGGTCAGTTAGTTTCAGATGATATTTTAAACGAGATTGTTTCTAATCGAATTAGTAATCACGATTGTTTAAGAGGATTTATTTTAGATGGCTATCCTAGAACAAAGGGTCAGGCTTTGTTTCTAAACAGTGTTTTAAATTCAAAAAATCTTAAAATAGATAAAATAATAGATATTTATGTAGATGAAAAAATTATTGCTAAAAGAATAATCTCAAGATCTAAAACAGAAAATAGACAAGATGATACAGAGGATGTAATTAAAACAAGAATGTCCAGATATTTGTCAGAAACAAAACCTTTATCAGATTTTTATAAGACTAAATACCCCACTGATTATCTAGTAATCAATGGAAATCAGGAGATTGAAAAAGTTGCTACAGCTATTATCAAAATCTTAAAAAAGGTGAAAATATAAGCATTTTTTGATGTTTTTTATCTTGACTTTGGTATCAATAATCATGTATGCACCCTCATTCTTTTTTGTAACCTTTTTAAGCATTTTATATGGCAAGAATTTCAGGCGTAAACATTCCAACAAATAAAAAAATTCATATAGCCCTTACATATATATTTGGAATAGGAGCAAAAATAGCGCTAGATATTTGCAATAAAGCGTCAATTGACAAATCCAAAAGGGTAAATGAACTCAACGATAATGAAGTAAATAAAATTAGAGAGCTTGTTGATTCAAACTATTCTGTTGAAGGTGATTTAAGAAGAAAAATTTCAATGGACATAAAACGATTAACTGATCTTGGATGTTATAGAGGATTGAGACACAGAAAGAAACTCCCAGTTAGAGGCCAAAGAACTCATACCAATGCCAGAACAAGAAAGGGTAAGGCCGTTGCAATTGCAGGGAGGAAAAAAGTAACAAAAGGTTAAATAGATGGCTGATATAAAGAAAACAAAAGCGAAATCAAAAACAAAAACAAAAAGAAAGGTTACCTATGGCGTTGCTCATATAGTTTCGTCATTTAATAATACAATTATTACTATCAGTGATGATAACGGAAATGCCCTAGCTTGGTCATCTGCTGGACTTAAAGGTTTTAAAGGATCTAGAAAATCTACTCCTTTTGCAGCTCAAATTGCGGCAGAGGATGTCGGCAATAAAGCAAAAGAATATGGTTTGAAATCTTTAAAAGTTGAGATATCAGGACCCGGTTCAGGAAGGGAATCTGCGTTAAGATCGTTACAATCTATTGGATATGTAATTACATCAATTAAAGATGTTACACCTATTCCTCATAATGGTTGTCGACCAAAAAAAAGAAGAAGAGTTTAACTAACATTTATATTTATAAGGAGTAACTTAGTGATAGAGAAAAATTGGATAAATTTAATAAAACCAAGTAAAATGGATGTTAATGTTCAAGAAAATAATAGTAAATTTGGCATTCTTACGGCTGAACCACTTGAAAGAGGATTGGGTCTTACACTAGGCAATTCTTTAAGAAGAATTCTAATGTCTTCATTACAAGGGGCAGCCATAACCTCAATTAAAGTTAAGGGTATTCTTCACGAATTTTCAACAATTCCTGGAGTCAAAGAAGATCTGACTGATATTATTCTTAATCTCAAATCAGTTAGTATTAAAGTTCATTCACCAGGAGCTAGAAAAATGTATATCAAAGCAAAGGGCCCTGGGGAAATTAGAGCAGGAAACTTTGAAACTGATTCTGAAACAGAGATTATTGATCAAGATCAGATAATAATGACTTTAGATAATAATGCCGACATTGAATTAGAAGCAAATGTTGAAACTGGTAAGGGTTATATCTCAGCAGAAGTGGCAGAAGATGACAACAAAATGATTGGGGAAATTAAAATTGATGCGATGTTTAGCCCTGTAAAAAAAACTTCATATAGAATTGAAAATAGCAGAGTTGGTCAAGTAACAGATTATGATAAATTAATTTTAGAAGTAGAAACGAATGGAGCCATTTCTCCTGATGATGCCGTTGCTCTTGCCGCGAGGGTATTACAGGATCAACTTCAGCCATTTATTAATTTTGATGAACCAGAAATACAAAAAGAACCAAGTGCTACGGAAAAACTGCCTTTTAATCAAAATTTGTTGAAAAAAGTTGAAGAATTAGAACTGTCTGTTCGTTCAGCAAATTGTCTCAAAAATGACAATATTATTTATATTGGTGACTTAGTTCAGAAATCTGAATCAGAAATGTTAAGAACTCCAAACTTTGGAAGAAAATCACTAAATGAAATCAAAGAAGTTTTACTACAAATGGACCTTGGTCTTGGTATGTCTGTTGCAGATTGGCCACCAGAAAATATTGATGAGTTGGCAAAGCAATTTGAAGATCCTTTTAATAAATATTAATTTGAAGTATGAAACATAATATTGCACACAGAAAACTTAACAGATCTTCCTCTCATAGAAAGGCTCTATTAATGAATTTGTCAAATGCTTTATTAAAACACGAACAAATTACAACAACTCTGCCAAAAGCTAAAGAGCTTAAGCCATATGTTGAAAAAATAATAACACTTGGAAAAAAAGGCGACCTTCATTCAAAAAAAAAGACAATTTCTATTCTGCGTGATAAAAAAAATACGAAAAAGGTTTTTGATATATTTTCAAAAAGGTACAAAGATCGCTTAGGCGGATATACAAGAATTATCAAAATTGGCAATCGTTTTGGAGATAATGCGCTTACCGCTATAATCGAACTTGTGGACAGGGATGAAGATGCAAAAGGTAAAGATAGCGGACCAGTCATTGAAAAAAAATCCACGGAAGAAGAACAGAATTAAATCTTAATTATTTTGATTAATTTATTTTATGTTGCTAGCGGTGGTTCTTTAGGGGCAGTTCTTAGATATTTAACATCAAATTTTTACAGATTTTATTTTCCCAACTTTCCTTTTGGTACACTTTTCATTAATTTTTTGGGATCATTTCTAATAGGAATTTTAGCAAGTAATTTAGAGAATCAAGGAACTTCCTATGCATTTATTAAATATTTTCTGATTATCGGTATTTTGGGATCTTTTACTACTTTCTCCACTTTTTCATTAGAATCTATTCAATTAATTAATGATAAAAAATTATTTTTGTTATTTATTTATATTTTCCTTTCTATTTCTTTATGTATTTTTGGTGCTTTTTTTGGATTTAATATAAATAAATTTTTGCTTTGATAAAAAATTTTATAGTTAAAGAAAAGGATGAAGAAACTAGAATTGACAGATGGCTGAAAAGAAATTTTTCTTCCTTGAATCAAAACTTTATTGAAAAGAATCTTAGGAAGGGATTAATTAAAATAAATTACAGTAAAGTAAAAGCGAATTATAAAGTTACAAAAAACGATATTGTTAACATATTCAA
>JAGFWP010000019.1 GCA_017639935.1 Pelagibacteraceae bacterium
CGAATGATGAACAGCTGTTTTTCATGGAAACCGACTATCCTTGGCCATATTCCAATGAATGTATGAATTACCATATGGAATTTGTAAAAATTCAAGGTAATAAACAGAAAATCACAATTACTGGAACAAATAAAAGTATGAATTGTAAAAAGTCATTGAAAAAAGCAAGTGGCTATATTTTACTCGAACCAGATGGAGAAAATACAAAAATATCATATTATTTTCATTCCGAACCATCGCAAAATATTCCGACATGGCTTATAAACCCAATGATACATGAGATGCCGTATCAAACTTTTACATCAATGAGAAAGAAGCTAAAATCTTGACACCTTTTAAGTATTGAAATGAGATAAGCAATGATAACAATGATAATAAATGCACTATTTAGTTTCACACTCTTTATTACTGGTGGACACTTATTAGACAATAAATTTAAAGTACACCATTATAGTGATGAAGATTATAAAGAAATTTTCTTTCTTCAATCCCCAGATTCAATTTCTAAGAAATGTATTAAACATTCTGTAGTGGAAAAAATTAGTTATAAAAATCTTCATCGTGAGGGTAAAAATCAAAGGGATTATGAAATATCTGACCCATATCCAATACAAGATAAACCACAAGAAGATACCTTTAATAGTCAGAGGAGTTACTAATTCCAAAAGGTGATTTCTATGAAGTTATTGGGAAATTTAATACACATAAAATCTATTAAATGAAACGCCTCTGGCTCAAATAAAGGAGAATATTATGGAAAGCAAAAATAAGTCATGCTGTGATAAAGAATGCAAATGCTGTAATGGCGAATGTTCCTGTAAAGGATGTGAAAAGGGAAAACCTTGTAACTGCAACTGTGATTGTGACTGCTGTAAAGAAGAATGCTGTTGCTCTAAATAAACTAGAATTATTATAGAAACATCAAGCCTTACCAAGCGTGGGGCTTTTTTGTTTGTGGGATGATGTGTAGATTATAGTGTCCTATTACAAGAGGCAGAAACAAATGGAACATATTTACAACATAGCAAAATTTTTACATGTTATTAGTTTTGTCTTTATGTCAATTCCGTTATTCAATTTAATTATCGTAAATGAAAGGGCTCTTATGGGGCCATCTTTGAATTATGGAACAGACCGTTATTTTGAAAATATCATTCAACGAGGCGCTATTCGCTGCTTCGTATTTCAGTGGACAGTCTTAATCTCTGGGGCAATTATTTTATTTTTAGGGTCAGGTTTAACAGCCATTTTGACTAACTGGGTCTTAATGGTAAAAACACTCATTTTAGTACTTTTGATGAGTTTACTTTCATATGTTCATTTTTCTATTCAACCAAAAATTGAAAATCTATTAATCTCATTATCACCTGGTGAACCAGCTCCTGAAGAATTATCAAAAAAACTTGCACCATTCAGATTGCAACGAAAAAAATTAGCTACAGTATGTCTATTTTTTGTTATTACAGCAATAATACTTGGCGTACAAACATATAATCGTTTCCATCCTTATGTTTCTATTTCCTTAATTTTTCTTGCGGCTGGTTTTTCCCTTCGTGCCAATAAATCCCTTATTAGATTTGGATGGTTTTAGAAAACAAATATCTATAAATCATCAAAATCCGCAACAGCGGGATTTTTTGTTTTCCCCTTTTTTTCTACATTAATACTTACATTCTACTGTGAGGATTAGGTTTCTAATTATTGTTTTGATATTACTTATAACCAACTTCAGAGTTTGGAGTTGGGCATTGGAGGAACATCCTGAACTAAAAATTCAACCTGCTAAAATGGAATTGGTTTAATCAATGTGAAACGCCTCTGGCTCAAATAAAATGGGAAATATGGACAGAAAAGAATTCTTAAAAACAAGCGCTATCCTGACGGGAGCGACAATTTTTCCCTCAAATTCCGTCTTTGCTGAGAATATAAATAATAATGGCATTGACAAACTAACGGACGAAGACGGAAACTTTATCCACCAACCACTACCTTACAATACTGACGACCTCGAACCATTTATGGATGCAGAAACATTGCATCTGCATCATTCATTTCATCACGGCGGTGCAGTTAAAGGGGCGAACAAAGATATAGAAATGATAAAAAAGGTAATGGATAGTGGTGATTTAATAATGGCTGACCACTGGACAAAGAAACTTTCATTTCACCTCTCCAGTCACATTTTGCACAGCATATTCTGGACAAATTTGGCCAAAAAGAAATCTCAACCCACTGGCAACTTACTTAAGAGAATTGAAAAGGATTTTGGCTCAACTAATAAAATGCAGAGACTTTTGGCAAAACTATCAAAATCGATAGAAGGAAGTGGCTGGGGGATTCTTGCATATCAGCCTTATTCAGATAATTTGGTGGTTCTCCAATGTGAGAATCATCAAAAGTTGACAGTTTGGGGAGCAATTCCACTATTGGTCATTGACGTATGGGAACACGCTTATTACCTGAAATATAAAAATAGGAGAGGTGACTTTGTGGATGCTTTAATGAATATTGTCAACTGGGACAATGTAGCACAACGATATGACATCGCTTTAAGACTTAAATGAAACGCCTCTGGCTCAAATAAAGGAGAATAGACAATGAATAAACCTACCTATGATGACGCAGACTTAATGCTCAAATTTGTTCAATGGGGAGCAACTTCTGGAATTGATGAAGCTATTAATTGGCTCTGGAGTGACGATTTTATAGATGGCTACTCAAAATTTGTAGAAAAATATCCACCTGGAACAAAGGAATATGGATATGTTACAAAAGTATGCGGTTGGTATGAGACGATCGGTACTCTTTATAAGAATGAGCTTTTTAATGAACGGCTATTATTTGACTGGTTAGCAGTAGGTTTTAGATGGAAGAGGCTTGAAAATTTTGTTTTGGGGTTCAGAGAAAAGATGGATGAACAGAATATGTACGTAAATTTTGAAACCATGGCAAAGGTTCAAATAAGTTAACATGAAACGCCTCTGGCTCACATAACCTCTTCACGGCACTTTTAGCTAAAACCAAGTTATAAAATAGCAGCCTTATTATTGATCTAAGCATATGAATATGATAAGGAAGTGCTAATCGAATTTATTCTTCTTATATTTTATATATTAGCTAA
>JAGFWP010000002.1 GCA_017639935.1 Pelagibacteraceae bacterium
TAACTAATAAATCCTTTCCTTTTTTTTTAAAACCTGCCCTTAAAGTATAAATGGTTAAATCTTGAGGTTTATACTCTTTTACACTTTTTGGTTTAAATGGTGAGATGAGGTTTGACTTCATAAAAAAGCTTTCATCGATTTTAAAAAAAACATTATAGAACAAAGCCAAGGCATATGTTATCAGCCTTTACCATAAAAATGCTAAATATTGTAAATAAGTTATTTGGTTCCGCCAGTAAAAGACGTCTTAAATCATTTTCAAAAATAATTCATAAAATTAATGAATTTGAACCAGAATTTCAAAATCTATCAGACGCAGATTTGCGAACTAAAACTAATTATTTCAAAAAACTAATTACCGAAGGAGCTACCCTTGATGATATTTTACCGGAAGCTTTTGCTGTTGTAAGAGAAACATCAAAAAGAACCATTAATCTAAAACACTTTGATGTGCAATTGTTAGGAGGAATTGTTCTTCATAAAGGCATGATTGCTGAGATGAAAACGGGTGAGGGGAAAACACTTGTTGCAACACTTTCTGCTTATTTAAATTCATTAAATGGAGATCCTGTTCACATTGTAACTGTTAATGATTATTTAGCTGATCGAGATTCAAAATGGATGGGAGAGATATATAAATTTTTAGGCTTAACTGTTGGTTGCGTGAATTCCAATGTAGATCAAGAAAAAAGGCTTCAAGAATATGAATGTGATATTGTTTATGCAACTAATCATGAAATTGGTTTTGATTTTTTGCGTGATAACTTAAAAAGTAGTTATGAAAGTTTATATTTCAAAAAAAATGGCTTTGCAATTGTTGATGAGGTTGATTGTATTTTAATAGATGAAGCGCGAACGCCATTAGTGATTTCTGCTCAATCAGAAGACTCGGTTGATATTTATCCCAAAATAAATTCTTTGGTTAAAATTTTAAAAGACACTGATTATGAAATTAATGAAGAGGGTAAGTCCATTTTGTTAACAAATAGCGGAATGGAAGTTGTTGAAAATTTATTAATAAAAAATGAAATAATTAAAGGCGGAACTTTGCAAGATTTAGACAATATGCCGTTAAATCATAATATTATACAAGCTTTGAGAGCACAAAAAATATTCACAAAAGATAAAGATTACATAATCAAAGATAAAAATATCGTAATAATTGATGAGTTGAGCGGCAGACCTATGGAGGGAAGAAGATATGGTGATGGACTGCATCAAGCAATTGAAGCAAAGGAAGGTCTTCCAATTCAAAAGGAAAATCAAACAATTGCCGCAATTACTTATCAAAACTTTTTTAGGACATATAAAAAATTATGTGGGATGACGGGAACTGCAAGCACGGAAGCAGCTGAATTTGAGGGAATTTATAATTTAGAAGTGGTTGAAATACCTCCAAATCTTCCAATTAATAGAAATGACAAAGATGATCAAATTTACTTAACTAAAGGTGAAAAGTATAATGCTGTATTAAATCTAGTAATTGAACGACATAACAGAAAGCAACCTATGTTGATTGGCACCACATCAGTTGAAAGCTCAGAAATATTATCAAAAATTCTATCAAAAAATAACATTAATCATAATGTCCTCAATGCCAAAGTACATGATAAGGAAGCAGAAATAATTATGATGGCTGGTATGCCTGGAAATGTTACTATTTCAACAAATATGGCTGGTCGTGGAACTGATATCAAATTAGGAGGCGATGATTTTGACAGTAATAAGAACAAAGAGCTTGCAATAAAATCTGGTGGCTTGTTAATCATTGGCACAGAAAGACATGAAAGCAGAAGAATAGACAATCAGTTGAGGGGTCGCTCAGGCAGACAGGGTGATATTGGTGAAAGTATCTTTTATCTTTCGTTAGAAGACGATCTTATGAGAATTTTTGGATCTAAGACTCTTGAAAATGTTTTATCAAAACTTGGAGTCAAAGAAGGAGAAGCGATAACACATTCTCTAATTACAAGGGCTCTTGAAAGAGCTCAACAAAAAGTAGAGTCTCATAACTATGATGCTAGAAAACAAATATTAAAATTTGATGATATTTTGAATGATCAAAGAAAAATTATTCATCAAAACAGAAAAGAAATATTAACAACCTCTGATCAATCGGAAATAATCAAAGACATGATAATTGATCTTGTTGATTCTGTCATTTTAGAATCCATCCCGCCAAAAAAATATAGTCATGAATGGAATGGCGATTTGCTAAAAAATAAAATTAATGAAATATTTGGAATAAATTTACCTATCAATGCCTGGATAGATGAAGAAGGTGTTGACGATGATGAAATTAAGAAAAGAACTCTTGATCAAATAAATAAGAAATATGCTGATAAAAAAAATCGATACTCTAATGACTTAATGCAATTTGCTGAGAAAAGAATCATGCTCTTTCAAATTGATAAAGATTGGAAAGATCATTTGGCTGCGATGGACTCCTTAAGAGGAAGTGTAAATTTAAGAGCAATGGGAGGAAAAGATCCTTTTTATGAATATAAAAAAGAGTCTTTTGATTATTTTGATCAAATGCTTTCATCGCAAAATGAAAAAGTATTAAAAACTCTTTTTAGTATTGAAATACAAGCTTATAATAAAGAAACTAAAACTGAAAAAAAAGTAGGTGTTGGACCTAATATATTAAATAAAAAAATTGGAAGAAACGATCCTTGTCCTTGTGGCTCGGGAAAAAAATATAAAATATGTCATGGTTATTAGTTAAGAGTTATATTTAAAAACTTCTCGTTTCTGTCAGCAACTATTTTTTCAACCGGCAATTTTATAAGTTTTTCAAGATTTTCAATGATAGTTTTTTTTACTGTAACAAATTGTTCTTTTGGATATCTGTGTGCCCCACCTATCATCTCTTCAATAATTCCATCTATTACATTAAGTTCTAAGCAATCTTCTGCTGTTAATTTAAGTGATTTAGCTGCTTTTTGAACAGCTTCTGTATTACGCCAAAGAATGGATGCACACCCTTCTGGAGAAATAACTGAAAAAATGGAATTTTCTAACATTAGAACTCTGTCCGCCGTTGCTAAAGCTATTGCTCCTCCAGAGCCTCCTTCTCCTATTATGATTGAAATTATAGGAGTTCTAACTTTTAAACATTGTGCAATTGATGAAGCAATTGACTCTGATTGACCTCTTTCTTCAGCCTCTTTCCCAGGGAAAGCTCCCGCAGTATCAACAAAGGTCACTACGGGTAATTTTAATTTTTCTGCTAAAACCATCAAACGTTGAGCTTTTCTAAAACCTTCTGGTTTTGCCATTCCAAAATTATGCTCAATTCTTTTTTCCATTGAGTTGCCTTTTTCATTTCCTATTATCATCACGGATAAACCATCAATTTTTGCAAGACCTCCAACTATAGCCCTATCTTCTGCAAATTTTTTATCCCCTGAAAGAGGGATAAAATTCGAGAACATATTCTCTATATAATCAAGCGTATGTGGTCGATCTGAATGTCTAGCAATTTTTACTTTTTGCCAAGATGTCAATGAACTATAAATTTTTTTTAATAAATTTTTTTTTTCTAAATTATATTTTTGAATCAAATCAAGATTATTATCTTCATTGTTGCTTTCTAATGCTTTAATTTTATCATCAATAATTTCAATTGGTTTTTCAAAATCAAAATACTTATTCATTATATTATTTCACTTGCTTTAAGAATTTCAAGAATTACATCTTTAAAAAAATTTTCAATTTCAATATCTCGCAGTGCGGTTAATATTATTCTCAAATGCTCAGGATGAGTCTCTTCCCAAGATTTGTCAACCATAGAAATATTTATACTTAACAATAGCTCTCCATAATTATTAGTTTTGCTACTTTGTTTTATCTTATTTAATAAATATATAGAGGGCACGGACCTTTGATCATAAAGATTTCTGTTTCCGTTAAAAATTTCATTATTGTTTTCATTAATAACTGATGCAATAGTTAACAATATTTCTTGCTTAATAATATTTTCGTGTATTCCTTTTAAAACATCGCTGTTCAATAAAATATTAATAAATTGTTTATCATTAGTTGACTTTTTTAATTTGTAGAGAAGTTTTATAGACTGAATTTTTTCAGCAAAATTTTCATCTTCAGATTGGTAATTTTCTGCAAATAAAATCCACTTATCAGCTAGTTTGAAATTACTGTTATGTATATGTGCTTTAGCAATTTCAATGCCGTGCTCAGATAGCTCTGGTGAAGGCTCTATTTTGTCTATTAAATTACGAGAAATATCATACGCTAACGAGCTATAATTTTCTTTTTCTGCATATGACCAAAAATCAACCAATGATTGAACTCTTGTAATTGGCAAAAGTTGTATGTTTGCTTTTTGAAAAAGATAGGCCATACCAATCTCAAAATTCTTATGAAATTTTTCTAAATCAATATTAGTTAATTCATCATAACTAAAATCAACTGTCTGATACAATGCTGATAAACTATCTGCATTAAATATGCCTTGTTGATATGCTTTGTGAGAAGCTTTTAATCTTAATGAAATATCAGATGATCCACTAAGAATGATTGGCATAGAAAAATTCACTGGATCTTTCATTAAATATTTATTGTTCAAAGGCATTTCCCCAACCCTAATCATTGCACTATAAAGTGACATTGAATTTTCATCATAATTAAGAAGGGTAAAATCTTCCTTATTTTTGCTTGATCTTTTTAAATTTAAAAATATTTTTTGAAAATAATCATCCTGATCATCCATTTCTTCAAGAAGCGAATTAAGAAAATCAGCCTCTTCAGTCTTATTTTGTAAAAATGTGCAAAAAATATCAACTTTTAATAAATAATTTTCATTAATCTTAGATTCTTTTCGATTAAATGAATTACTAAAGTCACATGCCTGATTAAGTTCATATGTTGAAAAATAATAATTCAATTTAAATAAATTGAAGGCATCTAGATAATCTGTTTTTTCATTCAATGTTTCAATCATATTAAAAGCTTTTTTTCTTTGTCCAAGTTTAATTAAATTAACTATTTTAAAATGATTGAACTCATCTTCTTCAAAGCCTTGAGGTGGTAAACTATTTAAAGTAAGTGCATCAATTAATGTATTATTTAAAATTAAAGAGTTTGTGAGCAGCAAATTATCAAATAAAAATAACACATCATCTTTATCGGCATTTTCCCAGAAATCAGGAAAAGCTGTGACAGATTCACTTGGTTCACTTGATTCACTTTCTTCAGGATCGATGATGATGTCTTGTTCTTTGGTAGCTGAAGTCGAACTCTTTAATTCTTCTGTGTTTATATCATTATTAGCATCATCGTTATCATTGGTCGCATTTAACAATATTCGATCAATTGTTTGATCATGCAATTCAATAATTTTAATATCTTCAGCAAAAACGCTGAAGGCCAAAGTAATAGAAAGAAATAGAGATAGTAAAATATTCATTTAATTTCTAGCGTGTAATCTTCAGAAATTAATTTTGAAGGAGATGGTATGTCTATGAACAATAAAGTTGATAGAATAATCAGAAAGATAATCAAAATAATTATTATTAAATATATTTTTTTCATAATTAAATTTCAAATAAGTGATATAAAAAGCGATAAATACAGATAATTATTTTTTTTTTAAGTTATTTTTATCAATTGAGTTAAAATATTGTCAAAATTATGGAAAGCCTTGAGTTTAAGAACAAATTAGAAGAATTAAAAAAAAATAACATTGCCATTATTGGCCATATGGGCGCAGGTAAGTCAATTGTAGCTAAAACGCTTGCCAAAAAGATTGATTTTAAGCACATAGACAGTGATTATGAAATTACAAGATTTGCTATGAAATCTATAAATAAAATCTTTCAAGAGAAGGGTGAAGAATATTTCAGAAATATTGAAACAGAAATTGTACTCAAATTAATTGAAAAAAAAAATGTCATATTATCATTGGGCGGCGGCACTATTTTAAGTGGATTGATAAGAGACAAATTAAAGAAAAATTCAATTACTCTTTTTTTAGATGTAAGTTTATTGGAACTTGAAAAAAGATTAAAGAAATCAACTAAACGACCTCTGTTAAAAAATGTTGATATTGCAGAAAAAGTTAAAGAACTAGACATCGTAAGAAGAAAGTATTATTTACTTTCCGATATAACAATAAAAAATACCAACTCACCTATTGATACCTGTAAGAATTTTATAAAAAAATTCGCTTACTTTCATGAAAAAACAAATATTAATAAAAACAAAAAGCAAAAAATGTAAAATTGTTATCGAAAATGGTTCGATAAATACATATTTGAAATCAGAGCTTAGAACTGACTCAAAAAAATTTATTATTATTGATAGCAAAGTTTCAAAAAAAATTGATAAAATTATAAAAAATAAAAAAAATGTTTTCTTAGTAACGGTTAAAGGATCTGAAAAGTTAAAATCAATAAGTTCTTACTGGAAAATAATTTCTAAGCTACTGCAAAAAAAAATTGATAGATCTTCAACGCTAATATCAATTGGAGGCGGAACTGTTGGTGATCTATGTGGATTTATATCCAATACAATTCTAAGAGGTGTTAAATTTAGTTTGATACCTACTACTCTTTTATCACAAGTAGATAGTTCAATTGGTGGAAAAAATGGCATTAATTCAAAATATGGAAAAAATCTAATTGGTACCTTTTATCAACCTGATATTGTTATAATTGATCCTACAATATTAAGATCTCTGCCTTTAAAACAATTAAGAACGGGTTATGCTGAAATAGTAAAATATGCTCTAATTAATGATAAAAATTTTTTTATTTGGCTTAAAAAGAATTTAAAAGACATATTATTATTGAAAAAAAATCAATTAAATTACGCAATTTTAAAAAGTATAAAAATAAAAGAAAAATATGTAATAAATGATGAAAAAGAAAAGCTTGTTAATTCATCTTCAAGAGCTATGCTTAACTTTGGACACACCTTTGGACATGCATTAGAGTTAATCAATAAATATCATTCGAACTTAACGCACGGTGAGGCTATTTCGATTGGCATGATTCTTGCTGCAAAAATATCGTACAGAATGAAAAATATAAGAAGATCAGAACTTGATGATATTATTTATCATTTCAAACAAGCCGGATTACCCTATTCAACAAAATCTGTGATTAATAATAAGTTGTATAAAGCAATTTCAGCTGACAAGAAAAATACAAATAATAAGATAAACCTAATACTACTCAAAAAAGTAGGCGAAGCCTACTATAAAAGAGGACTGAATATTACGGAATTAAAAAACTTAATTAATTAATTTTTTTATGTCTATTTTGAATTTATTTCTGTTATTGATAATTATTTTTCTCATTTTATTATCAGGATTTTTATCAGGATCTGAAACAGCTATAACTGCTGCTTCAAAAGCAAGAGTTATTTCTAAAATTAAAAAAGGAAGTAAAGGTGCCAAATACTTAAAAAAAATAATTGATAAAAAAGAGACAGTTATATCTTCTTTGCTGCTTTCTAATAATTTAGTGAATATTTTGGCTTCTTCACTGGCAACTGCTTTTTTTTATGATTTGTTTGGAATCACCGGAATATTTTATGCAACATTATTAATGACCTTTTTACTCGTCTTATTTGCTGAAGTTTTGCCAAAAACTTACTCTATTAACAAGCCTACAAGAACAGCTATGGTTATTTCTCCTTTTATTTATTACTTAAATAAAACGCTCTTCCCTTTCGTGTTTTTTATTAATGTAATTGTCAATCTTATAATAAATAAAAAGAATTTTACAAATACCAAAATATTGGATGAACAATCTGAAGAAGAACTTCATGGAATAATTGATCTTTATAAAACTTCTAATCCTGACTCGGAGCATGAAAAAGAAATGTTACAAAGCATACTTACGTTAAATGATACTGCTGTGGAAGAAGTATTCACGCATAGAAAAAATATATTCTCTATAAATTCAGATTTGGATTTGAATATAATGATTGGAGATATAAATAAAAGTAATTTTACAAGAATCCCTTTTTGGAAAAAAAATCCGGAAAACATTATCGGTTTGCTTGATAAAAGAACTCTTAATATTGATATTAATAAAGATTTGGATAGTAAAAACATTATTCTTGAACGTTTAAAAAAACCTTGGTTTATTCCTGAAACAACAAATTTATTGGATCAACTGGTCTTGTTTAAGAAAAAAAAAGAACACTTGTCTTTTGTGATTGATGAATACGGTGAATTGTTAGGCCTTATTACCCTAGAAGATATTATAGAGGAAATAGTGGGAGAAATTGTTGATGAAATGGATGTTCCAGAAATTGAATTTAAAATTAATAGCCAGGGAAAAATAATATCTGAGGGCGGACAAAATTTAAAAGATTTATATAAAAAGTTTGATTTGGACTCACCTGAAAGTGATGCTGCTACTATTGGCGGATATGTAATGAATCTCGCAAAAAAAATACCTTTGTATGGAGAAATCGTAAATGATGAATATTTTTCTTACAAAGTACTATCACATTCGCGTAAACAAATCTTACGTTTGGAAATAAAAAAAATTAATTAATAATCTTTATCTCGAGTGCGTGAAGACCCATATTAAACTCATCTTTTAATAATTCATTTATTTTTCTATGAATTGATAATTTTGATTCTTTATTTTTATTATTTGTGTTTATAATAATGCTGAAATGAGTTTCATTTTTGCCATCATAATTATTATGACCTTTGTGCAAAATTGAAACGTCTTTTACCACAGCTTGCCAACCAAGAAAATTTTTTTTTAAAATTGATTCAATTTTTTTTTTACGATTCATTAATTTTACATTATATTGAACAGATGGCAAAATTTAAATATGAAATTGTGAAAAATAATCTCTCTTGGGAAAGTAAAAAACCAGCTTGTTTATGTGATTACGATCTTTGCACTGATCTGGGTGAGTATAAAGCGCCAAAATCAAGACTGCAATTAAATGAATATTATTTATTTTGCCTTAAGCATGTAACCGCCTACAATAAATCATGGGATTTTTACAAAGGGTTGAATGTTGATCAAATAGAACTTTCAATTAGAAAAGATGCTGTTTGGGATAGGCCTTCCTGGCCTTTAAAGGGAAATCCAAATAATATTATCAGTCAAATAAAAGAGTTTTTTAATAATGATTATAGTTTGTTTGAAAAAGAAAAGGATTTTCAAAATTTTCTAAAAAATAAGACAATAGAAGAAAAATTAAACATTGAAGAATGCAAAAGTCTCAAAATATTAGAATTATCTTTGCCAATTTCTTTAGAAAAAATTAAAAAAAAATACAAAAAACTAGTGAAAATTTTCCATCCTGATGTAAACGATAACAATAAAAAAGCTGAAAACCATTTTAAAGAAATTAATGAAGCTTACAAAATATTGCTTAAGAAATTTCTAAAAAAAAATATATGATTGAAAAAAAACAAAATACAGATTCCACTTTAATGCCCAATGTTGAAATCAACACAAAACAATTATTTGGGATTGACTGTCCATTCAAAGTATCGGGATTTGATAAACCTAATGATTATGTGCCTCCTATTGATAAAAATTATAAGTTTGATCCAGAAACTACAACAGCTATTTTAGCAGGGTTTTCTGGAAATAAAAAAGTTCTCATTAGTGGTTACCATGGAACAGGAAAATCAACTCATATTGAGCAAGTTGCCGCTAGACTTAATTGGCCTTGCATCAGAATTAATCTAGATAGTCATATTAGTAGAATAGATTTAATTGGCAAAGATGTAATAGTTCTAAAAGATGGAAAACAAATTACAGAATTTCAGGAAGGCATACTTCCCTGGGCGTATCAACATCCAATTGCTCTGGTCTTTGACGAATATGATGCGGGACGACCTGATGTTATGTTTGTTATTCAGCGCATACTTGAGTCTGAGGGGAGGCTTACATTGCTTGACCAGTCTCGCATCATAAATCCAAATAAATATTTTAGATTGTTTGCCACTGCCAATACAATAGGTTTAGGTGATACATCAGGACTTTACCACGGCACACAACAAATCAATCAAGGGCAAATGGATAGATGGAACATAGTCACTTCTTTAAATTACCTAAAAAATGAAGAGGAAGAAAAAATTATTCTCAGTAAGGTTAATGACCTAAATAATATAGAGGGTAAAGAAATAATTAAAAATATGGTAGCTACTGCAGATTTAACACGGTCTGGCTTTATTAATGGGGATATATCCACTGTTATGAGTCCTCGCACTGTAATTATATGGGCTGAAAACTATCTTCTTTTTAATGATCTTGAGTATTCTTTTAAACTTTCTTTTTTAAATAGATGTGATGAACTTGAAAGGTCAATTGTTCATGAATATTATCAAAGAGCTTTTGGGATAGATATGTCTGATGCCAAGGTTATTAATGTTAGAGAATGAAGAAATAGTTGATTTATTCAAAAAATCACTTTCAGCAACCGTAAAATCTATTGGTAAATCTGGAAAAATCGAGATAAATTTTGTTGATAAAAATCCATCAATTAATGGCGAACAAGTAAATTTAGCTAATCCGAGTATATCGTCCTTAAAAAAAAACTTAACCTATCTCCGAGCTGAAGCTGATGCAATGGCGTTAGAATTTCGGTTACATGATTCTCAAATCCACAAAAAACATCTTAATTCAAATGATACAGCTAATGAAATTTTCCGTGCTCTAGAACAGTCTAGAATTGAAGCAAAAGGATCTAATATATTTAAAGGAATTAAATTAAATATTCATAATAAACATAATGTTGATCTGAAAAATATTAACGAAAAAAATAGTAATAAGGATAATCTTGTTAATGCATTCAAATATGTGAGTTATGGAGAATTAACAAATCAAACATTAGATGGCAGATATTTAAGTTATAAAAAAATTATTAAAAAAAAATTAGGAAGTCAATATTCGAACTATTTCAATAAATTAAGAAATAATATTGATAATCAAGAAAATTTTGCCAATCAAATTCAATTAATATTAGATAATTTAGGATTTTTTGAAAAGATAAATATTAATGATCCAGAAAAAAAATCTTTGAAAAAAAATGATGAATCGGAAGATAATAAAAAAAACGATAATGATTCAAATGATAAAAATGATAAAATGGATAAAAAATATGATCTTGAATTATTATCCGATGAAACTCAACCTTCGGCAGTTGATGAAGAGGGGGAGGCTGGAGATGATTCTAATGAAAATAATATAAAATATTTTTCTGATCTCAAATCATTTAATAAAAAAAATTACAAATATTTTACCAATGAATATGATGAAATTGTCAATGCCCATAATCTCTGTGATAACCAGGAACTGGATCGCTTGCGTTTGTCCTTAGATCAACAAGTCTTTTCATTTAAACCTTTAATTGCTAAAATTGCAAATCGTCTCCAAAGAAAACTGTTGGCACAACAAAACAGGCAGTGGGAATTTAACCAAGAAGAAGGATTTCTTGATACCTCAAGACTTGCTAGAATAATTGCTAACCCGAATAATAAATTATCTTTCAAAAAAGAAAAAAATATCGAATTTAAAGACACTATAGTAACTTTGCTAATTGATAACTCTGGATCTATGAGAGGAAGACCCATCACTGTAGCTGCTTTATGTTCTGATATTTTGGCTAGAACACTTGAAAGATGTCTTATTAAAACTGAAATACTCGGTTTTACAACAAAAGCCTGGAAGGGGGGGAAATCTAGAGAGAAATGGATTGAGAGAAACAAACCTCCAAATCCAGGAAGGCTTAATGACTTACGTCATATAATTTATAAATCAGGAGATGCGCCATGGAGAAGATCAAAAAAGAATTTAGGATTGCTACTTCGTGAAGGAATATTGAAAGAAAATGTTGACGGTGAAGCTCTTATATGGGCTTTTAATAGAATTCAGAGAAGACAGGAAAATAGAAAAATATTAATTGTCATAAGTGATGGTGCCCCGGTTGATGATTCAACCCTTTCAGTCAACCCAGGAAACTATCTTGAAAATAATCTAAAAGAATCAATAACTCAAATAGAGAATAATACTGATATTGATTTGATTGCCATAGGAATAGGTCATGATGTATCTCGCTATTATAGCAAAGCTGTGACCATAATGGATGTTGACCAGTTGGGTGAAGTTCTTCTTAATGAGTTATCAAATATATTTTCAACAAAAAAAGTTTAGTTTAAATACCACCTGTTTTCTGCTTCATCAAAATTATCATCTTCTATGGCTTTTCTGATATAAGTCATTAAATTATTCATAAAATGAATATTATGAATTGAGATTAACTGAAAACCTAATAACTCAGCTGATTTAAATAAATGATGTAAATACGATTTTGAATAATTATTACATATCGTGCAATTACAATTTATATCAAGGGGTAGTAAATCATCTTTGTAAGCAGAATTTTTTATATTAATCTTTCCTGACTTTGTCTTCATCAAGGCAGCCCCATGTCTTGCTAAACGTGTAGGGCTGACACAGTCAAATGTATCTATTCCCCATTTCACTAAATTCCAAATATCCAATGGATCTCCAATACCTAATAAATGAACAGGGTGTTTATTACCCAGTTTTGTCGATGTATATTTAACTAACTCATACATTTGTTCCTTGGAAGATCCCAGACTGCCTCCAATAGCTAACCCAAAAAAATTAGGATTTCCAATGTTAAATTCTATACTTTCATCCCTTAGTTCATAGTAAATTCCGCCCTGAATAATGCCGTAAAGAGCTTGTGGCCCCGCAGAACCAGTACAGGAAATAAAAACATTATTTGTTTGAAAACTGTTAATTGAGCGTTTTGACCAACGATGACTTCTTTTCATAGAGTTAGCTGTATAAATTTTGTCAACATGAAAAGGGGTACATTCGTCTAAAACCAGTATTAAATCAGCCCCGATCTTTCTTTGTAAATTAATAGATTTTTCAGGAGATAAAAGTTGATTGGATCCGTCTATATAAGATTTAAATAACGACCCTTCTTCTAAAATTTTAATTAAAGAGATATTTCTGTTGTTATCTGAATTTCTGCCTTTGATTTCATCTGCTATCGTACCATGTCCTAGAGAAAAAATCTGAAATCCCCCGCTATCTGTCAGCATTGGTCCTTTCCAATTCATAAACTTATGCAATCCACCATGCGCGGCAATAACTTCACTGCCTGGCTGAAGCATTAAGTGATATGTGTTGGAAAGGATAATCTGTGTTCCACATCTTCTAGCTTCTTCAACATTAATTGATTTTAACGCTGCTTTGGTTCCACAAAAAATGAAAGCGGGCGTGTTAATTCTGCCATGCGGGGTAGTTATTACTCCTGTTCTTGCCCTAGATTGAGATGCCGTTTTTTTAATTTTCCATTCAAAATTATTCATTATGATTATTTGGTAAAAAGTATTTTGCCAAATAGATAAAAGGCGTATCAAACAAAGCTATTAAGATTCTTAGAAAATATGTTCCTAATATAAATGTAAACAGCACTGTGTTAAAGTCTAGTGGATTGGGATTGAATATTATCCAAGCAAAAACGCTAAATATAGTGTTGTCAACAAGCGATGAAACTATTGTGGAAAAATTATTCCTAAACCAAAGAAATCTTCTATTTGTAAATTTGGAAATTTTTTCAAAAAACCATATATCAAAAAATTGACTAAATAAATAAGCAATCATACTTGCTATAAAGAAAATAGGGAATGGCAAAAAAACACCTAGTAAGTTATCTTGCAAAGGGAGCGCCCAAGAATAATTATCTCCTGCAGTAATTTTATCTAGAGGCTTAAATCCAATAGTAAAAAGCATCAAAATAGTCATTAATAAAAAGCCTAAAAAACTTATTAAAATGTTCTTTCTCGCACTGTTGCCTCCGTAATATTCTGCAAGAATATCTGTGCATAAAAAAATTGATGCAAATAAAATTGTGCCTAATGCAACCGGTTCAGCAAAAAAAGAAAATTTAACGATTTTTAAAACTTGTATATTTGCTGCTATTACCGCTATGGAGGTATAAACATACAAGCCAACCTCTCCAAAAAATTTCAAAAATATTAGAATGCTAAGAAAAACGATAAGCAAAAATACAAACCATGTAAACTCAATTGGAATGTTGTTAAATGTTGTGACAAACCCGTCAAAGTTTAATGAAAACAACTGATACAATCCTTCAAAAATATTTAAAGGACTTGACACCTAATTAATTGGAAATAGATAAAATTTGTTTTTTGATTTTTAATGCTTTAGGAGGCAACTTTGTGTTAGATGCGCTAAGCAAATACTCATCAAGACCGCCTCTTTTTTCAACTGTTCTAATTGCGCTTACTGCTACTTTTAACCGAATTGATCTTCCAAGTTTTTCACTAATAAAAGTTACATTTTGAAGATTGGGTAAAAAACGTCTTTTTGTTCTATTTTTGGCATGACTGACATTGTTGCCAGTCTGAAAGGTTTTCCCGGTTAACTGACATTTCATAGACATAATGTGGCCAGATTAGTATTGAAAAATTATAATTTGGTCAAGCTTCTAATCTTATATTTGAAATTCTGAACACAAGAATGTTGGCGATATGCCTGAATTATTTACCTGATTTATAGTTGTCTCCCATCTAGGTTTTTTACTATCAAAACTTGATCGGTGAATGCCTGAAGTTATTAGTAAGCTGTCTACTCCAAAAGAATTTGCTCCTTGAATATCATGATACATCGAATCACCAACGGCTATCACTCTGGATTTATTTAATTTTTTTATTTTTTTTGTGGATTCTATGTAAATATCTATTTTAGGCTTTCCTAAAATAAAAATTTCACCTCCCAGGCCCTTATAAAGTTGTGCAATAGTTCCCATACAAATATTTAATTCGTCAGAATTATTCTCTACTGTTTCATAATCCGGGTTAGCACAAATAAAGGGTAATTTTTTTTCTAAAGCTTTTGTCAATAATGGAATATAATCAATGACATTATGTCCTGGAAGAGGTGTGCAAGCTAAAATGAAATTTGCATCCTCTATATCTTCTACAAAATTAAATTTTTCTAATCCGAAAATAAAATATTTTCCATCTTCTTTGTCTTGATCATACATATGATAACAATTTTTTTCTAAATTTTTTGTAAAATCATGACTTTCATTATTTAGACTTTGCCAAATCATTTCACCGCTTGTTATAACTTCCATAAAATGTTTAGGATCAAAACCCAGTTTAGGCAATTTTTTTATAGACGTCTCTTTTCTTTTAGAAGAATTTGAAATTATAATTATTTCTTTTTTTTCTTGATATAGCCTTTCTACACATTTAATGGCTTGGATATATCCTTTTGTCCCGTCATGCATTACACCCCACTGATCAAGGATAAATACATCGTATTGATTGATAATATCTACTAAACCTTCGATGGTCTGGGTGCTTTTCATACGTCTTTCCCAATAGCTTCTTTTATATTATTAAAACCATCTGTTTTTAAACAAGAAAGGATTTCTTGTTTTATCTTATTTATAATTTTTGGCCCTTGAAAAACTAAAGCTGTGTATATTTGTGCCAAGGATGCTCCAGCTTTAATTTTTTCATAGAATTCTATCCCATTTGAAATTCCTCCAACTCCAATGAGTGGAATCTGACCGTTTGTAAGAGTGTACATTTTCTTAAGGACTAAAGTTGATTTAATAAATAATGGTTTTCCACTTAACCCCCCTATTTCATTTTTGTTACGAGAAATTAATGAAGAAGGCCTGTCAATGCTTGAATTACTGATTACTAAACCATCTATTTCATTAGCTAAGCTCATTAGAGCTATATCCCTGAGTTGTTCTTCTTCCAAATCAGGTGCTATTTTAAATAGTATAGGTTTATTCTCTAAATTCGGTTGTTCTTTTTTTCTTTGGCGAAGCGCTTTTACCAAAACTTCTATTTGACCACGATTTTGTAAATCTCTAAGTCCAGGAGTATTAGGAGATGATATGTTGATGGTAGTATAATGAGCTAACGGTCCTAGTTTTTCTAGACCTAAACAATAATCATCAACAGCATAATTTGTATCATTATTTTTACCGATATTTATTCCAACAATCCCTTTGGAAAGATTGTTTAGATTTAATTTTATAAGTTTGTTTTCAGCATATTTTGATCCGTAATTATTAAAACCTAGATGATTGATGATTGCTTGGTCTTCTAACAGTCTAAAGACCCTTGGTTTTTTGTTCCCAAATTGTGGTTTGGGAGTAACTGTTCCAGTTTCAACAAATCCGAATCCTAAGTTTAAGAGAGATTGAACAACTTCTACGTTTTTGTCAAAACCTGCTGCTAGTCCGATTGGATTCCTAAAATCAAGACCGAAAAGATGTTGGTGCAAACTAGGGTCATCATCATAAATTTGAGATGAATATTTTAGTTTTAAAATTTTTATAGTAAGTGAATGTGATATTTCAGGGGGGAAAAAACGCATGAATTTTAATAACAAATTATTCATTAACTATTAGTTCAATTTCTTCATTTTTGCTTCAAAGCGTCTTCTAATAATTTACAGGTTTTTTTTATTCCATAAAGTTTAATGAACGATCCGAGGCGTGGTCCTTCTTCCTGACCTAATAATACTTGATAAACTAATCTAAAATAATCTCGAAGTTTTGCAAAATTATATTTTTTTCCAATTTCATAAATCTGTGTTTGAATTTCTTCTGAGGACAACTCTTTATCAATTGTTTTTAAAAAGGCCAAAATATCTTCAAACAGTTCTTTATTGTCATTATTTATTTTTGTGTATTTTTTATTTGGTTGAATAAAATCAATGTAATAATTTATCGCATATTGTATTAGTTTATCAAATTCTGGATTATCCTTTGGATTAAGGGAGTCATCATATTCTTTGACAAATCCCCATATTACATTTTTGTCTGTTGAGTTGCAGATGCTTACCAAGTTCATTAGGGAGTTAAAATTTATTTCTGATTTAAATTTTGGTGGATTCCCATTGTGTATGTGCCATACAGGATTATTAAAATCATCGACATCATCTTTTTTATGATATTTAATTAAAAAAGAAGAGTATTCATCAACACTCTTTGGTATCACATCATAAAATAATTTTTTTGCTGATTTAGGCTTTTGAAACATGAAAAATGAAAGGCTTTCAGGTGTTGCGTAACGCAACCATTGATCAACGCTTATGCCATTTCCAACAGATTTTGATATTTTTTCACCTTTTTCATCTAAAAACATTTCGTATATAAGATTTACAGGTGGCTTATTTTTCATAATACGGCATATTTTTGAAGCTAAATCAAAGCTCTCAATCAAATCCTTTCCGCACATTTCATAATCTACATCTAATGATATCCAGCGCATAGCCCAATCAACTTTCCACTGAAGTTTACAATTGCCTTTGGTTACCTCAATTTCAGTTTTTTTGTTATTAGCTGGGTCAATAAAAATGATTGAATTTGTTTTAGGGCGGTATTCTTCAATTTTAACTTGTAAAACTACTCCATTTACCTGACTAATAGGAAGAAAGGGGCTGTAAGTCTGCCTTCTTTCTGAGCGTAAAGTTGGAAGAATAACAGAGATAATTTCCTCATAGTTTTCTAAGATAGTAGTCAGTGTTTTATCAAAATCACCAGATTTATATTTACTTGTTGAACTTACAAACTCATATTCAAATTTAAATCTATCCAGAAAAGAGCAAAGTTTTGCATTATTGTGATGACCAAAGCTCTCATATTTTTCAAAAGGATCTGGAATAGAAGTTAATGGTTGCCCAATGTATTTCTCAAGCATGCTCTTATTAGGAACATTGTTTGGAATCTTTCTTAGTCCGTCCAAATCATCGGAAAAAGTTATAAGTCTTGTTTCGCAATCAACAAGAGTTTCAAAGGCATTTTTTACCATAGAGGTTCTAACAACTTCCCCGAAGGTGCCTATGTGGGGTAATCCGGATGGTCCATAACCAGTTTCGAATAAAACATATTTTTTTGTTGGTGTGGAAAAATTATTCAACCCTCCAAAATTTTCAATTATTTTCTTAGCTTCCATAAATGGCCAGGAAATCAGTGATTCATAAATATTCTTATTGACTTTGTTCATAAAACTTTCTTCGCTTTTATTCTTACCCTTTTTCCTAAAAGTAATTTAATTAAATTTTTAAAATTGTAGATTTCATTTTGCAATTTGTTAAAAATGTTTAACTCTTCTTTTAGTATCAATGGTTTCACCTTATTGTGTAGATTAATACCATTAGCTAACATTTCTACAATTTTTTTTCTATTATCTTTCTTTGTTCTTCTCATAATAAGTTTTTTATTTTCTAATAACTTAAAAGTAACACTGGCAACTGAAACATCAATTCCTGCAAAAATAGAAATCCTGTTTTGAGATAATTCCTTTTGATTTTTTGATAAATCAAAAATTGACTCAAGAATGAGATATTCATTCAGTGTCAATTTATAATCCTTTAATATTTTACGAAGTTTGGATTGCCAAAGATTTGATAACTGCCAAATCAGTAATCCAATTTTTCTCTCAGCTAGAGAAGTGTCTGCCATTTAATTTGTATACAAATAATTTGTATACAAAATATTAAAAAAAGTCAATACTAATCCGGTGCTAAAGTTAACACTATCCCATTAATTTGTTCATCAAATTCTAGCTGACAACATAATCTAGAAGTATTAGCAACATGAAAAGCTTGGTCTAGCATTAAAATTTCTTCTTCACATCTAGTTTTTAGCTTACTAAGCCAATTCTCTTCAACGTATACGTGACACGTTGCACAGGCACAACATCCCCCACAAGCAGCCTCTATTTCTAACCCTGCATCTCTTATAATTTCCATTATCGTTGATCCTGCTTCCGCTTCCAGTTTGTGTGAATTCCCTTCCCTGTCTTTCACAAATATAATGCCCATTAAACTCCTAGTTTTTTATGTAAATCTTTAGAAGACGTTGTGTATCTAAATACATTTTTTTTATCTGGACAACAATAACTAAAACATTTTTGCGCCATCAAAGCAGCTTCATGAAATCCTGATAAAATTAATTTTAATTTTCCAGGATAAATATTTATGTCACCAATTGCGAAAATACTAGGTTCAGAAGTTTCAAATTTTTCGGTATCAACAACTATTTGATTCTCATAGAGATTTAAACCCCAATTAGCTATAGGACCAAGTTCCATTTTTAGTCCATAAAAAGGAAGTAAAAAATCAACTTTTAATGAATCTTTCTTTTCGTCATTTTTGTATTCTATATTTAACTGTTGTCCTTCACTTTCTTGAATAGAGTCTAATTGACCTAATATAAATTTAATTTTATTTTTTTTTTCTAAATTTAACATTTTTGATACTGTTGTTGGCGCGGCTCTAAATTCTTTTCTTCTGTGCATCAATGTAACATCAGCTATTGATGACAAATCATTTGCCCAATCAAGTGCTGAATCGCCACCGCCAGCAATTAAAATATTTTTTCCATTAAATTTTTTTTTATCCCTTACAGAATAGAATACGCTGGTATTTTCATATTTTTCAATATTTTCAATTGGAGGTTTTCTTGGTACAAAACTTCCGACCCCTGCTGCTATAACAACACATTTTGCTGAAATTATATTTCCGGCAGAGGTGCTTACTTTCCATAATTGATCAGATAATTTTTCAATTTTTTCTGCTTGCTGATTCAAATGAAAAACGGGATTAAAAACTTTGACCTGTTTCATTAATTCATCAGTTAATTCTTGACCAGATATTTTTACCCTAGAAGGAATGTCATAAATTGGTTTTTCTGGATATAATTCTGAACACTGTCCTCCAACTTTATCTAAATTATCGATGAGATGACATTGAAGATTTAATAGACCCAACTCAAATATAGCAAACAGGCCAACAGGGCCTGCACCAATTATAATAACATCTGTATTGTGATTCATAAAAAAATGATTAATTAACAACTTTTATTACAATTTCTAGCAAATATAGATCTTTTTTATGCATTTTATTGATTCAGTTTCTAAAAACCATATTGGAATTTCAACATGGCTTCTTATTCTTTCAATAATGACATTTTTAATGATTGTTATTGGAGGCTTAACAAGATTAACGGAATCAGGATTATCAATGGTGGATTGGAATCCCATAATGGGCACAATTCCACCCCTTTCACATCTAGCCTGGGTGGATGCATTTGATAATTACAAAATGACCCCAGAATTTCAAATCGTTAATAAGTTAATGTCTCTTAATGAGTTTAAATATATTTTTTGGTGGGAATGGTTTCATCGTTTTTTTGCAAGATTTATGGGTATAGTATTTATATTTCCCTTTTTATATTTCTGGCTAACAAACAATATCTCAAAAAAACTTTTTCTGACTTTGGCTATAGTGTTTGTATTTGGTCTGTTTCAGGCTCTAGTGGGTTGGTGGATGGTAAAAAGCGGATTAATAGATAATCCTTATGTTAGCGCCTATAGACTTACTTTTCACCTCTCTAATGCCTTGATAATATTTTGCATTTTATTTTGGACTACCCTAACTTCATTTTTTGGAAAAGAAATTATCAAAGAAACTAATACGACTATTAATAATATTTTTCATATAGGATTATTTTTTCTTTTCATAACTATAATTTCAGGTGGTTTTATGGCTGGAACACATTCTGGCCAATCATTCAATACATTTCCTTTGATGAACGGAGAATTTATACCAGAAGGTTATTACTTTAGCGAATACGGATGGCTTAACTCATTTGAAAACACTGTAGCAATTAATTTTAATCATAGGTGGTTAGCTAGCCTTACTTTTCTTTTAGTTTTTTCTATTCATTTATATTTATTAATTTCAACAAAATACAGGGGGGATAATTTTTCCCTAATATTAGTTATAATTTCTATTTCACTACAATTTTTCTTAGGTATATTAACGTTAATTAATAATGTGCCAATATTCTTTGCAAGCTTACATCAAACTAACTCGGTGTTACTTTTAGCATCCATGCTTTTTGCTTATCATCGACATAAATACAAAAATTAATACAATGGTTAATAAAAATAGTATTAATCGAATTTTTATAATAGAAGCCTATTGGAATGTTTTATGATTAATCTAAGAATTGTAATATTTTTATTAATTACTTTATTTTGTTTTGATATTTACTCTTTTCCTATACCAAAGAATGGAGAGGTTAAGTTTGATGTTGTCAGAAAAAATAAAGTAATTGGTAGTCACGAGATAACATTTACAGAAAATAATGATTTTTTATTAGTTGAAACAAATATTGATATTAAGGTAAAAGTATTATTTGTTACCGCATATGAATTTGCTCATCAATCTACTGAAACTTGGATAAACGGTAATTTTACTGAAATTGTTGCCCATTCTGATTTTGAGGATGAAAGAGAATATTTTATAAAAGGACAAGATAACAATGATTCATTTTTAGCTTCAGGTATGGATGGAAATTTGGAATTGGATAAGAATATACTTCCTTCAAATTTTTGGAATATTGATGTTTTAAAACAAAAAGAAATTTTTGATACTCAAAAAGGGGTAGCTAGAACAATTGATGTTGAAGAATTAGGTTATGAAGAAATTAAAGTAAATAAAGAGAATATTAAATGTAATAAATTTATTCTTAATGCTTCAAGCAATCCTAAAGATAAGGGTCCCTTTCCTGAATATACTTTATGGTATGATGAAAATAATGAACTTATGAAATTTCAATTTAAAGACGAAGGGAGGGGTAAAAAAATTATTACGATTATTAGAAGCAATTAGAAAACGAATTGGAAAAAATTACCGTATAAGATAATCTATAATTCACCAACATAAATACCTAATCCTTCGGCAACCTTAATTAGTGGATCGTTTTTACTTATTGTTTTCGATTTTCCTGCAATTGAATCTAAATCAATATCAGTGACACCTCTATTCTGCCAAACAACAATTCTATTAAATTTCTCTTTTGCGACTAAATCTACCGCATACACTCCAAAAGCACTTGCAATCAATCTGTCACGATGAGTTGGCGGTGCGCCTCTCTGCACATGTCCTAAAACAGTTACTCTTGTTTCAGCTTCGGTACTTTTATATATTTCATCACCTATATAAGCGCCAATTCCTCCCAAACGCACTTCCCCATCAACAAATTTTACTGTTACTCTAGAACCGTCTTCTTTTCTGACAGATTCGGCGACAACTACCAAAGCGTGATTTCTTCCTGTAGATCTAATTTTTTCAATATGTCTTGAAATTGATTTAAGCGAGTAAGGTATTTCAGGAATTAAGATTACATCAGCCCCACCTGCAATTCCTGCATTCAAAGCTATATGTCCCGCGTCTCTTCCCATAACTTCTAAAATCATTGCTCTTCTATGACTTGCTGCAGTTGGCTGAAGCATATCAAGAGCATTTGTTGCTATATCTACTGCAGTATCATATCCAATCGATAATTCATTTTCTTTTACATCGTTATCAATAGTTTTCGGTATGCCAACAAAATTGATTCTTCCTTTCTTAGTTAATGCTTGTAATATTTTCATACTTCCATCGCCGCCAATGCCTATGAGCGCGTCTAATTTAATTTTTTTGAAACTATCTATAATCTGATCAGATATATCTGAATTAAATGGGTTACCTTTGTTATTACTTCCTAAAAATGTGCCGCCCATTCTCATCAGATTACCATCAAAATCTGTTGGTTTTAGTTCAATAATATTTAAAGGATCGGTCATAAGTCCAAGCGTTCCATCTTTTATGCCATATACTTGCCAATTATACTTATTCACAGCCCTAAGGGTAACGGCTCTGATTACGGTGTTCAAACCTGCACAATCTCCACCACTTGTCAAAATTCCTATTTTTTTAGACACCGTAAAGTATTATACTAATATTTTTTAAGAAAAAAGATTATTATTAATTAATTTAATACTATTCATAATTAATTGTGATGAATGAAAAAAATGAATTATTAAACAAACTCCATCGTTTAGAACAAGAGCATAGAGATCTTGATGAGGTTTTAATTCAATTACAAGAAAAACAGACTGTAAATTTTTCACAAATTCAAAGAATCAAAAAAAGAAAATTAATTCTTAAAGACAAAATAACTTATTTACGCAACAAAACAGAACCTGATATTATTGCCTAGAAAATACAAAAATTTTTCGAATTGAAACTAAATAAATATTACTCATATTTTTTTTTCCAATATTCCTCAATTTCATCTTCATAACCATAAGCTTTCTTATTTACTAAACGATGAGTAAAAACTACACCATTTAAATGATCACACTCATGCTGAACTATTCTTGCATGCAACCCTTCAGCATTTTGTTGAATTTTATTGCCACTCATATCAAAACCTTCATAACTAATACTGGAGTGTCTTTTTACAAGACCTAACATTCCTGGTATAGATAAGCATCCCTCCCATTTATTATCTGTTTCTTCTGAGGTTTTAATAATTCTAGGATTAATAAGGGCAGTAATTTTGATTTCATTACTTTTTTTTTCTTGATCCTCTATCATTCTAAATATAATTATTTGTTTACTAATATGCACCTGTGGGGCAGCTAACCCAATTCCTTTATAGTCAATCATCGTTTCTGACATATCATGTATCAGTTTTTTTATACCTGGTTCTGTAATATTATCTACAAGTGAAGCTTTTTTATAAAGAATGGAATGACCTAATCGTGCGATTTTCAAGATAGACATTATTTGATATATGGATCTCTTATATGTTGTTTTAATATATAATTTCTAAAAAAATAACCAGAATATTTGCAATACTTTTAACTATATGTTAATTCCAGCCCACTTTAAAAGGATTTAATTTGACAATAGAAGTAACAGTAAAAGATAATAATGTTGAACAAGCTCTCAGAAGCTTAAAGAAAAAAATGCAACGTGAGGGTCTATACAAAGAAATGAAACTTAGAAAACATTACGAAAAGCCTTGTCTGCGTAAAGCTCGCGAAAAAGAAGAATCGATCAGACGAGTTAGGAAACTAAACAGACGTAAAAACGATTAGTATTAGCCAAGAGCTTTTACAATATTTTCACACATTTTTTTTGCATCACCAAAAAGCATTGTTGTATTGTCTCTATAAAAAAGTTCATTATCAACCCCGGAATACCCTGTTGCCAATGATCTTTTGACAAAAAGGACTGAATCAGATTTTTCAACATCTAAAATCGGCATACCAAAAATTGGAGATGTCTTATCAGTTTTCGCTGCTGGATTGGTTACATCATTGGCACCTATTACAAATGAAACTTCAGTCATTGGAAAATCATAGTTTATTTCTTCAAGCTCTAATACTTCCTCATATGGCACGTTTGCTTCAGCAAGTAGCACATTCATATGACCTGGCATTCTTCCAGCTACAGGATGAATTGCATAACGAACGTTTATGTTTTCTTTCTTTAAAAGATCGCACATTTCTCTTAAAGCATGTTGTGCTTGTGCTACAGCCATTCCATAGCCAGGAACAATTATAACTGAATCAGCATTCTTCAAAATGTAGGCCGCATCTTCAGCGTTACCTTGTTTCACAATTTTATCAGAGTTGTCGGATCCGCCCACACTAGCTTGTTCTCCTCCAAAGCCACCCATGACAACACTGATGATAGATCGGTTCATTCCTTTGCTCATAATGTAACTTAGTATTGCTCCTGAAGAGCCTACAAGCGCACCAGTAATAATTAAAAGATTATTACTGAGAGTAAAACCAATGCCGCAAGCCGCCCACCCTGAGTAAGAGTTGAGCATTGAAATAACAACGGGCATATCAGCGCCACCTATTGGGATTACAACTAAAAAACCTAATAAAATTGAGATAACAACTATTGTCCAAAAAATAGATGATGATTGTGTTAAAACAAAAATAACAATTAATGCTACTATAAATAAAAAAATTAGAGCATTGATTAAGTGTTGGAATTTAAATACTATTGGATTTCCAGATATTGTTCCTTGCAATTTCCCAAAGGCAAGAACTGAGCCAGAAAAGGTTACCGCACCAATAAAAGTACCAATACTCATCTCAACAAGGCTGCTTTTAAAAATTGAACCGACATTTCCTATATTGAATGACATAGGATCATAAAAAGCTGCAGCTGCAACAAACACCGCCGCAAGACCGACCAAACTATGAAATGCTGCAACTAGTTGGGGCAATGCTGTCATTTCAATTTTAAGGGCAATTATTGTTCCGATAAAACCGCCAATTAAAACAGCCGCTCCAATTTCTGCATAGCTTAAAACACTCTTAAACATAAGCGTTGTAACAATAGCTATGATCATACCGATGATGCCCAAAATGTTTCCTGTACGTGATGACTCTGGATGCGACAAACCTCTAAGAGCAAATATAAAAAGTAATGCCGAAATTAAATATAATACTGATACTATATTTGGTGACATTATTGTTTTTCTTTTTTGGTCTTGGTTTTTTTCTTGAACATTGAAAGCATCCTATAGGTCACAATAAATCCACCAAAAATATTTACGGTAGCTAATATGACGGCGATCATTCCAAAAATTTTCGAAACTCCATACCCTCCTGGACCTGCTGCAAGAATAGCTCCAACAATAATCACACTTGAAATCGCATTTGTTACACTCATCAAGGGGCTATGGAGCGCTGGTGTTACCGACCAAACTACATAATATCCAATTATACAAGCAAGAAAAAAAACTGTAAGGCCGATTACAAAGATGTCTGAACTATGATTTACTATGCCATCCATCTTATTTAAATTCCTCTAGTTTTAATGCCCCATTATGCGTTAACACGACTGCATTAATAATTTCATCGTTCCAATCAATATCAATTTTTTTCTCATCTTTTTTTATGAATAGTGAAAGAAAATTTACAATATTTTTTGCATATAAAGCAGAGGCATCCTTTGCAACACGTCCTGGAACATTTGCGTGACCGATAATTTTTACACTATTATGAATTACAATTTCACCTAATTTACTAAGTGGGCAGTTACCCCCAGCTTCCACGGCAAGATCAACTACTATTGATCCAGGGGCCATCGTATTTATCATTTCTTCACTTACCAACACCGGTGCTGGTTTTCCAGGTATTAGAGCCGTGCAAATTACAATGTCTTGTTTTGATATAGTTTCCGCAATTAACTGAGATTGTTTTTGTTTATACTCTTCACTCATTTCTTTTGCATATCCACCACTGGTTTCCGCATTTTGTGCCTCTTCATCCTCTACCATTATGAATTTAGCCCCTAAACTTTCTACTTGTTCTTTAGTTGCAATTCTCACATCTGTAGCAGACACAACAGCGCCCAGTCTTTTAGCTGTGGCGATTGCCTGTAAGCCTGCAACACCCACTCCTAAAACCATAACTTTAGCAGGATTAACCCTTCCCGCTGCTGTCATCATCATAGGAAATGCCTTTCCAAATTGCTCCGCAGCATCAATGACTGATCTGTAACCTGATAGATTTGCCTGAGAAGATAAGACGTCCATACTTTGTGCTCTGCTAATTCTTGGAATTAATTCCATACAACATGCGGTTATTTTATTATGAATTAAATCACTAAAACTGTTTTTATTTTCATAGGGATTAAGTATCCCAACTAGAATTGTGTTATCATTCATTTTATCAATATCTTCTTTGGGAGGCATCTGCACACATAGACAAACGTTCGCATTTAAGCATTCCGAGCGATTTACTATTTTAGCGCCAGCAGATTGAAAAGATTCATCAACAAATCCGGATAAAACACCCGCTCCCTCTTCAATTAAAACATCAACCCCCAACCTAAGTAAAAGTTTAACAGATTCAGGAGAAGCTGCCACACGTTGCTCGCGGGAACTAATTTCTTTAATGATGGAAATTCGCATATAGATTAATGTCTAAAGCTTTACTAATTTTAAAATTTTTTGTTGTCTAGTTTTCATTTTTTTTATTTCAAAATTTTTTATTAAACTATGAAAGATTTCATGCCAATTAACTTCAGCCTTTAAATGCATAAAAACAGATCCCAGACCGACCGCTGCCCTATCCATAAATACAAATTCTTTGGGCGGCTTAACACCGCCTAATTTTTTCAGCTCTTTATGAACTTTAGCTGCAACTTGCGCGCCATAAATGCCGCTATCGCTTTGTTGTATTTTTTGAACTCTATCTTCCATTAAAGGAGAATAAATAAATTCTGCCCATTTGTTTAACACATCAAGTTTATTTTTCGTCATATTTGCAAACCCCCATTGAGTGTATGCATGGACAGCTTTTTCATCATCATTATTTTGAAGAGCATAATAGAGATCTATGACACCTTGAATAAATTTGCCTTCAAATATTCTCATACACCCATAATCAAAAAGATTTACCGTGTGATTTGATTGGATAGTATAATTTCCTAAGTGTGGATCGCCATGAATAATTCCATATTCATAGAATGGCTTGTACCAGGTATAAAACATATTTTTTGCAATTGTGTTGCGAACTTCTTTCTTTGCATTTTTAAAATCCAATATAGGTTTCCCCTCTAGCCAACTCATTGTTAATAATCTTTTTGTTGATAAATTATCAATTGTTTTAGGAATATGAACATAGGAAGATTTAGAAAATATTTCACCAAATATTTGTGTAAGTTTTCTTTCACGTTCGTAATCGAGTTCCTCTGTTAATCTTTGGGTAATCTCCTTATAAATCTCACCAGTTTTTATGGCTTTATTATATGACTGATAAATAGAAAAAATTAACCTTAGTTGGGATAAATCAGCTGTAACTGCTGACATCATATCGGGGTATTGCAATTTACAAGCAACTTCTTTTCCGCTTGGAAGCTTGGCTTTATGCACCTGCCCTAAGGAAGCGGCTCTTGATGCTTCTTTACCAAATTCTTTGAAACTTTTTTGCCAATGCAGTCCTAATTCAGCGGCCATTCTTCTTTTAACGAATAACCAGCCCATTGGAGGAGCGTTTGATTGAAGATGGGTTAGTTCGGTAGCATATTCTGATGGTAATAAATCAGGAATTGTTGCAGATAACTGTGCAACCTTCATTAAGGGGCCTTTAATATTTCCAAGCGCTTTTCTAACTTCAGCTGCATGTTTTTTTTTATCTAATTTAACACCAAGATATTTTTGACTAGCAAGCTTAGTAGCTAGGGTGCCAACCACTCCGCCAACTTTAGCATAGCGTTTAATTTGCTTTATAAAAGATTTTGATTCTTTATCTTTCATATTTAATTAATCATTTAATTTCTTCTAATTGATTAATAAAAGATTCAATTACAGAAATTCCCTTGTACCAAAAATCGGAATTAGAAGGATTTAGATTAAAAGGTTTTAACAAATCCCTGTATCTTTTCGAACCTCCGGCTTCTAATAATGCAATATATTTTTTGTTAAAATCTTTTAATCCATCCTGATAAACAGCGTATAAAGAATTAACGAGGCAATCGCCAAACGCATAAGCGTAAACATAAAAGGGAGAATGAATAAAATGAGGTATATATGTCCAATAATATTTATATTCATCTTCGAAATTAATTGATGGGCCTAAACTTTCCTTTTGAGTTTCCATCCATATTGAACAAATTTCTTTAACACTTAGTTCTGAATTCTTTCTTTTTGTATGGATTTTTTTTTCAAATTCAAAAAAAGAAATTTGACGAACAACTGTATTCAACATATCTTCAACTTTATTTGCCAATAAAGCCCTTTTTTCTGTTTGATTATTCTCATTTTTCAATATTGATTGAAATGTTAGCATTTCACCAAAAACACTTGCAGTTTCTGCTAAAGTAAGAGGTGTGTCAGAATTAAAATGACCTTGCTTGTTGGCTGCTAAATATTGATGAACGCCATGACCTAGTTCATGCGCTAAAGTAGCTATATCTCTTACTTTTCCTTGATAATTAATTAAAATATATGGATGGACGCTAGGAATAGTTGAAGCTGAAAAGGCTCCTGGATCTTTTCCTTTAATTACAGGAGCATGAATCCATGATTCATCAAAAAATTTTTTTACTATCTTTCCAATATTAGGATGAAAAGATGAATAAGCATTTTGTACAATTGATTTTGCTTCATTCCATTTAAAAGTTTTTTTACTCTGAAATGGTAGCGGAGCGTTTCTGTCCCAATATTTAAGGCGCCTTACCCCAAACCATTTAGCTTTCATAGAATAATATCTGTGAGATAATTTAGAATAGGATGAAGTCACGGTTTTGGATAATGTTTCTATAACCTTATCTTCTACATCATTAGAAAGATTCATTGCTTTTACGGGATTTGGATATTTTCTCCACTTATCATCAATAGATTTATCTTTTGCAAGCGTGTTTGTTATTGTTGCAAATAATTTTACATTCTGTTCTAAAACTTTTCCAATAGATTTGGCTGCGTCTTTTCTTTTAGAAGCATTTCTTTCGGACAAAAGATTCAAAATTTCAGCGCTAGATAATTTTTTTTTTCTATATGGAAAGCGAAGCGACGCGATCGTATCATCAAAAAGTCTGATCCAGGCATCATTTGAAGTTATATCTTTCTCAAGTAATAACTTTTCCAATTCTTTGCTCAGTTGATAGGGTTTAAACATTCTTAAATGCTTTATCCAAGTTTGAAATTTTTTTAATTTTTTATTTTTAAAAAATTTTTGTAATTGTTTTTCTTTGATCGCATTTATCTCTAAATTAAAAAAAACAGCTGATGACTCATATTCGGTAATTTTTTCATCAATATTTTGAAAAAAAATTTTATTATTTTCATTTTCAATATTCTCATGATGCAATAATTGTGCAAAAGATATAATACGACTTCCTTTTTCTGATATTTCTTCGAGTTCAAGAATGGCTTTAAGTAAATTATTGCCATTTAATTTTTTAATTTTATCCTCGTATTTTTTTTCAAATTTTTTATAAGCTTTTTTAACAAAATTTAAATCTGATGTAATTTTTTTGTCTTTAGTTGACTTATAAAGATCTGAAAGATCCCAAACTGGGAGTTTTCCAAGATTATTTGATTTTTTGGATTTTGTTCTTTTGTTGGTTTTATTTGCCATACCGATTAATAAGATATAGTTTTAATAGCTAGGCTTTTTAGGGAGAACAAGAAATATGTCACTTAATTTTGATGAATTTAATAGTGTCGTTAAGATTTTTGAGAAACAATCTTCAATGCTACAAGATCAGCCTTACTTATGGAGAAAAATTGATGACAAATATTCATTACTAACATGGAAAGAAGTAAGGAGTAATGTTGAGAGATTCTCTACTGCTTTAAAAAATTTAGGCATACTAGAAGGTGACAGAGTTGTAATTGTATCAGAAAATAGGCCTGAATGGCAAATTGCTGATTTATCAATCATGGCTATAGGAGCTATTTCAGTACCAGCGTATACAACCAGCACAACAAATGATTATGAATATATCATTAAACATTCAGGTGCGCGTTGCATAATTGTTTCAAGTCATGATCTAGCAAAAAAAGTCCTTCCGGCAGTTTTAAGTTCACCCATGTGTCAAACTCTGATTAAAATAAATGATGACAATGAAAATTATGATGTTCCGATTACAGTGCATTCATGGAATTCTTTAATAAAAGAAAATAGAAATAGTGATTTTAATCTTTCCGAAATTATAAAAAATCATAGTAGAAAAGATACTGCGTGTATAATTTATACTTCTGGCACAGGAGGAAATCCTAAAGGCGTTATGTTAAGTCACGGAGCAATGTTAACTAATTGTGAAGGTGCAAAACATTTACTGAACGATATTATTTCAACTTTAAATAAAGTTCGTGTTCTCTCGTGGTTACCTTTGTCCCATTCTTATGAACATACATTGCAATTCTATAAGATGGGTATTGGTGCTCAAATATATTATGCTGAGGGAATTGATAAACTTCTAGTTAATATGACTGAAGCAAGGCCTCATATCATGACGGCTGTACCAAGATTTTATGATTCCTTGCATACCCGAATTTCCCAGGGTTTAAAAAAACAAAGCAAAGTCAGTCAATTCTTCTTCAAAGAAACACTGAGGTTAGGGAAAAAAATATATTTTAATGAGCCTCTTTCTTTTTTTGAAAAAAAATTTAATGGACTGCTCAATAAAATTGTTCGAAAAAAAGTGAATAAAAGATTTGGAGGAAGCTTGAAAGCCCTGGTATCAGGAGGAGCGGCACTTAATTTCGAAGTTGGCATTTATTTAAGTGCACTTGGTCTTCCTTTATTGCAAGGTTATGGTCAAACAGAAACCGCTCCTGTTGTAAGTGCTAATCCTCCTCACAAAATAAAATTAGATACAGTAGGAACTATTCTTAAAGGAACAAAAGTAAAAATTGCTGATGATGGAGAAATATTAGTTTCTGGAGAAAATGTTATGAACGGATATTGGAATGATCCAAAAGCAACTTCTTCTACCTTAATCAATGGATGGGTTCACACGGGAGATATTGGGGAAATGGATGAAGAAGGATACTTAAAAATAACAGATCGAAAAAAAGATATAATCGTTAATGCAGGAGGAGATAATATTTCCCCATCTCGTATAGAAGAAAAATTTAATATAGAGCCAGAAATTGCCCAATCCATGATATATGGGGATTTTAAAAACTATCTTGTCGCAATCTTAGTTCCTGACAGAGATTATGCACAGGAATGGGCAAAAGATCATCATAAAGAATTTAATCTAAAGATACTCAATCAAGATCCAGATTTTATAAAAATGATAAAAGAAACAACTGAAAGAGTTAATAAAAAATTATCTCAAATAGAACAAGTTAGAAAATATTTATTAATAGATGAAGAATTCACAGTTGAAAACGATATGATGACGCCCACCCTTAAAGTCAGAAGATTCAAAGTAAAAGAAAAATATCAAAGTCAATTAGAGGCATTATACTAGCTTTTATTTTTCTCAAATGCATCTAACTGTTCTTTTGAAGCTTCAGTTTGATATCTATCTTTCCATTCTTGATATGGCATGCCGTAAATTAAACTACGAGCGTCATCATAGTTTATATGGTAATTTCTTTTCTCAGCTGCTGCCACATACCATTTAGATAAACAATTTCGACAAAAACCTGATAAATTCATTAAATCTATATTTTGAACATCTGTTCTTTTTTGCAAATGTTCTACTAAACGCTCCAGAACATCCGCGTAAATTTCTCTCTGATCTTCTTTTTTCATATTGTATATAATTTCTATCTATAAAAAACTCTAAATCACTTACAATCTAGATTAATTTGAATTATATATAATT
>JAGFWP010000020.1 GCA_017639935.1 Pelagibacteraceae bacterium
ACCCACCAAATAATATTGCCAAGTAGCCAACATAGAACGCCCAACATTATTGACCACTTTCTCTAAGTTTAGTTGCAATCTTTTCAGCGTCTAACTTAGTGTATGTGCTTAGTAATATTGCACTAGTGCGGTGGCCTGAAAAAACCTGGACCTCAGGAATACTAAAACCTCTTTCAAATAAAGAGCTGCAAGACATTCTGCGGATATCATGAAAGCGAAAACCTTCTATTCTTGCTTTTTGTTTTGCAATCTTAAAACTAGACCTCAAACTATCAACAGTTAATGGAAATACTTTTCCGTCTAATCGTCTTGGCATGGATCGTAGTATATCAATAGCCTTTTGACTTAATGGTATCGTTCTTGGTTTACCAATCTTTGTAAAAGGTATTAACAAGGTTCTCTTATCAAAGTTAATATTCACATAACGCAGTTGTAACAGCTCCCCTTTTCTGATTGCCGTTTCCATGGCAAATAGGATCATAGGTTTTAAATACTTGTTATTACTTTTAGAACACGCCTGAAGTAATCTGCTGTATTCAGTATCGTTTAATACTCTGTCTCTTGGGTTAGGTTCTTTTTCTCGTTTGACTAATCTGCAAGGATTTAACGGCAGATATATTCCCCAATCTTGCATGGCTGTATCAACAACAACACTAATTAGAGATAAATATTTATTAAATGTAGCATTACCCACTTCTAATAGTTTTCTATCTCTAAACTCTGCCAGATGTTTTGATGACAGTCTAAGCAAGTTAATATCTGATACAGTATCCTTCAATAGTATCTTGATTCGAAACTCATACATTTTCCAACTTCTCAGTTTTCTATGTTTGTTTTCAGATATGTATCGCTTGAAGATATCGCCAAGTAATAATTTAGACGCCTCGCTATAATCAGCATAATCGCCTGTATCTAGTTTTCTCTCAACAGCTCTGGACCATTTTAAAGCGTCTGTTTTCTTTTCAAATGATTTAACAAAAGTCCTATGACCTCTCCGTCTTACGATGGCCTGATAACTAGATTTGGTTTTATATTTTTTTCGTTTTATGAACGCCATACTTTCTCACTTTCTAGAAAGTAAAAACAGTCTCTGAACAGTTTAAGCTAAACGAAACTACGAAACGTGGTGCCCAGGGGCGGAATTGAACCACCGACACGAGGATTTTCAGTCCTCTGCTCTACCGACTGAGCTACCTGGGCTAAAGAAAAATCAGATAAATTGTTTTGTCCAGCATTTCAATTAAATATTCTAAATAAGTGAATATAACTCTTCTATTATTCTAAGTCTAAATTTATGTAATTTTCATTAGATAGCCATTTAATTAAATCACTATTACTACACTTTTTTGAACAAAATGGAGTAAAAGGATCTATAGAGCGTTTTTTGCAAACTGGACATTTTGTTTTTATTCTATTTAATTTTGTGATTTTATTTTTAGTGGAATTTTTTATTTCCATCTAAAAGTAATTCTTCCTTTAGTTAAATCATAATGTGTCATTTCAACAGTAACTTTATCACCAGCGAGAACTCTTATTCTATTTTTTCTCATCTTCCCTGATGAGTGAGCAAGTATCTCATGATCATTATCTAATTTAACTTTAAACATAGCATTGGGAAGCAATTCCATTACTACTCCTTGAAATTCTATAGAACCTTCTTTGGGCATTAATTCCTCATTTGTTTTTTTGATTCATATATTTATTTTTTTTGCTTTTGTCTAATTTTTACTGACAATTTGTGTCCATCTAAATTTTCGATTGCCGCCATTTGAGATACATATTTTTCTAATTCATATCCGCTGTTTTTGCTCATTTCTACATAAGAACTACGCTTCATAAAATCTAAAACACCTAATGCAGATGAAAATCTTGCTGATCCTGATGTGGGAAGTATATGGTTAGTTCCAACGATATAATCTCCAAATGCCTCAGATGAATATTCACCAAGAAATATCCCTCCGGCATTTTGGATTCTATTAAAAATAATTTCATAAGATTCATTTTGTAAATGAAGATGTTCAGGCGCAATAATATCAATGATCTCTGGCGCATTGTTCAAATCATCTAGAATCACAACAATCCCGAAATTATCTAAGCTTTTTTTTATAATTTCTCGCTTTGGAAGTTTTTTCATTAATTTTTTTATACTTGATAAAACCTTAGTTGAGAAATCTTGACTATCAGTTATCAATATTGATTGCGATCTTTCATCATGTTCAGCTTGAGCTATTAAATCAGAAGCAACCCAGTCAGGATTGTTCTTATTATCTGCAACAACTACGATTTCTGATGGTCCGGCTATTAAATCTATGCCAACTTTTCCGAATACTTGTTTTTTAGCACTCACAACATAGGCATTACCGGGTCCAAAAATTTTATTAACCGGCTGAATGCTTTTTGTACCATAAGCAAGTGCCGCTATGGCTTGCGCTCCTCCTACTTGATAAACTTCATATACTTCCAAAATATCAAGAAGAGCTAAAATATATGGATTAATTTTCTCATTAACATTTGGTGTTACAACAACTATTCTTTTTACTCCTGCTACCTTAGCTGGAACAACATTCATAATTAGAGAAGAAGGATAAACCGCTTTTCCACCTGGAACATATAGTCCTACTGATTGTATAGGTTTCCATAATGAACCTGTTTTTAAACCATTTTTATTTATTTCATAATTTTGAGGCAATTGCTTTTGATGAAAATTCGTAACATTCTCAATAGCTGTTTCAAAAGCTTTTAATGAAGTTAAATCAATTTTATTTTTATATTCATTGCGTAATTCTCTTGAAATTAACAAGTTTGATTCATCTAAATTAACGCCATCAAATTTTTTTGAAAAATAAAATAAAGCTTCATCCCCTTTTTCTTTTACTTCACTAATAATTTTTTTTACTTCAAGATCAATTTCTTCACTATTATCTTGTAATCGATTTTCCAGATAAAATTGTAAATCTGATAAGAAATTAGAATCTTTATTATTAATAATTTTCACGTAATAACTTTTTTAATTGATTCTATAACAGACTCAACCATTTTGGTTTTAGTTTTATACGCAGATCTATTGATTATAAGTTTAGACTGAACATCTAGAATCTTTTCTACCTCTTTTAATCCATTTTCTTCAAGTGTTTTACCAGTTGATACTAAGTCAACTATACGACGACACATTGATAAAGAAGGGGCTAGCTCCATTGATCCATTTAACTTAATCGCTTCTACTTGTACTCCTTTGTTAGCATAAAATTTTTTTGTTAAATTTGGATACTTGGTAGCTATTCTTATATTACTCCATGTTGAAGGATCTTCTTTCTCTATTAAGGCTCTTGGCGCTGCAACCGATAATCTACAGTGACCAATTTTAAGATTTAGTGGAGCATAAACTTCTGAATAATCAAATTCTTGAACCACATCATCTCCAGCAATACCAATTTGTGCAGCCCCAAATGCTACAAAAGTACAGACATCAAAAGCACGAACTTTGATAAAGTCAATATTGGGGTCTGATGATGTAAAAGTGAGTTTTCTACAATTATCATCAAATAATGAGGAATCTGGAGAAAAACTTGTTTTATTTAGTATATTCTTACAACTCTCAATTATTCTTCCGCGGGGCACTGCTATAATTATCTTTGTACTAGTCATAAATTTTTTTGCTGTTTTATACTCCTATTAAAAAACTTCTACAGAAAGTTTGATTATTTCAATCTAGTGATAATAGGTCCACATTTTCCAAGCGTTTCTTCAATTTTCTCATAACCGCGATCTAAGTGATATAAACGATTTATAGTCGTCTTTCCTTCGGCGTATAATCCTGCAAGCACAAGACTTACACTCGCCCTCAAATCACTAGCCATTACTTTAGCCCCCTTCAAACTTCTTCCACCTTCAATATAGGCAACATCTTTTTTAGTTTTTATATGAGCGCCCAAACGATTTAACTCGGAGACATGCATAAATCTGTTTTCAAAAATCATTTCCTTAATTTGAGAACTTCCTTTTGCCACTGACATCAAAGCCATTATTTGTGCTTGTAAATCTGTCGGAAAACCAGGATAGGGTTTGGTTTTCAAAGCTATTCCTTTTATACCACTTGATGGTAAAACTTTTATAGAATCATTTCCTATTTCTAGTTTTGCTCCCATATTTTGTAAAACTTCTAGAGGTGTTGATAATAAATCTGGTTTAATTTTTTTAATTATAAACTCGCTATTAAGCATAACAGCAGCAATGACATAAGTTCCTGCGACAATTCTATCAGACATTATTGTATGTTCACTTTTCGATAATTTTTTAACTCCTTCAATTATTATTTTTGTTGTTCCAGCCCCTGCAATTTTAGCTCCCATTTTGTTTAAACATTTTGCTAAATCTTCAATTTCAGGTTCTCTAGCTGCGTTTTCTATAATTGTTTCTCCTTTTGCTTTTGATGCCGCCATCATAATATTCTCAGTAGCTCCTACGCTTGGAAAAGAAAGTTTGATATGTGCACCTGTAAGATTTTTTTTAACATCAGCAGAAACAAATCCATTTTCAATAGAAAATTTTACACCTAATTTTTCTAATCCATTTAGGTGAATATCTATTGGTCTAGTTCCAATAGCGCATCCGCCAGGTAAAGAAATTTTAGCTTTTTTAAATCTAGCAATCAAAGGGCCTAAAAGTAATATTGAAGCTCTCATTTTTCTAACTAAATCATAATCAGCTAAAGAATTATTGATATTGGTAGAATCAAAAAAGGTTTGAGAATTTATTTTTTTAATTTTTATTCCAAAATTTTCTAGTAGTTTCTTCATTGTCAATATATCTTGAAGTGCTGGCAAATTCTTAAGATATAAACCATTTTCAGATAGCAAGGATGCTATCATTATTGGAAGCGCTGCATTCTTAGAGCCTGAAGCTGAAATTGAACCTTTTAAAATAGCTTTTCCTGTTATTTGGAGTTTATCCATCGCAATCTTTCAATATATTTTTTTTTCTCTTATAAATATTGGATTTTAATTTTTGTTCTAATTTTTTTAGTCTCATTTCTCTTAATTTCTGTTTATGCAAGGTTTTTGTTGAAATATTCTTCTTTATATTCATATTTTTATTAGGCAAATAAGATGCAAAAAGTTAAAATGAAAACAAGAAAGGAATAGCATGAATGAAGATAATTTAAATATGGAAATAAGGAAATTCCTAAAAAAAGTTGGCATTACATCACAGCGCATAATAGAAAATCATATATATGAAGCAGATAAAAAAGGCACTATCAAAGCTGGAGATGAAATAGAATTAAACATGACACTATCAATTAAGAATTTTCAATCTAGTAATAGAATTGATGGAAAAATAACAATTGAATAATTAACTAATTGACTGATTATTATTTTGATTTAGTTGATTGTCAAAATTATAGATATAAAATAACTTTTTTTATCTTTCAATATTAACAGCAATCATCTTCTACGGAAGGAATAGATTTTAAACTTAATCTGATAATTTTTATACCTCCAAGACACACAATAGTTGCTATAAAGCTCCCAATTATAATATCGGGCCAAAATGATCTTGTAAATATCACCAGTAAACCGGCAAGGATAATTCCAACTGATGCAATTGCATCATTCCTACAGCATATGAAGGCGCTCATGAAGTTTATATCTTTATGTTGGTGTTTATACATCATTAATGCAACACTAGTGTTACCTATTAATGATATCACTCCAACAAAGGAAATAATACCCCCGGTCAGTTGTGACATTCCTATTATGCCTAGATATACGTAATAGAATGCCCACAAACCAAATGCTATCATTATTATTCCCTTTAACAATGCTAGTCTATTTTTCACAACAGTGGTTGATGATAATACGAGAATGCTTGATCCAAGAATAAAAACATCTCCTGCATTGTTAGCGGCATCACTTAACAATGAAGCAGAATTCATCATTAAACCGTACGCTAGATCCGCGGTTATCATTATTAGATTTATAATAAAGGCAATAATTAAAGCATTACGTCCAACTGAATCTGTTTGTATACTCATCCTAATAATATATCTAAACTTAACATTGTTAAAAGACCAATTGTAAATCCACCCGTAGCCCAGTTTTCATGCCCTCGTCTATGTGTTTCAGGAATAATCTCATGGGAAATTACAAAAAGCATGGCACCTGCTGCAAAACCCAAAGCTACCGGAAGAATTGGGAGAAATACCGTAACAATTGAAACGCCTATGAAGCCCATTATGGGTTCAAACAAACCTGTTGCACCAGCTATTAAAAATGCATTCATTCTTGAATATCCAATTGTCAGTAAGGCAAATGCTACAGCTAACCCTTCAGGTGCATTTTGTATACCAATGCCAATTGCTAAAGCAACAGCATTACCTAAGTCTCCACCGCCAAAGCCAACCCCTACCGCAAGTCCTTCTGGCATATTGTGAATAGTTATAGCTATGATAAATAGCCATATTTTTAGAATCTTGTCTTTGACTCTACCATCATATTGTTTTTTAATAACAAAATGCTCATGGGGCGAAAATCGCTCAATTGACCATATACCCAAGACTCCAGCTAACAAACCTCCTAACACAGCCAGCACAGAAAGATATTTGTTCAGCCAAAGATCATCAGCATAATCTAATCCTGGTACGATAAGTGAGAAGAATGATGCGCCAAGCATTACGCCAGCTGCAAATCCTAATGTTGTATCTTCAAATTTTGGCGATATTTTTTTAATAAATAAGCTGGGTATTGCACCCACTGTTGTCATCATACCTGCAGCAAAACTCGCTAGAACTCCATATAGTATGATGGTTTGAGAACTCATATTTAGGTATATAGCTAATAATTATAGCCATAGCTATATTTTTTATTAATGCATTAAATAATTATTGTATTATATTAATCACCATGTCTTTTGATAAAGTAAGAAACGCCCATAAAACTGAAAACACTGAGGATTATCTAGAACTAATCGCTTACCTGCTCAGTAAAAAAGGTGAAGCTAGGATAGTCGATATAGCTTCCAAACTAAATATAGCTCAGGCTACAGCTAATAAAACCATCAAGAGATTGCAATTACAGGGATATATCAAAAAAGAGCCTTATAGATCCATTTTCTTAACTTTGAAGGGTCAAAAAATTGCCAGTCATTCAAGAAAAAGACACAATATAGTTTATCAATTTTTAATTAATTTAGGCATAGATAATAAAACAGCTTTGGCTGACTCTGAAGGCATAGAACACCATGTCAGTCATAAAACACTAATAAAAATGGATAAATTTAATAAATCTTCAAAAAAATAAGTTACCCCTTACTAATGGGTTTTAAATTAATACATTAAAAGATTGATTTAATAAGTGTTTTTAAAAAAACTTTCAGTTGTAAAAATTTATGAGGTCGTGATTAATTGAAGGCATTCTACTCCTAACATTCTCAATATCGCGCATATCAATTATCGCATTGATAACCTTGGGTTTGTAAGAACCCTTGATAATTATTTTTCCCCACGGATTAACAATCATTGAATGTCCATATGTTGCTCTTCTCGCATGATGTTTGCCACATTGACCAGTCGCGATAATAAATGACGTATTCTCAATTGCTCTTGAACGTAACAATATTTCCCAATGATCTTTTCCTGTTGGCACAGTAAAGGCTGCTGGCACTAGAATTATTTTTACCCCCTGTTTTACAAGATTTCTATAAAGATTGGGGAATCTAATGTCATAGCAAATAGTAAGGCCTATTTTCCCCCAAGGAGAAGTAACAAAAGTTACCTTGTTCCCTTTGTGAAAAGATTTTGACTCGCGATGAACTTCTTTTCTGTTGATATCAACATCAAACAAATGAATTTTATCATAGTAGGCTAGTATTTTTCCTAGATGATTAATAAAAAAAGAACGATTAAAAAGCTTAGATGAATTGTTTCTTTTTAACAATAGGGATCCAACACTGACATATTTATTATATTTTTTAGCAAATTGAATACACTCTTTTAGAACAGGGCAGTCTTTTTGCAATGTTGCGTGTTTAAAAAGATGTGATTTATTCGCTGTCATTATATTTGCGCATTCAGGCAAACAAACGATGTCTGGATTAAACTTATAAGCTTTGATTAATGATTTTTTTATTAGGCTGGCATTTAGTATTGGTGTTTCCCTGCCTTCAATTTGCAATAAAGAAATTCTGATTTTTTTATTACTCATTACTTTTGAAAAATAATTAAAAAATTATTTCCCTTTCCACTTTGGCTTGCTTTTCTTTACAAAAGAAGTGGCGCCTTCAACAAGATCTTTGCTGCGATAAACTTTATTAACAGTCTTTAATGATCGAAGAGTTTTAAATGAGGGCTGTTCTTTTACATTTTCCGTTTCACGTAATACTTCTTTGATTGAGGAATAAATTAAATTTGGTCCTTTTGCGATTTTATTCGCAATTTCTCTAGCTCTATTTAATAAATTTTTTCTTGGAACTATTTCATTTATTAAGCCCCAATGTTTTGCTTCTTTTACATCCATCCACCTGCCTGTCATAAGAAATTCAACGGCTATATGATAGGGAATGCGTCTGCGAAGTTTTATAGTAGCCGCATCTGCAATAACTCCGACATTTATTTCAGGAAGTGCAAAAGTAGCATGTTCAGCAGCTATAATGATGTCAGTTGAAATCATAATCTCAAGCCCTCCTCCACAAGCTATGCCATTAATAGCTCCTATGATTGGTTTATTCATATTGGGTAGTTCTTGAAGTCCTCCAAAACCACCGACGCCATAATCTGCATCTGCTGCCTCGCCTTTACTGACAGCTTTTAGATCCCATCCTGCAGAAAAAAATTTTTCTCCAGCTCCGGTTATTATTGCGACACGAAGATCTGGATTGTCTCTAAAATCAGCAAAAACATCTCCTAAAATGATGCTTGTTTTGCTATCTATTGCGTTAGCCTTCGGTCTGTCTATTGTTACTTCTAAGATTGGGCCTTCTTTTTTTACTTTGATTGGATCACTCATATTATTTTATATCTTCTAAATAATGTATCAAGGCATCTGCAGCAATGACTCCTTTTCCTTTAGGCCTAACTATTAAAGGATTAATATCAGCTTCAATTAAACGTAAAGCATTTTTTTCAGCAAATTTCCCGATTTTCATAATTGCTTGAACAACAGCTTCAACATCCCCTTCGGGCTTGCCTCTTAAACCCTTCAATAATTTGCTGATTTTCAAGTCATTAATGGCTTTTAAAACAATTGACTTCTTTAAAGGAAGTAAGAGAGTAACGCTGTCATTCATTAATTCTGTGTAAATTCCTCCAGCACCAACAATGATTACAGGCCCAAACTGATCATCAATTTTAATTCCTATTATCATTTCAATCACTTGGTCTTGAATCATTTTTTCAATAAGAATTTCATTTCCTAATTTGGATAGTTGTTTAAGACTTTTTTTAATTTCAGTTTCTGAATTAATATTTGTGAACACGCCATTAATTTCAGTTTTATGGAGAATTTGATTTGAATTTATTTTCATAACTAAAGGGAAGCCAATTTTTTTGGAGTCTGCAACAGCCTGTTTAAGATTAGATAAAATAGATTTAGGAACATCTATTCCATAACTTCTTAATATTTTTTTTGATTGATGTTCAGAGTACGTTTTTTTTAATGATCGTATCTTATTGTTTGATTTGAAAACTTTTAATAAATTAAATTTAGACCAAGCTTGTCCTGTTAAAATTGAACAGTGAATAGCATATAAAGATTCTTTTAATCCTTGTAATGGAACAATACCGGATTTTAAACATTTATCACGGATATGCTTAGGCAGTGTTTCAGGAAGGGAAGCAATAATAGCAGCACGCTTCTTTTTCAATTTGGCAGATAAAATATATTCATCTACTATATCTTCCCATTCAGTAATGTCACAATCCTCTACATTAGGAAAATCAAGCATAAGTCCTATCAAATCAAAATTCGCTTTAAACATTAAGTCAAAAGTTTTTCTCAGTGATTTTGGGTCGTTCCAATTGTATGTTTGTAAATCAAAAGGATTAGAAATTATAACTCCCTTGTGGTTAACTTTTTCTAAATTTTTCACTATTTTTTTGGGTATAGGAGAATAATTTATTGCTAGACCTTCGGACTTGTCGCCAGCCATTGCCATGTCACCACCCGAAGGCCCCATGATTGCAATTTTATTTCCTTTTAATACTCCAATAGTATGGAATAATTTTAACGTTTCACATAATTCAGCTAGAGTATTGCATCGTGTAGCACCTAATTGTTTGAATATGGCATCATAGATGTCTTCTTTTCCACTCAATGAACCAGTGTGACTCATTATTGTTTCGGAAGCTATTTTTGAACGACCAACTTTTACAATAGCAACAGGGATATTTTTATTCTTTGCTTTTTCTAAAACTTTATAAAATAATTCTATATTGTTAAAACTTTCAGCATAAATTCCAATAGCCGTTACTCTTTTATCATTTAAAACATATTCAATACTATCTTCTATTGATACATATGTTTGATTGCCTACGGATATTATATAACCAATTGAAAGTGATCTTTGATTAAAACTGATTGTATTACCAATAGTTCCACTTTGGCAGATTAAAGCAATACCGTTTTTGGATGGATTGCCAGAAATTTGGTCTGACCATACTGATACTTTATCAAGATAATTTATGAATCCATAACAATTAGGTCCTAGGAAAGGCATTGCTCCTGCGTTTTTTATCAGTTGCTTTGTTTTAAGTAGGCCTTCTTTAGAATTTGTTTCTGAGAATCTTGAAGCTAAACAAACTGCTCCACCCGCTCTTAAAGAAGCGAAATCTTTAATAATATTTACAGTTAAATCTCTTGATACAGCTATATAAACACAATCAGGAACTCCAGGCAGACCTTGAATATTTTTATAATATTTATTATTTTTATTACTCGTTCTATTTGGATTAATATGCCAAATCGGTCCTTTAAATCCTAGTTTACGATTTCCTTGAATAACAAAATCTGTCCAATAGCCTCCTACAACAGCTAAACTTTTTGGACGAAAAAGTTTATTTAAATTCACGAATATTTAAGCTCCAAGAGGTCTTAATAGTGAGCGAGAAATTATATGGCGTTGTATTTCACTGGTACCTTCCCATATTCGCTCTATTCTTGCATCTCGCCATATTCTTTCTAAAGGGATATCGGACATAAGACCCATACCTCCACAAATTTGGATTGCTTCATCAGAAACACGGCCGACCATTTCAGTACAAAATAATTTTGCCATTGCTGCATCTTGAGAAGTCAGAGTTTCTTGATCAATTTTCCAAGCAGATTCCATTAAAATTAAATTTGCAAGTTTGATTTCCATTGCCATATCAGCAAGCTTGAAAGAAACACCTTGGAATTTTCCAATAACTTTACCAAATTGCTTTCTATTTGCAGACCAATCAAGAGCTATATCAAAAGCACGTTGAGCTCTTGCAACAGATGTAGCAGCTACTGTTAATCGAGTTGCTTCAAGCCAAGTGTTCATAAGTTCAAATCCTTTATCTTTTTCTCCTAAGATATTTTTTGCTGGAATTTTACAATCATTAAAATGCAATATGTTGTTCACATAACCACGATGAGATACACAGTCATATCCTTTAGCAACCTCAACGCCAGGAAGATCTAGGTCTACCAAAAAGCATGATAATAAATTCCTTCCTTGTTCATCCTTTCCTGTAGAAGCGAAAAGAACAACAAAATCAGATAGATGGGCATTAGAAATAAAGTGCTTTGTTCCATTAATAATCCAATCACCTTCTTTTTTCACAGCATTTGTTTTCATTCCACGTAAATCAGAACCAGCTTCGGGTTCTGTCATAGCAATGCAATCTTTTCTCTCCCCAGTTGTTGCGGGTTTTAAATACTCCTCTATTAAATCACCTTTGCAAGCCATAAGAATATTTTGAGGACGCCAAGCAATTTCGGCAAGTGCAAGTGAAGTATAGCCTAACTCTTTTTCAACTATTGTAAGATCAAAAACATTTAAACCACCACCACCATGCTCTTTTGGCATATTACAAGAATAAAGACCTACTTCACGACTTTTCTTCTTAATCTCTTCATATAATTCTTTAGGTAAATTATTTGTTTTTTCTAAAAGTTCTTCATATTGCATGAGTTCATTTTTCACAAACGATCTCGTTGTTTGTATTAAAAGATTTTGCTCTTCAGAAAGATCAAAATTCAT
>JAGFWP010000021.1 GCA_017639935.1 Pelagibacteraceae bacterium
TCATAAAAATATCACCAATTTTTGCAATATGGATGGTGGCCATCCATTCGGTGTCCAATAACATGGAACTAATAACCGCACATTCAATGGTGGAACATTTGGGATCATCATACCCGGCTATGGACAACACTTGGTCCATATCCCCATAATCCATCACCCGGAGTGTATCCTGCTTAAGGAGTTCCACCCGGAAAAGTTCACTTAACGATTGTAGTTCTGTATCGGCAATCCCTTCCCCGGTAAAATCCAGGACCGATATGGTATGATCATCGGCAAAAAGATATGCGGTTAAAATTGATAGGATGAATAGATATTTGAGCCTCATTGTCTAACAGAAAAATTAGCCTTCAGCAGAGACCATCACAATAGTGAATTTAGAATTATATCATACAGGAAATATATTTGTTTTTGTCAACAGAATGATCCAAATCAAATGGACTGTAGCCGAATTATAATCGCTGGGTTAGAATAGTATATAGAAAGTGAATGACATTAATTATTTACTATTGAGCATTCCCTTCATCCGAACAATCACCACAATCACAAGTGCCATCTCCTATGGCAATATTATCCATTTTGGATACATCTTCAATTGCCAATAATATTTCGCCTGAATTACAAAATATTTGCTCATTTTTCACTTCAAACTTGTTTACAATGGATCCGTCATGAGAAAACAATGTTATTAGCCCCATTCCTTTAGAAATATCCGCCACACCCTTTTTTGCGCCATCTGCATACCACCAATATGCAATGCCATCCCGATCGTCATTTATAAAACTCGTTTCTTCCTTCTTCTGCCCAGTCTCAAACCACCAGGTCAGATTTCCATTTAATTTTCCTTTTTTATAGTTGGCTTCTGCAAACTTATTCCCATTTCGATACCACTGAGTAACAATTCCTTCTCGCGCCTCTTTCACAAATGTAGCTTCTTCTTTTGCCGAGCCATCTTCGTACCACCATTGAAATAATCCATTTTTTTCACCATTCAGAAAATTTCCAATTGAATACACTTGCCCATTCCCATGCCATCGCGTTACAGTACCTTGAGCGATATTTCCATATAGTGTAACATTGACCTCAGGAGGAGATGAATAATCGTAAATATCTTGCTCCTGAACGAAGTAGGATCCATCCACGATGCCCGAATCTGAATTAAATGCGATGGGAGACCCTTCCCAACGTTTATCACCGTCATTATAGTTTACATTTGCCATATTCCCATCAGCGAAAGTAATATTGTAAAAACGGTTATCATTTCCGGCAATTAAATATTTCCAAAGGCCATTTTTCTTTCCATTTTCATACATTCCAGTCATTCTGAGTTGCCCATCAAAATAGTTCAAATAGGCCTCACCTGTAAATGGTTCATTGGTAGTTGGATCAAGTGCAATGCCAGCTTCACTAATCAACTGATTAATTGCTACTGGTTTTGAGCAACTACTAAGTAAGATGAATAATGGTATTAATTTTAATATATGTTTCATTTTTATATTCTTTCTATTTGTATTTTGCGAAGAGAGAGGGATTTGAAACCCCGATTCTTAGTGTGTTCATCGTGAAAAAAGCCAATCGACATTAAATCAACACTTTTTTTATTCACAAAAAATCTCTCCTCGGTGAATTTTTTAATTTTCAAACTAACTTGTCGCACTCTGACGTATTTAGGAAAGCTGCTCAGTTAGCTTGGTAAACTACCTTGCCACCAACGATAGTAGATTTTACATATACATCTTTGATCTTGGCAGGTGATATCTGAAGTAGATTATCAGATAAAACTACTAAATCAGCGAGTTTTCCAACTTCTAAAGATCCTTTTATGTGATCTTCAAAACTTGCATATGCTGTATTATAAGTATATGCTCTAATCGCCTCCTCAACAGTAAGTCTCTCACCAGCAAACCAGCCAGTTTCAGGAGCTCCAGATAATGTTTTTCTGCTCACCGCAGAATAGATACCTAACATTGGGTTAAGATAATATCGTGATGCATTAGTTCCTGGAGAATCAGACCCAAAACTTATAACTGCACCCGCATCCCATAATCTTCGAAATGCATATGCTCCCTCTGATCTATTTTTTCCAATCCTCTCTTCCATCCATCGCATGTCATCAGCAACGTGGAAAGGTTGAACTTCAGCAACAATTTGAAGCTCTCCGGCACGTTTAATGTCATCATCAGACATTACCTGCGCATGAACAAGCCTAAATCTTCTATCTTTTATACCATTTACATTAATTATATTTTCCAGCATTTTAAGTAGATATCCATTCGCCGCATCGCCAATTGCATGTACAGTAAGCTGTATGTCATTCGCATCAGCGTTGATTGCCAACCTTTCTAGGTTGCTTTGCATGTCTTCTGCATTAAATGGACTTCTTTCAAATGGAAACATGATATCCCTCCAGATTCCTTTACTGGATGGATCGTTTGAATATGGCTCGTAGAATCTTGCTGAACTATTTCCCATTATTCCATCAATCCAAGCTTTTGTAGCACCATATCGTATCCACTTATTGTTATACCCTACTTTAGATCCAATTTCTTTTACCGATTTCCATTTGTCCAATGATGGACGATAGCGTACTCTTGCAGTCATTTTTCCATTATCTCTCAAATTTTTATAGATATCTATGTAAGATATATCCGATGTAATGTCGCAATAACTTGTAACCCCTACACTAGCCATCTTTTTCCATGCTTCCAGAGTTTCAGCAGTTCTCTGTTCAAGGGATATTTTTGGAATGATTTTTGAAAAATATTCTTTAATATTATCTTTAATTAAGACAGTTGATTCAACGTTATTTGAGATTGGATTAAATAAAATACCTGTTGGCTCGCCAAAGCTATTTCTCTGAACAACTATTCCCTCAGGGTCAGGAACACCTTTTCTTATTTTTGCCTTTTCAAGTGCAGCATTGTTTGCAAGATATACTTTTCTGTCAAACCTCCTAACCAAAACAGGTCGATTACGAGTGAACTTATCTATCATTATTTTATTTGGCAGAAAATAATTGCCATATGGACCATTTTTATTTTTTGGTTTTTTGTAGTTAGATATGTCTCCTTCAAGCCACGTTTCGTAAGCTGACCAATCTCCTCCTGTTATCCAAGTGTCCTTTGCATAGCGATCATTAACAGATCTAATGCGCTCAATGAATTCTTTTTCTGTAGAAACATCTAAAAGATTTAAGCCGTATAATAATCTTCCAGTGCTTTCAAAATGAACGTGATTATCATAAAAACCAGGTGCGACCATTGCTCCATTTAAGTCTAAAACCTTCGTCTGCGAATCAATGTACCGATCGGTTACTGTATTTGATCCAACATAAATAATTGTATCGCCAGAAATAGCCAAAGCTTCATGGATTGAATTATTCTTATCAACTGTCCATATAAAACCATTTTTTAGCACCAAATCAGCTTTTTGCGATAAGACAAAGCTGGATAGAATGATAATTGTAATAATTGAATTTTTATTCATAATATTTAAGGTTAGCGGAGAGAGAGGGATTCGAACCCCCGATACCCAAAAGATATACCGCATTTCGAGTGCGGCGCATTCAGCCAGACTCTGCCATCTCTCCAATAAATCAGTTCGGAAATTACGTACTTCTTTGCAATTTGAAAAAGTCCTGAATAAGGGAAATTGATTGTTTTTCTAAAACACCACCTTTTACGGATACTTTTGTTTTAAAACGAGGATCGCCACAAAGCTGGTATAAGGAGCCACAGCACCCAGCTTCTTCATCGTAACAACCAAATATAACCATTTTTAGCCTGGCATTTACAATAGCACCCGCACACATGGGGCATGGTTCTTTGGTGACAAAAAGGGTACAATTATTGAGCCGCCAATCTTCTAATGTATTCGCAGCTGCCGTTATGGCAATAATTTCTGCATGAGCCGTTGGATCGTTTAGTTGCTCACGTTGATTATATCCACGCCCAATAATACGGTCTTCGTATACCACGACTGCACCAACGGGCACTTCATCCGCTTCATAGGCTTTTTCCGCTTCATGGAGCGCCTGAAGCATCCAGTATTCATTATCTTTTCTCAAGTGAAATTATTTGGAAAGGAGATAATCTTGGAGTGTCATGATTTGTTTCGCCATTTCTTTACGACCGGTAAGGGTCGTATCTGTGATGACAAGTTCACTGGAATTCAACGAATCCAAGATAACCGTGACTTGTAAAATTGTAGAATCAAATTTTCCCAAAGCGTAATACGAAGCTGCCAACGTGATTCTAACATCTAAATAATTAAGGAGAGAATCGTGTGTAAAAGCCCACCCCTGTGTAAGGGGCTTAACGGTTGAATCCAAAAATGCCGTTCCATATTGGATCGTTTTGGCGTCTTTTCCTAAAGCGTGATTCGCAAATGTCAGTCCAGCCAATATTTCTGATTGAACATCAACCGGATTCCATTGATACTGCGTTTTCTCTAATCCAGTTGTAAAATGGGCAATACTACTATCCAATACCATTAATTTTGCATAGGTCCACCCCAAGCCATTATATCCATCTTTCCAATCTTTATTTTCCTTAATCGCATCTAAAAACCAAGCATTACTGGTTAAATATTCCTGTGTTTCAAATAATACCCAACCGTATTCTGCCATATCTTCTGCAGTTGCATAGTATTTTTTCCGACATGCATCTACAGTAATTAAACCCAACGATAGGATAAACAAAACTGTTGTTTTTGACATCCGTCCCATCATCGTATTAACATCACTTTTTTAGTTTGGCTTCGGCCCATATTGGTGAGCAAATGAACAAAATATATACCGGAAGAAACCGGCACCCCATTTTGATCTTTACCATTCCACTTTAATCGGTATCGCCCAATTCCCTGTTGCGTATTGACCAAGGTTTTTACATTTCTGCCCAAAATATCATAAACAGTTAATGTTACTTTTTGAAAAGGACCATCGATAAAGCCTAAATCATATTCTATAGTCGTTACTGGATTGAAAGGATTTGGGTAATTTTGTTGTAACGCCGTTTGTCCTGGCACAATCAAAGTTTTGGGTCCCATTCGGAAATAGCCCATTTTTTCCGTATAAGCCATCACTCTGTTCCCCTGCGTAAGAGAGGGTA
>JAGFWP010000022.1 GCA_017639935.1 Pelagibacteraceae bacterium
ATCTCCAATGCATGGCAATGAAGATATTCCTTTCTTAAGTAATTCATCAGGGGGCTGCATATTAACCACTTCAGCCGAGCCAGGGTATCCAATGGGTCCGCAACCTCTCATAACAAGAATGCAATTTTCATCAATTTTTAAACCTGGGTTATTAATATTTTTATGGTAATCTTCAGGTCCATCAAAAACTATCGCTTTTGCAATGAATATGTTTGGATTGCTTGGATCTGATAAATATCTTGTCAGAAATTCAGGACTAATGACAGACATTTTCATAATTGCTGTATCAAAAAAATTGCTTCTTAATACTAAAAACCCTGATTTTTCTTTTATTGGTTTCTTAAAATCACAAATGACTTCATTTTCTTCTCTAGATATTTTTTTTAGATTTTGATCTATTGTTTTTCCAGAAACAGTCAGGGCGTCTTTATTAAGTAAGTTGTTTTGATTTAACTCATTCATTACAACTGGAACGCCTCCGGCTTTATAAAAACCTTCCCCTAAATATTTTCCTGAAGGTTGCATATTAACCAACAAAGGAACATTTTCTCCACAACGCTCCCAGTCATCTAATGTTAAATTAATATTAATCTTTTTTGCAATAGCTATTAGATGTGGAGGCGCATTGCTTGATGCTCCTATTGCTGAAGCGGTAACTATTGCATTCTCAAACGATTTCTTTGTCATAATATCTGAAGGTTTAAGATCCTCTTCAACCATTTTAACTATTCGAAATCCAGTATCATAGGCCATCTGTGATCGCTCTCTGTAGGGGGCTGGTATTGCTGCACAGCCTGTAAGAGACATGCCAAGTGCTTCAGCAATAGAGTTCATGCTAGAGGCTGTGCCCATTGTATTGCAATGGCCAATACTTGGAGCAGAAGCTGCGACCATGTCCATGAATTCTTCAAAATTAATCTCACCTCGCGCATGCATTCTGCGAGCTTTCCAAATTATAGTTCCTGAGCCCACTTTTTGACCTCTGAAGTTTCCATCTAGCATTGGGCCTCCAGATAAAACTATGGATGGCAAGTTTACAGTCGCTGCTGCCATTAAACTTGCTGGCGTTGTTTTATCGCAACCTGTTGTCAACACCACGCCGTCCAATGGATAACCATATAACACCTCAACTAAAGATAAATATGCAAGGTTACGATCCAAAGCTGCAGTTGGTCTTTTTCCAGTTTCTTGAATGGGATGGGTAGGAAATTCAAAAGGAATTCCTCCAGAATTTCTTATTCCAGCTCTTATACGTTTTGATAAATCTAAAAAATGCCTATTGCACGGAGACAAATCACTTCCGCTTTGCGCTATGCCAATAATCGGCATGCCGGATTGTAATTCTTCACGTGTTAAACCAAAATTAAGATATCTTTCCAAATACAAAGCTGTCATGCTTGGATTGTCGGGGTTGTTAAACCAATTTTGACTTCTTAATTTAAATTTCGTCATTTTATATTGTAGTTAAAAACTGAACATATTACATACATAAACTTAAAGGTAAATACTCTTAAAAGAATCTAATTGTATTTTGTATTTTTCTAAAGTTTTATGAGTGTAATTATTGAAATCATAATTAATTGGTAATTTAATTTCTGCTATCATGCTCCATAAAATCTCTCTTATAATGGATGCGCATTTAATAATATTTAATTGACACATTAGTTTTGAACTAACTGAATCTTCATAATACTGCTCTAAAATATAATTTTCTTCATTTTGATTTAATTCACCATGTTTCGAGATACTTGCTAAATCAGTTAGAGAGTGGTTAAATCCGGCATGTTCCCAATCAATAAACCAAAGCTTTTTGCCATCATCTAGTATATTAAATGGATACATATCACCGTGTGAAAAAACTATTTCAGAAGGACTAAGCATGTTTTCAAACATTTCAGAATCATCAAAGAGAGTATTTATAACTTCAGTATAGGGGCTATTGATCTCTTTTAAAGTCCTGGCATAATCCTTAATAGAATGAAAAGGCCAGAAAATTAAAGCTGGTCCATGAAAATAATTAGCAACATTTTTATGAACAACTTTAAGTAGAAAGATAATTTTTTTTAAATTTTTTTCTTGTTTTAAGTTTTCAAATGTTAAAGGATTAGATGGTATATATTCAAAAATTAAAAATTCTTTTTCATTATATATAACTTTTGGAGCAACACCTGCTTCGCTTGCGGCCTTAGAAGCTGCTAATTCATGAAAATTTAAAACATGATAATGTTTTCTATTGGTCAAAAATCTTGCTACATATTTCTTATTACTATCGGTTACTAAATAACTATAATTTGAAAGACCTCCATATAAACGCTTAACAGTTATTTCACCTTGAAAAAATGAAGTAGCATTTAATTTCTTTATTATTTCATTAATATTCATAAGAGTTAAATATAATTGTTATAAAATCCCGTTATAAGTATCTCTGTATAGTTGTAAAAAATCATTTTTATTAAGTTTGATAGGATTGCCCCCTGTAGAAGGATCATTGAAAGCCATAACACTCATTTCCTCAAATCTTTTATCATCTTTTATTAATTCTTTAAGGGTGTGGGGCACTACTAATTTACTTCTTAGATCTAAAATCCATTTCATAAATCCATCAAAATTTTGATCTGGCAAATTTATATACCTGGCCAAATTTTCTATTCTGTTTTCAATTGTTTTTTTGTTTTTTAATAAAACATAGGGCATAAAAACAGCATTGGTCAGGCCATGATGCGTATTGTAAATAGCGCCAACAGGATGACTCAGAGAATGAATGGCCCCTAATCCTTTTTGAAAAGCTGTTGAACCCATGGAGGATGCTGCCAGCATATTTCCTCGTGCTTCAATGTTCTCGCCATCTCTGAAGGCGGTAAGTAAATGTTTATGAACTATACTAATACCTTCAATGGCAATGCCTTGAGATAGAGGATGAAAAAAAGGTGAACAATATGCTTCAAGACAGTGGGCTAATGCGTCCATTCCAGTAAAGGCGGTTAAATGAGGAGGAAGAGCAATTGTCAAAAATGGATCAAGTATAACAATTGATGGAAGCATTTTTGGATGAAAGATTATTTTTTTTTCATTCGTATCCTCTTTTGTAAACACGCCTGCTCTGCCCGTTTCTGACCCTGTTCCAGCTGTTGTAGGAATTGCTATGATAGGCTTAATTTTTTCACTGTTTGCCCTGGTCCAATAATCTCCAATATCTTCAAAATCCCATAATGGCCTGGATTGATCAGACATGAAAGCAATGCCTTTTCCAGTATCCATGCCTGAGCCACCCCCGACAGCAATCACACCATCATGATTTCCATCATTAAAATGTTTAACGCCGTTCATTACATTTTGACCTGTTGGATTGCTTTGAACATCTGAATAGATATTTGCTTTGTTATTTAGAGATGAATTGATTTTATCAATGATATCTGTTTTTTGAATTCCCGGATCAGTCACGATAAGGGGATTATTAATTTGTAAATCATCGCATGCTTTTTGGATTTCTTTTACCCGGTTCAAGCCAAACCATATTGGCGTTGGATAATTCCAATTCATGTTTTCCATATTATTTCCTCTTATACTGTCCTGTAATGAAAGCTTTTAGCTCTTGTAACATGATCAAACCCCAAAACGGATAAAGTCACTCCAATGCCTGTATCCTTTACTCCCGTCCAAGCCAATCCTGGATCAAGATAATCACATCGGTTCATAAAAAATGTGCCAGTGTTAATATTCCTGCCAAAAGATAGTGCAAATTCTTTATCTGAAGTCCACACACATGCCGTTAATCCATAAGGACTATCATTCATAAATTGTGCTGCCTCATTCTCATCTGCGACCTTCATAATGCCCACTGATGGACCAAATGTTTCATCCATCATAAAACTCATTGAATGATTGACATTGATTAATACTGAGGGGCTGACATAACAATTACTGTCTTCAGCAATTTTAAAATTTACTTTGTCAACAATGTCTGAAGCCCCTTTG